>CAKUGW010000011.1 GCA_934654805.1 uncultured Kiritimatiellota bacterium
GACTTCTCCTACATCGGCTGGTATCTGCTGGCGGCGCTGGGGCTTGGCGGGAGCGTGATCTTGCTGACGCACGTTACGGAGAGCGGCGGCGTGATTGGGGTGGCGGCGAGTTTTCTGGTTGGCGCGCTGTCGTTCTGCCTCTTCCTGAAGGTCGTTCTCGGCGTCGCCGTCTCGCGCGTCGTCTTCTATCGCGAACTCGCGCCGAAGGGGGCCTGATTGAGCCTGATTCTCGCACCTCTGCGCGGCGTGACGATTCGCTGCTTCCGCGAGACGTTCGCGCCTGAACTCGTCGCCGCCGGTTTCGCGGAGGCCGTGACGCCCTTCATTTCCGCGATGGCGGGCGTCGATCCGCTGGCCGACCGCGAACTGAGGGTGGGAGCGAAAGGAAAAGGGAAGAAGGAAGAAGGAAGAAGGAAGATGGAAGATGGAAGAGGCGAGGAGGGATTCCCTCTTCGCGTGACGCCCCAGTTCATCGGCAAGGATCCGGCGGCGCTTCGGTTCTGCTTGACGCGCGTCAGGTCCGCCGGCTACGACACGGCCGATCTGAACTGCGGCTGTCCGTTCCCGATGGTGCGCAACAAGGGGCGCGGCTGCGGGCTTCTGCGCACGCCGGACGTCCTGCGGCAGATGCTGGAGGTCGGGTGCGCGGTGATGGGCCCCGGCAAGTTCTCCGTCAAGGCGCGGCTGGGCGTGGAACGACCGGACGAGCTCCTGGAGCTGATGCCGCTCTTCAACGCCTATCCGCTGCGCTTCCTGACCGTCCACGCGCGCACGGCGCGGCAGATGTACGAAGGACCGTGCGACGAGGCGATGCGCGCGCGGGTCGAGGCGGCCGCGCGCGTCCCGGTCGTCCGCAACGGCGACCTGGGGATGGACGCGGCGGACGGCATGGTGGGGCGCGCGTTCGTCCGGTCGCTCGGCGCCCGGGCGGAGGCGCGAGACCTGCTGCTGCGCTACGTGACGGCCTCGGCGGCGGAGCTGTCCGGCGACCGTCCCGTCCTGGGGCGCATCAAGGAGCTGGTGTCGTACTGGAAAGACCTCCCGGCGTGGCGGCAGAAATGGAATCTGCTGAAGATCTGCCGCACGGTGGATGAACTGCGCACGATCATCTGAAAACATGCAAACCGTCCCATGCTGAACGCTCTTCTATTGGCCGCGCTCGTCGTTGCGCACGATCCGGGGTACTACACGTCGCTCGCGAACCACGTGCAGCGGTGGCTCCGCCAGGAGCAGGTCGCCGCGCGCGTCGTCACGCCGCGCGAGATGCCGTCCGCGCTGGCGAAGGAGCGCCTTGCGTTCCTCGTCGGCTTTGCGAGCCCGTCGGCGGCGGAGATGAAGGCGCTGCGCGACTTCCGGGCGCGCGGCGGCAAGCTCGTCGTCTTCCATTCCGCGTCGCCGGCCCTTGCCGACCTGATGGGCGTGAAGCCCGTCGGCTATGCCGCCGCGCCGACGCCCGGCGCCTACAGCCGCATGGACTTCGCCGCCGGGGCGCCGGCGGGGGCGCCGGCCTCCATCCGCCAGACGTCCACCGTCCTCCAGCGCGCGCGCCCGGTCGCGGGCCGCTCGCGGACGATCGCGACGTGGGCCGACCGGGCGGGGCGCGCGACGGGCGAGCCGGCGTGGCTCGCGTCCGACGCCGGGTTCTGGATGACGCACGTCCTCCTGGCGGACGGCGACGAGGACCAGAAGGCGCGGCTCCTGGGCGCGCTCGTCGGCGCGGCCGACCCGTCGGCGTGGAGCCTCGCCGCGCACCGCCGGCGCGTGAGCGCGAAGGCCGCCGCGACGCGGGCCTACGCGCTGCGGCAGGTGCCGCGTGCGGGCGAGATCCACGCGACGTGGGACCATTCGGGGTGCGGCCTCTACCCCGGCGACTGGGCGAAGACGCTGCGCGTCCTCCGGGAGGCGCGCGTCACGGACCTCTTCGTCAACGTCGCGGGCGCGGCGTTCGCCCACTATCCGAGCGACGTGCTGCCGCGCTCGAAGACCTTTGCGCAGGAGGGCGACCAGCTCGCCGCCTGCCTCGCGGCCGCGCGCGGCACGGGCGTCCGTGTCCACGCCTGGACGATCTGCTTCTCCGCGACGCGCGGCACGCCCGCGACGCTGGAGGACTGCCGCCGGCGCGGCTGGCGGCTGAAGACGCCGAAGGGCGCGCTCACGGAGTATCTCGACCCGTCGCATCCGCAGGTGCGCGCGCGCGTCCTCGCCGCGCTCGACGAGCAGCAGGCGCGGTATCCGTCGCTTGCCGGGCTTCACCTCGACTTCGTGCGCTGGGGCGACGCGGCGGCGAAGCCGAAGGACGCGGCGGCCGCCGTCACGCAGTTCGTCGCCGAGGCGCGGCGGCGCGTGAAGCGTCCGAAATGGCTCACGGCCGCCGTCTACGGCAAGTATCCGGCCTGCGTCGCGACGGTCGGGCAGGACTGGCGCGGCTGGCTCGACGCGGGGCTCGTCGACTACCTCGTGCCGATGGACTACACCGAGTCCAACGCGACGTTCGAGGAGCTGCTGGCCCTGCAGGCGACGCCGCGCAGCCGCGCGCGGCGGATCATCGTCGGCATCGGCGTGACGGCCAACGAGTCGCGGCTCGACGCGCGGCGCGTCATCGAGCAGATCAACCTCGTGCGCAAGTACGGGTTCGCGGGCGAGGCGCTCTTCGACCTCGACGCGACGCTGGAGAAGTCGGTCTTCCCGTACCTGAAGCTTGGCATCTGGTAGGGGGCGGCGATGGCGGACGATACACCTCGGTTCTCGGTCGGGCGCGTGACGCGCTTCTACATTCCCCTGCTGCTGCAGGGGTTCTCGCAGTCGCTGTCCTACCCGCTCGTCGCCGGCATCGTCACGCACGGCGAGCATGGCGTCAACGCGCTCACGGCCTTCAGCCAGGGGCAGATGATCATGTTCATGATCGGGGCCCTGGGCGGCGGACTCGTCACGACGGGGCTCGTCTTCGCGAAGACGTACTTCGGCTACGTCTCGTTCAGGCGGCTCAACGCGCTCATGATGGCGGCGCTTCTCGCGCTCCAGTGCGTGCCGGCCCTGCCGGGGCTCGACCGCCTGGTCTTCGAGGGGTTCTTCCACCTGCCGCCGGCGCTGGCGGACGTCTCGCGGTGGACGCTCCTCTTCGGCGTCGTCATGAACGCGGGGTTCTTCGTCCGCAACGTGCCGATGGTCGTGCTCTTCAACAACCTCGAGAGCGGCAAGTCGAACAACGCGACGCTCATGCGGATCTTCGTGACGCTGGGGTTCTCCGTGGTCTTCCCGCGCGTCGGGCTCGTCGGCCCGTACTGGGGGCTCTTCGCGCTGACGGTCGGCGTCTGGGTCGAGACGCTGCTCACGTGGCTCTACGCGCGGCCCTACGTGCGGCTCCTGCCGAACCGGCCGGCGGAAGACCTGGGGCGCCATGCCGAGCTGCTGCCGTCCGCGTCCGCGCTGCTGGCCGAGCAGTTCCGCTTCACGCTGCCGCTCGCGCTCGGCGGCTTCCTGCTCGCCTGCTCGCCGCTCGTCGTCGCGGCGTTCGTCGCGCGCACGGCGCACGCGGCGGACATGCTGGCGATCCACTACGTCACGCTCGGCGTCGCGAACCCCGTCGCGTTCGCCGCGCTGAAGCTGCAGACGGTGTCCGTCAAGTTCACGCCGGAGTACCCGGGCGACCGGCGGCTGCTCGCCTATGCCGTCGTCGCGGGGCTGTGCCTCGGCGCCATCCCGCTCGTCTTCGCGACGCCGCTCGTCGGGAACTGGTATTTCGGCACGTTCCAGAACGTGCCCGCGCACATCGTGCCGACGGCGCGGCTCGTCATCGGCATCTACGCGCTCATCTCGGTCATCCACGCCGTCCGCGCGCGCGTCGAGGGCATCGCGGCGGCGCGGAAGCGCCCCGGGGCGGTGATGTGCGGGCAGATCGCCTACACGCTCTCGCTTTTCGCGACGCTCGCGCTGCTGCTGCCGCTCGGCGTGCCCGGCTGGGCGATGGCCGTCACGGCGATCTTCGTCGGCCCCGTCTGCGTGACGCTCGCGGTCTACGCGGCGCTCGGCCGGGACGCGCGGGGGTTGGGGGGGGGGGCGACAGGCGTGCGCGAGTTTGTGCTATAATACGCGCCGCTATGGAAAAGAAGACAAACCCGTTCAAGGCCGAGATCGCCGAAATGCTCGATCTCGTCGTCAATTCGCTCTACTCGAAGAAGGAGATCTTCTTGCGCGAGCTCATTTCCAACGCCTCCGACGCGATCGACCGCGCGAAGTTCCTTTCGCTGACGGACAAGTCGCTCGTCGCGGACAAACCGGAGTGGAAGATCCAGATCTCGGCGGACAAGGCCGCGAAGACGCTCATGATCTCCGACAACGGCACGGGCATGGACGCCGCCGAGCTGGAGCAGAACCTCGGCACGATCGCGAGCTCCGGCACGAAGAAGTTCCGCGAGATGCTGAAGGAGAAGGGCGGCGAGTCGCTGCCCGAGCTGATCGGCCAGTTCGGTGTCGGCTTCTACGCGGCGTTCATGGTGGCGGACAAGGTGACGGTCGAGACGCTCAAGCGCGGCACCGCGACGCCGTTCCGGTGGGAGAGCGACATGTCCGGCTCCTACACGATCTCCGACGGCGAGCGCGACTTCCCCGGCACGTCCATCACGCTGCACCTGCGCGACGACCAGCTCGAGTACCTCGACTACTGGCGCGTGGCGGACCTCGTGAAGAAGTACTCCGACTTCATCGCCTACCCGATCTACTTCAAGGAGCTGAACGTCGTCAAGCCGGAGGCCAAGACGGACGACGAGAAGAAGCGCAACGAGGAGGACCGCAAGCGCCGCGAGGAGCGCGAGGCGAAGCCCCTCAACACGATGGTGGCGCTCTGGAAGCGCGCGAAGAAGGACGTCAAGCAGGAGGAGTACGACGAGTTCTACAGGCACCTGACGCACGACTGGGAGGCGCCGTTCGAGACGATCCCGTTCTCCGGCGAGGGCGCGGTCGAGTTCAAGGCGCTCCTCTTCCTGCCGAAGAAGGCGACGATGGAGCTCTTCATTCCGAACCAGAAGCGCGGCCTCTCCCTCTACGTGCGCAACGTCTTCATCGGCGACGACGTCGAGATGCTGCTGCCGAGCTGGCTGCGGTTCGTGAAGGGCGTCGTCGACTCGTCCGACCTGCCGCTCAACGTCTCGCGCGAGATGCTGCAGGACGACGCGGTCATCAGGAAGATCAAGGACGCCGTGACGGCGAAGGTCCTCTCGACGCTCGAAGACCTGAAGAAGAAGGACGCGAAGCGCTACGACGAGTTCTGGTCGGCGTTCGGCACGGTCGTCAAGGAGGGCGTGCACGTCGACTGGGAGCACGCCGACCGCATCAAGAAGCTCCTGAAGTACCCGACGGCGCGCGGCGAGGCCGGCAAGCGCGTCTTCCTCGAGGACTACGTGAAGGACATGCCCGCGACGCAGAAGGACATCTACTACGTCTGCGCCGAGCGCGAGGAGGACGCGCGCAAGTCGCCCGTCCTGGAGGCCGCGCGCCGGCACGGGTGCGACGTGCTGCTTTTCTGCGATCCCGTGGACGACTACCTGACCGAGTCGCTGCGCGAGTTCGACGGCAAGAAGTTCGTCGATGTCGCGAAGGGCGACGTCGCCTTCGGCAGCGAGGACGAGCAGAAGGCCGAGAAGGCGGCGAACGAGAAGGCGTCCGCCGACCTGAAGCCGTTCCTCGACGCCGTGAAGAAGGAGCTGGCCGCGTCCGTCTCGGACGTGCGCGTCTCGACGCGCCTCACCGACTCGCCGTGCTGCCTCGTCGCGCAGGAGCACGCGCTGCCGCCGTCGATGGTGCGCATGATGCGCGCGATGAAGAACGAGGTGCCGGACGACAAGCGCATCCTGGAGGTGAACCCGAACCATCCGCTCATCGCGAAGGTGAAGGGGCTGGAGGGCGATGCGCTGAAGGACGCCGTCACGCTCCTCTACGATTCGGCGCTCATCGCCGAGGGCTCGCCCGTCGCGGACGGCGCGCGCTTCTCGAAGCTGCTGGCGAACCTGATGCTCAAGTAAGGCGTGCCCATCACACTCAGGCACGAGCAGGCGGCGGGCGATCCCGTGATGGGGATCGACGAGGCGGGGCGCGGGCCGCTTGCGGGAGGGGTCTACGCCGCCGCCGTGTCCGTGCCGCTCGCGCGGGCGGCGGAACTGCTTGCGGGCGCCTGGGCGCCCGTCAACGACTCGAAGAAGCTCTCCGCGAAGCGGCGCGACGCGCTCGCGGCGGTCATCAGGGCGACGCCGGACTGCACGTGGGCGGTCGCCTCGGCGAGCCCGGCGGAGATTGACCGCCTCAACATCCTGCGCGCGACGCATCTCGCGATGCGCCGCGCGGCCGACGAAGTCGCGCGGAAGCTCGGCGCGGCCGATCTCGCGACGGCGGCGGTCTCGATTCTCGTGGACGGACTGCCCGTCGCGTCGCTGCCGCGCTCGACGAGCCTCGTCAAGGGCGATGCGCAGTCGCTCTTCATCGCGGCGGCGTCGATTCTCGCGAAGACGGCGCGCGACGCGGACTGCCTGCGGCTGGCGCGCGCCTACCCCGGCTACGGGTTCGAGCGGCACAAGGGCTACCCGACGCCGGCGCACCTCGCCGCGCTCGCGCGCCTGGGGCCCTGCCCCGAACACCGCCGCAGCTTCGCCCCCGTCGCGCAGATGGAGCTGAACCTGCGGTAGCCAAAATTTGCGCCCCGGCAGCCGCCGCTATTGACTTTGCACGGCTGATTTTGATAAACTACGCACCCGTTGGCTCATTGGCGAGATAGCTCAGTTGGTAGAGCGCAGGACTCATAAGCCTAAGGTCAAGGGTTCGATCCCCTTTCTCGCCACCACCACTTTTGAAAGGAAACAGATAACCATGAAGATGACTTGGCAGCCGTCGAAGATCAAGCGGAAAAGGAAAATCGGCTATCGTGCGCGCAAGGCGACGAAGGGCGGGCGCAAGGTTCTTGCGGCCCGTCGCGCGAAGGGCCGCAAGCGCCTGACGCAGGTCTGACAGGGCACGAAGATGTCCACGCGGCTCCCCGGTGCGAGGTACAGGCGTATCTTCGACCGGGGACGTTCCTTGAAGGGACGTCTCCTTGTCGCGTGGTATCTTTCGGCAGACGACGCCGACCGGAAGGCCGGCGTCGTTGTTTCCAAGAAGAGCTTTCACGAGGCGGTCGACCGCAACCGTGCCAAGCGTCTGCTGCGCGAGGCCTATCGGCTGCTGGCGAAGGAGAACGCCGTGCCGGCGAAGACCGAATGGGTGCTGATCGGGCGCGCGTTCCTGAAGGGCAAGAAGGTTCAGGATGTTGTCGAAGATCTTCGTCGCATTTGTGCGCGCGTATCAGGTCACGCTCAGCCCGCTGTTCGGTGACTGCTGCCGCTTCACCCCAAGCTGCTCGAACTACATGATCGAGGCATTGCAGGTTCACGGTGCGCTGAAGGGGACGCTGCTCGGGTTGCGGCGGATCCTGCGCTGCCATCCGTTCGGCGCGAAGGGCTACGATCCCGTGCCGGAGAGAAGGAAAGAGGAAGAAGGAAAAGGAAGAGGTAAGGAACAGGGAACATGAACAAGTCCGAAAAAATCATCTGTCTGCTGCTGGGCGCGGTGCTCGCCTGGTACATCTACAGCGAAACGGGAAAGGCCAAGGACCGCGCGAAGCTCGCGGCCGAACAGGCGGCGGCGGTCGCCGGGCAGGCGTCCGCGACGAACGCGGCCGCGTCGGCGGCAGCCGCTGTCGCGTCACCGGCCGCGCCGGTGCGTGACGCGGCCGTCGCGCCGCAGGAGGCGCCGAAGCCGGCGCTTCCGTCTGTGCCCGAAAAGCTCGTGACGCTGGAGAATGACGACGTGAAGCTGGAGCTGTCGACCTGGGGCGCGGTCGTCAAGAAGGTCACGCTGAAGAAGTACGCGAAGGACTGCGGGGAGATCTCCGAGACGAACCCGGCGGTCGCGTTCGACTTCGCGGACTCGCCGCTGGGCGCGGGGACAGGCCCCGCCGAGGCGTTCGAGGTGAAGCGCGCCGACGGCGTTTCGGCGGTCTTCGCGACGGCGACGAAGACGCGCACGGTCACGCTGGGCGCCGACTACCGCATCGTCTTCGACGACGTCGGCTTTTCGGGCGCGATTTCGCTTGGCGCGATGCGGATGGGCGACTCGAAGAACGACCTCCTGTCCGTCGATTCCTGGGCGCTCGACGCCGGGAAGGGCAAGCCGGGCGTCATTCATCACGGGGACGACGACTCGCCGCTCAAGGCCTATCTCGTCGGCGGCCTCGCGGGCGGGTGCAGCGGCTCGAAGAGCGCGGCGGGCATGCCGGAGAGGGCGGACGTCGCCTATCCGGGCGCGCAGACGTGGGTCGCGGTCAAGAACCGCTTCTTCGTGACGGCGCTCTGCTCCTCGACGGCGGCGAACGCGGGCTTCGACGTGACGGTGACGCGCGACCTCCAGTCGGCGAACTACCGTCCCGAGTCGGTTGCCGCGCGCGTGCGGCTGACGGGCGAGGGCGCGCGGCAGATGACGTTCTTCGTCGGGCCGAAGAGGCAGGCGCTCCTCTGGGACCTCGGCATGCGGGACGTGATGGAGTTCGGCATGTGGCGGTGGATCTGCTATCCGCTCGTGTGGGTGCTGAACCTCTTCGACTCGTGGATCCCGAACTACGGCGTCGCGATCATCCTGCTGACGATTCTCGTGCGCATCCTCTTCTGGCCGCTCACGCACAAGTCGACCGTCGGCATGAAGAAGATGCAGGAGCTCCAGCCGCGGATGAAGGAGATCCAGAAGAGGTTCAAGGACAATCCGCAGCGGCTGCAGCAGGAGACGTGGGCCCTCTACCGCGAGGCGAAGGTGAACCCGATGAGCTCGTGCCTGCCGATGCTGATCCAGATCCCGGTGTTCATCGCGCTGTTCAACGTGCTGCGCTCCGCCGTCGAGCTGCGCTACGCGCCGTTCCTCTGGATCGCCGACCTCTCCGAGCCGGAAGGGCTGTTCGCGGCGTACCTGCCGTTCGGCGGCCTCAACGTCCTGCCGATCCTGATGGCGCTGACGACGGGCCTCCAGAGCGCGTTCACGCCGTCGGCGGGTGACAAGAGCCAGCAGCGGATGATGATGGTCTTCATGCCGGTCATGATGCTCGTCATGTTCTACTCGTTCCCGTCCGCCCTCTCGCTCTACTGGTTCCTCTCGAACCTCTTCTCGATCGGGCAGATGTGGCTCATCCGCCGCCAGACGGCGAAGCGGACGGACGTGCTGGTGCCGGAGGTCATCGACCCGCCGCAGCCGACGCGACAGATGCGCCGCCACGGGTGAGCAGGGCGCGGGTCGTGAAGGCAAGGTCTGGCGAGGCTTCGGGCCGACGGCGGCTCCTGCGGAAGGTCGCGGCGATCGACGCGGCGCTGAAGGCCGAGTTCAAGTCGCACGCCGCGCCGGTCATCGAGCTTGTCGAGGCGCAGACGCACGACCCGTTCTGCGTGCTCGTCGGGACGATCCTGAGCGCGCGCACGAAAGACGCTTGCACGGCCGGGGCCGTGAAGCGGCTCTTCGCCGCCGGCCTCGCCCGCCGCGCCGTGGGGACAGGCCCCGGCACGGACGTGAGGACAGGCCCTGGCGTCCCGTTCGACGCCGACGATCTGGAGCGCCTGAGCGTGGCGGAGATCGAGAGGCTCATCTACCCCGTCGGGTTCTACCGCGACAAGGCGCGGCACCTGAAGGCGTTGCCGCGCGTCCTGAAGGAGAGGTTCGGCGGCGTCCTGCCGCATACGGTCGAGGAGCTGTGCGAACTGCCCGGCGTCGGACGCAAGACCGCGAACCTGACCGTCGCCGTCGGCTTCAGCCTGCCCGCGATCTGCGTGGACGTGCACGTGCACCGCATCTCGAACCGCCTGCGGCTCGTGCAGACGAAGACGCCGCTGGAGACGGAGAGGACGTTGCGCCAGCTTCTGCCCGTCAAGTACTGGAAGACGTGGAACTCGCATCTCGTCTCGTTCGGGCAGACCCGCTGCGGGCCGGTGCGCCCGAAGTGCGCGGGGTGCCCGATTCGGAATTACTGTCACGAGGAGAAGAAGGAATGAACTGCAAGGTCATGGGAATCGTCAACGTCACGCCCGATTCGTTTTCGGACGGCGGCAAGTTCTTCAGTCCCGAAGAGGCGGTGCGCCGCGCGGCGAACCACATCGACGAGGGTGCGGACATCCTCGACTTCGGCGGCGAGTCGACGCGTCCCGGCGCGACGCCGCTCGCGTGGGACGAGGAGTGGGCGCGGCTGGAGCCCGTGCTGGGCGAGGTCAGGGGGCTGAAGGGGAAGGGAAGAAGGAAGAGGGGAGAAGGAAAAAGGGAGAAGGAAGAGGGAAGAAGTGCGGAAATCCAGATTTCCGTCGACACCTACCATCCCGAAACGGCGGCGCGGGCGATCGAGGCGGGCGCGACGATCGTCAACTGCGTCTACGCGCAGCCGATTCCCGACATGATCAAGCTGCTGGACGTCTATCCCGACGTCGAGCTCGTCCTGCCCGTGCGCGGCGAAGCGGATCTCGCGCCGTACCGGGCGTATCTGCCGCGCCTCTATCTCGATCCGATGATTGGCTTCGACACGACGCGCGAGGAGGATCTGCGGCTCCTGCAGGCCACGTCCGAACTCGCGAAGCTGGGGCGCGTGCTCGTGGGCGCGAGCCGCAAGCGCATCGTGAAGAAGCTGACGGGCACGAAAGTCCCGGGCAAGGATCTCGCGGGCAACCTGGCGATTGCGCTGTGGGCGGCGCAGGGCGGCGCGTCCGTCGTGCGCGTCCATGACGTGCGCGAGACGGTGCAGGCGCTGAAGGTGTGGGGCGCGCTGTCGGAGGCGGTCGCATGAGGCTCTTCGACACGCATTGCCATTTCGACGCGCAGGACCCGGCGGCGATTGCCGCGATCCTCGCGCGCGCCAAGGCGGCGGGCGTCGAGAAGCTGATGGCCGTCGGCGGCAGCCGCGAGATGAACGAGGCGGCTAGGCTTGCACAGGGAGAGGTAAAAAGGAAGAAGGAAGAGGGAGAAGGTGAGGATGCGCAGTTTCCCGCTGTCGTGACGGCGTTCGGCTATGACATGGACGGCGTCGATTTGAGCCAGAGTCAAGATGGCGAAATCGACACTTCTTCCTTCATCCCTCTTCCTTCTGCCTTCGCCCCGGTCGCCATCGGCGAGATCGGCCTTGACTACCACTACTACGGCCCCGAGACGCGCGCGGCGCAGATGAAGCTCTTCGCCGCGCAGCTGGACGAGGCGCGGCGGCGCGACCTGCCGGTCGTCGTCCACACGCGCGAGGCGGCGGCGGACACGCTCGCGCTGCTGAAGGAAATCCCGTCGCGCGGCGTCATCCACTGCTTCACGGGCACGCCGGACGAGGCGCGGGCGTATCTCGACCTCGGCTTCTACGTCTCGTTCTCGGGCATTGTCACCTTCAAGGCGGCGGACAACGTGCGGCAGTCGGCGCTCTACGTGCCGGACGACCGGATCCTCATCGAGACGGACGCGCCGTTTCTTGCGCCCGTGCCGATGCGCGGCCGCCCGAACGAGCCGGCGTTCATCCGCCACACGTGCGAATTCCTCGCGAACCTGCGCGGCGTGCCGGCGGAGGGCTTCGCCGACCTGACCTTCGCCAACGCGGAAAGCGTGTTGAGAGCGAACGGCTGAACCACGAATGCGGAATGCGGCGTGGCTGCACGTGCGGCACGGGCTGACGCTCGCGGCGGGTGCGCATGTGAGCAGGCCCGGCCTGACGCCGGAGAAGCGCAAGGTCGCCTGCGGCCTCTATCTTGGCAAGGCCGCGGCGCAGTGAACGTGCGGCGGCGGATATGATATAATACGCCCACAATGAAACGACTTCTGACGATTCAGGACATCTCGTGCGTCGGCCAGTGCTCGACGACGGTCGCGCTGCCGCTCGTGAGCGCGTGCGGCGTCGAGTGCGCCGTCCTGCCGCCGGCGATCCTCTCGAACCACACGGCGGCCGGCTTCAAGGGCTGGAGCTTCTGCGACCTCACGGCCGAGCTGCCGAAGGTCGAGGCGAAGTGGGTCGAGCAGGGCATCGCGTTCGACGCGTTCTACACGGGCTACGTCTGCGAGAGCCACATCGACCCGATCCTCTCCATCATGAAGACGTGCGCGCGGCCCGGCGCCGTGCGCATCGTCGATCCGGCGATGGCCGACAACGGTGCGCTCTATCCGGGCTTCGCGGCGGACTTCCCGAAGAAGATGGCGCGCCTCGTCGCGGGCGCCGACTACATCCTGCCGAACCTGACCGAGGCCGCGCTCCTCGCGGGGCGCGCGCCGAAGCTCGAGGGCTACACGAAGGCCGAGCTGGAGGGGCTGATCGCCGAGCTGCACGCGCTCGGCGCGAAGACCGTCGTCCTGACGGGCGTCAGCTTCGAGCCGGGGCTCCTCGGCTCCGCCGTGTCGGACGGCGCGCACGTCGCGTACGACTTCAACCCGCGCCTGCCCTGCGCGTTCCACGGCACGGGCGACGTGTTCGCGTCCGTCTTCGCCGGCGCCGTCCTGCGCGGCAAGACCGCCGCCGAGGCGGCCGCGCTCGCGGCGGACGTCGTCTGCCGCGCCATCGAGGCGACGGCGCCCGACCACTGGTACGGCGTCAGCTTCGAGAAGGTCATCCCCTGGCTGTCGTCTCGCTTTTAAATCGAATGAGGCGTTGGTTTCTTTGTCCTGTCCGTCCTGTCTGTCTTATTCGTCCTGTCAACCACCATCTCCCTGAATGATGAAAACCCGTTATCTGCCCATTTCCCTGTTCGCCGCCCTCGCCGCGGCGACGGCGCTGGCCATCGACTGGCGCAACCTTGACGAGGAACACCACCTCGGCGGACGCAAGACGAGCCAGGGCTACCTGCGCGGCAAGGTCGTGCTGGTCGACCGCTGGGGCGTGAACTGTCCGCCCTGCCGCCAGATGCTGCCGCGCATGGAGGAGATCTGGCAGAGCTTCAAGACGAAGCCGTTCGTCGCGCTCGGCGGGCACTGCCCGGGCTGGGGCGACGCGGCGGGCGTGAAGGCCCTCGTCAGGGAACACGGGCTCACGTATCCGATTTACGAGGACGCGGGGCTTGCCGCGCAGGAGCCGCGCTTCAACGCGATTCCGTTCCTCTACGTCGTCGACGAGACGGGCAAGGTCGTCTACAAGGGCCATGACGAGCGCGCGGCGACGCAGGCGATCGTGACGGCCCTGACGGACATGGAGGCCCCGCGCAACGTGGCCGAGTGGAAGCGGTTCCTCGACTTCGAGCTCGAATGCCTGCCGGGCAAGGCGTACCTGCGCCTCGCGGAATTCAAGAAAAAGTTCCCGGACGAGGCGAAGGCGTATGCCGAGAAGGAGCGCGAGCTGCACGCGATCCCGGACGTGAAGAAGCTCGCCGAGCTCGTCGATTTCGCGCGCAAGGCGAAGGACATGCGGAAGTTCGGCGAGAAGCAGCAGATGAAGCAGAAGCGCTACGAGAAGCTGGTGAAGGACGCGCTCGCGAGCGCGAAGTACAGGCCGCTCCTGGAGTCGGCGAACCCGTTTGTCGTGCAGGAGGCGAAGAACGCGCTGGCGGACCTCAAGTGGACGGCGGCGGGATTCTGAAGGGATGTGAGACGTGAGAAGTGAGGTGCGAGACATGGAAGGGACGTTCGGCAACATTACGGAGATTCTCGCGCGCAACGCCCGCGAATGGCCGGACGACGTCGCGCTCGTCGAGATCAACCCGCAGGAGCTGGAGAACCACCACACGACGTGGCGCGAGTACTCGCTGATCGAGTCCTCGCCGATCGCGGCGTTCCGCAGCGAGATCACGTGGCAGGAGTTCGACGAGCAGGCGAACCGCTTTGCGAACTTCCTCCTCTCGCGCGGCTTCAAGAAGGGCGAGAAGGTCGCGATCCTCCTCATGAACTGCCTCGACTGGCTGCCGATCTACTTCGGCGTCCTCCGCGCGGGGTGCATGGCCGTGCCGCTCAACTTCCGCTACACGGCGGAGGAGATCCGGTATTGCCTCGAGCTGTCCGACGCGGACGCGCTCGTGTTCGGGCCGGCGTTCACGGGGCGCGTCGAGGAGATCGTCGACCGCGTGCCGCGCCTCAAGGCGCGCCTCTACGTCGGCGACGACTGCCCGAGCTTCGCCGAGCCGTACCGCGGGCTCGTCGGCTACTGCAGCGCGCGCTGCCCCGACATCCCGCTGACGCCCGAAGACGAGGCGGCGATCTACTTCTCGAGCGGCACGACAGGCTTCCCGAAGGCCATCGTCCTCCAGCACAGGTGCCTGCTCCATTCCTGCAAGGTCGAGCAGGCGCACCACGGGCAGACGCGCGACGACTGCTTCCTCTGCATCCCGCCGCTCTACCACACGGGCGCGAAGATGCACTGGTTCGGGTCGCTCCTGGCGGGCTGCCGGTCGGTGCTGCTGATGGGCGTCAAGCCCGAATGGATCATCCGCGCCGTGAGCGAGGAGCGGTGCACGATCGTCTGGCTGCTCGTGCCGTGGGCGCAGGACATACTCGACGCGATCGACCGGGGCGAGGTGAAGCTCTCGGACTACCGGCTTGGCCAGTGGCGGCTCATGCACATCGGCGCGCAGCCCGTGCCGCCGTCGCTCATCAAACGGTGGAAGAAGGCCTTTCCGCATCACGCCTACGACACGAACTACGGGCTTTCGGAATCAACGGGGCCGGGCGCCGTGCACCTTGGCGTGGAGAACATCGACCACGTGGGCGCGATCGGCGTCGCCGGCTACGGCTGGGAGACGAAGATCGTCGGGACGGACGGCGTGACGCCCGTGAAGCCGGGGGCGGTCGGCGAGCTCGCCCTCAAGGGGCCGGGCCTCATGAAGGAATACTACAAGAACCCCCAGGCGACGGCCGAGATCATGAAGGAGCCGGGCTGGCTCCTGACGGGCGACATGGCCGAGGAGCGGGACGGGTTCATCTACCTCGTCGATCGCGCGAAGGACGTCATCATCACGGGCGGCGAGAACCTCTATCCCGTGCAGATCGAGGACTTCATCCGCGCGAACCCGAAGGTGAAGGACGTCGCCGTGATCGGGCTTCCCGACGCGCGGCTCGGCGAGATCGCGGCGGCCATCGTGTCCGTCAAGGACGGCATGGCGCTTGACGAGAGGGAGCTCAACGACTTCTGCCTCGGACTGCCGCGCTACAAGCGTCCGCGCAAGGTGATCTTCGCGGACGTGCCGCGCAACCCGACGGGCAAGATCGAGAAGCCCCGGCTCCGCCAGATGTATGGCGGCGCCGGCCTCGTCGCGCAGCAGAACGGCATCCGCGAATAGTTGTCCGAACAGGGGCCCCGTCTGCCGCAAGGACCGCCAGGCGTCTGCCCTCGGCCCTGCTGGACGGCGGCTGAAGCAGCCGGGAGACCTGAAATGACGATTCTTCTCTTGCACCACCACGACGCGTCCATCTGGCGGCGGCTACGTAAGCCTGCCCTCGTTCTCCCGCATGTTCAAGGCGGCGCACGGCATGAGCTTCCGCGCGTGGGTGAAGAAGGAAAACCTGTAGAAGCCGTCCGGAAGAAGCTCCGCCTCGCCTGCCGGACGACTGAACGCGGGTGCGCGAGCTTGCGCCCGCGTCACTCCCGCTCGCGCGCGTAGGGCAGCAGAGCCTTGACCTGCGCGTAGTCGAAGGGGATCTCGCCGTAGAGGAAGTGGTTCACGAAGGGCTTGCCGCCGAGCGTCGCCTCGATGAGCAGGACACCCCGTCCCTCCCAGGCGACTGCGCCGAGGTCGAGCGTGCCGTTCGCGGGGATCGTGAAGGACGCGCGCGAAAGGACTTCGCGGCCCGTCGCCGCGTCCGTGATGCGGACGGAGCCCTCCACGGCGGCCAGCGTGTCGTTGACGGCGATCGCGCGGCGGTCGTCGCGCACCATCACGATCTGGTCGCGCTGCGCGTTGCGGATCGTCCAGTAGGCGGGCTTCTTCGAGTAGAAGTAGTCGACGACCGCGTCGGAGAGCTGCGGCCAGCCGTCGCGGACGTTCCACCAGAGGAGGCCCGTCGTCTGCGCGAACTTGCGCGAGCGGAAGAGCTCGACGAAGGTCTTCATCGCCTCGGCCTGGACGATCTGCGACTGGTCGATGAAGGTGTCGAGGTCGGCGGACGGCGCGCCGAACATGAGCTTCACCTGGTTGGTCATCAGGTGGTTGCGCGTCCGGCCGTAGTCGCCCGTCGCGAACGGACGCGACGCCTTGCACTGGTACTCGTCGTTCCAGGACTCCGGCGTGAACTTCGCGTCCTTGAACGGGTAGAGCCCGTCCTTCGTCATCATGCGCTCGAGCGTCGACCGGTTGGGCATGCCGTGGTAGCCCATCTCCGAGACGAAGTGCGCCGGAGAGTTCGTGTAGAACGGCACCTTGTAGTAGCCGCGCGCGCCCCAGAGGTGGTTCTCGGACGGCTTCGCGAGCCCGGCGACGACGTCCGGCGAGTAGTATTCGCTCGACGGCAGGTAGGGGCGGACGGGATCGAGCTCCCAGCAGACGCGCGGAATCGTCACGCGCGAGTTGCGCTCGACGTTCGGGTCGATCTTCACGGTGCCGCGGTACTCGCCGATCATGAACTGGTCGTTCTCGTTGTTGCCGGCCCAGAGCGCGATCGCCGGGTGGTTCCTGAGGCGCAGCAGCACCTGGCGGATCTCGGCGTCCGTCACGGCCGCATAGGCGTCGTCCTGCGGAAAGCAGCCGCAGCCGGTCATGAAGTCCTGCCAGACGAGGATGCCGTTCGCGTCGCAGTAGTCGTAGAAGGCGTCCGACTCGTAGACGCCGCCGCCCCACACGCGCACCATGTTGCAGTTCAGGTCGGAGAAAAGCTCCAGCGTCGGGATCGTGTGCGCGGCGTCGCGCGAGTGCATCATGTCCAGCGGCACCCAGTTCGAGCCCCGGCAGTAGATCTTCTCGCCGTTCACGCGGAAGAGGAACTCGCCCGGCCGCTCAGCCGAATAGACGTCGTCGCGCTCGAGCGCGATCGTGCGGACGCCGATCTTCCGCACGTCAGCGGCGATCACCTTGCCCGACGCGCCGCCGACGACCTCGACCTTCGCCTCGTAGAGGGCGGGCGCGCCGTAGCTCTTCGGCCACCAGAAGTCGACGTCTCCCAGCCCGAACTCGCGGCGCGTCGCCACCGTCTCCAGCGGCCATTCGCGGCGGAACGCCTCCCGACCGTCGCGCGCGAGCGTGATGCGGTACTTCCCGCCGAGACGCTCCCGGAAGGGCAGGACGGTCCTGAACTCGACGCGGAGGGTGGCCGTGCGTTTCGCGCGGTCGATGCGGCGCGTGATCCAGTAGACGTCCTCGACGCGGGCGCGCGACTCGACGGACAGCGTCACGTCGCGCCAGATGCCGGCGGAGACGAGGCGCGGGAAGATGTCCCAGCCGAACTGGTGGCACGCCTTGCGGAGAGGCTCGGACTCGACCGAGCCGCTGCCGTGGAAGCCATGCGTGTCGAAGGTGAACTTCTCGGCCTCGCGCACGGGCGAGCGGAAAAGGACGGCGACCTCGTTCGCCTCGCCCTGCCGCAGTCGGTCGGTCACGTCGAAGGCGTGGGCGACCTGCATGTCCTCCGCCGTGCCGATGCGCTCGCCGTTGAGGAAGACGTCCGCGAGCGTGTCGAGGCCGCCGAAGCGCAGCGTCGCGCGTTCCGCCTTCGCGTCGAATGTCGGCGCCGCGAAGGTCTTGCGGTAGAGCCACTGCACGTTCTCCCACGTGCGCATCGCCCAGACGTTCGTGCCGACGAAGAGTGGCGGCACGACCTTCGCCCTCTCCAGCTCGAGGAATGCGTCGCCGGGCACCGTCGCCGCGAGCGTCGGCGCATCCGCCGGCACGTCCTTCAGGTCCCGGACTTCGGAGAAGTCGGGCTGCGGGAAATAGGCGAGTTGCCACTCGCCGTTCAGCGACAGCAGGGTCGCCAGCATCAGGATGACGTTCATCTTTTCATGTCCTCGCTTGAGCGGTTGAAGAAAACGGCCGTAGTTTACCAAAAAACGTCCTGCGAGGCAAACCTGCTTAAGCAGGCTGTTGGGCGCAGGACGAATGGCTGTAGGTTAAGCTCTCGCAGGGCAAACGGGCGGTTGCCAAATGGGCAGGAGATTGATGGCCGGAACCCCTATTACCTCTCGTCGCCCGAAGAGGTGGCGGCGATTCGCGGGCCGTTCCGCGTCTTCCTCGGACAGGCCTGGGAGATGCTGGTGCGTGAGACGCTGCGTCAACGGGCGATTCCCAGCATGCCCGGACGCTGACGAAAGGTCTCACCGGGGTCGGACCCCATTGGTGGGGTTCGAGTGGTGGGGTTGTGGGGTCCCCTCGTGGATGCGGGGTCTGTCCCCAGATTGACGTTGCAAAAGCGAGCAGAAACAGTCTGTTTTGTGGAGTTATTTTGAAATGAGAATACGCTGCGGAAAATTCCAGCGGGAAGCCGGCGAAGGCGTCCACGGATTTCACGGATTCGCACGGATTGGGGTCTCATCGGGGTCAGCAACTGTAAATTTTCACGGGAAAATTTGAGCGGTTTGTCTAAGCAAACGGACGGGTATCCCTTGCGCGTCAGCGTAGGGAAAAGATAGCAAGGAAGAGGGGGGTGCGGGGGGGAGGAGGAAGGGAAGAGAAACCCAGACCGCAGCGAATGAGTTAGGCCGACTTTTCCTTCCTTCCGGCTTTCGCGTTCTTCTTTGTCGAGTCGGGCTCTGCCTTGGGCACAAAGGCTGGATCCCGGGCGATTCGGTTCAACAAAGACAGCAGCTTTCGCATTGTCGGAATCATCGACCAGTTGTGCGGATTCCCCTCCGCCCGCTTTTTGCGGCAGTAGCCGCCGAGGATGTCGTTCCATTGGATCGAGGCCAGCGTCGCCATATAAAGTGCGCCACGCACGTCTTTGCGCCCTCCCCAGATCCTGCGCATCCATTCCTTCGTGCCGCTCTGCTTTTCCTCCGGGGCGATTCCAACTAGTCTGAAGAGCTTTGCGTCAGGCAGCGTGCCGATCTCAGGAAGGCCGGCGAGGATTGGGATCGACGTGATGTCGCGGACGCCGCCGACCAAGCAGAAGCGTTTATGCAGGCCGTCCATCCGTTCGTTTCTGGCGACGGATTCGAGGCAGGACTTTTCGGCCTTGTCGATCACCTTCTCAAGATGCGTGATTTGCTCCCGGAGAAGTTTCTTCGTCTCCGCGTCAATCTCCGTTTCGAGCTTGCAGGTCAAGGCCGTTCGCGCATCCATCATCGACTGGCGAAACTTGGCCTTGCGCCTGAGTTCGACAGTGTCAACGTCCTGCTTGTCAAGAATGCGAACGCCGATCCTGTCGGCAAAACGCGAGATGAGCGCGGCGTCTATGGAGTCGTTCTTCGAGAAGTTCCCTTCGGCCTTCGCGAACTGGCGGACCCGCAGCGCATCCGCATAGGCGACCTTGACGTCGAACTTGTGCAGAAAGGCCATGAGATCCAGCTCGTAGCCGCCGGTCGGTTCGACACAGACGACGGCATCGGCCTTTCTGGCGATGTCGCGCAGTTTCCTAAACCCTTCGATTGTGTTGTCGACTTGTCCTGTCGTCGGACGGACGCCTTCCTTCGTCGCCGGGACAAACATGTCGAGTTTGGCCTTGGAGACGTCAACTCCGATGTGCACGGTGGGCACGGAATCCGATTTCATGCTATACTATCCTTGTCTGGAGGTTGAACCGGGAGGCTTGGACGACTCCCGAAACACCTGTACAACTGTTGAGCCTTTAGACGAAACGCGGCGGTGGGCTGCGCTGACCCGGAGAGTTAGGTCTCTGGACCCCAAAGAGCCTCGCCGCCGCAGGCCCGTCTTGGGAGGCCTTCCCTTGACGGGCCGTTCTGTCCAGGCACTATGCCCGGTGAACGGTAGGATAGTCTACCAAAATTCGATTAGACAAGACCCCATAGACGCCCAGACCCTTTGAATGGTGATTATGTCATGGCGACAAGATACGTTTTGAAATGTCGCCGGTTGTCTCGCCCTCCGTCATCGTCTCAATCTTCCTCTCTGCGCTCTCTGCCTCTCCGCGACTCTGCATACCCCCCCCCCCCCCCTCGCCCTCGCGGGAACGAAAAGTGAAGCCGCAAAAAAGGGAAGCGATCACTGCGTAGATTTTCGCGGCTGATCGCGTTCTTTGTCCTTGGACGGCGCTGCTGCCTCCGCAAAACAGAAAGGAAGACGACCATGGACAAGACAATCATCATCTGCGCAACCGCTCTTCTCGGGCTTGCCGCGTTCGCACAGGGCCGACAGGGGATGGGACGGCGCATGAGGGAGAATCCGGATGCGAAACTGCACCGCTTCTCCACAACCGTGGAAAAGGAACGCCCGCAGCTCAACGACGAGACGAAACGCCTCATTGCGGCATACCACCGCAATCCGACGGACGAGAACCGCGCCGCCCTGCGCAAGCGATGCGCAATCAACTACGACAACATCGTCAAGCGCAAGAAGGCGAAGCTGGAGGAGCTGAAGCGCACCGCCCGGCACCAGTCGAAGGTGGACGAGATGCAGGAGATCGTGGACGAGATGATCGCCAACCGCGAACACCGCATCGACCAGACGATGGCGCGGTTCACCGATTCGCGATTTCGCGGCAAGGCGCGTCGCCCCGCGACCGCCGGCTACCTTCCGCTCCTCGGCGCGGCGAAAAACGTCTCGGTCGCATACGCGCCCGTCACGAACGAGGGCTACGCCAAGTTCACGGGGAAGCCGGCCGCAGAGGGAACGGAGAAGCACCCCGTGACGAACGTATCCGTCGAGGACGCAGCAAAATACTGCACGTGGCTCGGCGAGCGCGATCCGGCGCACACCTACCGCCTCCCGACGGAAGAGGAATGGGAACTCGCCGCCGGGCACATGCCGAAGGATGCCGACTTCAATTGCGGGGCAGGCGATTCGATCCGCCCCGTGGATGCGTTCGCGCAGACGAAAGGCGCTTCCGGCGGCATCGACTTCTGGGGCAACTGCTGGGAGTGGACGGCAACCAAGCGCGGCGACGGCAAGTACGCGGTCAAAGGCGGAGCGTTCGACTCCAGGCGCACCGACTGCCGCACCGAGGCGAAGAACACGGCAAAGGACGCCTCCAAGGGCTACCCCAACGTGACAATCCGCCTTGTCAGGGAATCAAAATAGCGTCATAAAGGAGGCTTTGCATGAAGATGATAATCGGACTTGCGACGGCAACATTAGCCGCGAACGTATTCGCGGCAGAATGCAAGGATGGCACCTGTTCGCTGCCTACTGTCGGAGAGGCGATGTACACTGTCCTGTCTCTCGTTCCGGAATCTGCCGTGGAGCCGATCAAGCCCGCGACGCGCCTCAAGTCGCTTGACGGCAAGACGATTGCGCTCGTGGGCGGCAGCTTCATGGCAAACATGACGCATCCCGAACTGAAGCGGCTCATCCTTGGCGAATATCCGACGGCGAAGGTGTATGTGTTGAGCGAAATCGGCTCGGCGGGACCGTATCCGCGTCCGGGTGTGGTGCGCCGCGAGAAGGACGAGTTTCAGCGCAAGCTGAAGGAGTTCAAGGTCGATGCCGTCGTCTCCGGCAACGGCGGATGCGGACTTTGCACGCCGAAGGAGACGGGCTCGTGCATCGCCGCCGAAGTGCTGGGCATTCCGTCAGTGATGATCGCCGCGCCGGGCTTCGTGAAACAGGCTAAGAGCGCGGCGGCTGCAGCGAAATGGCGAGCGCTCCCGCGACCCGCAACGTTGGCAAGGCCGACGTCGGTGAGAAATGCGGGGAAGTGGCAGGCCAGACCGACAAATGACCGGCCGCGCTTGATTTCAGCGCGGCGGTTTTGCTATACTGTTTATGTCTTCTGGCGAGAGCCTGCGGACGAGGCATAGTTCGGGAACTAATCGAGAGCGTCAAGACTGATAGAACGACCGATGAAACTATACCATGGAAGCAATGTTGAGGTAGCTGTACCGAAGTTGATGTCCAGTGTCCGTGCGCTGGATTTCGGATGCGCTTTCTATCTCACGTCCGACAGCGAGCAAGCGGCTCGCTGGGCCAGGACGACGGTTCTCCGTCGCGGCGAGGGACAGGCTGTGGTGTCGGTTTATGAATTTGATGAAGCCGCCGCCTCGGCACTGAGTACGCTGCGTTTTAACGCACCAGATTCCGAATGGCTGCGATATGTGACGCGCAACAGGACCGGAATGTTGGTTGATGTGGACTACGACATCGTGTCTGGACCGATTGCAAACGACAACACGATGCCTGTGCTGAACCTCTACTTTAAAGGGGCGTATTCCGAGGAGGAGGCGTTGCGTCGGCTTCTTCCTCAACGCCTCAAGGATCAGTTCGCGATGAAGACGGATGCCGCGCTGTCGTGTCTGAGGTTTCTGGAAGGGAGGGCTGTATGAGCAGCGTTCCTGTTGACATGCTCGACTACTACGACGAAGAGGTTGTCCGTCGTATTATCGAGAAATACGGCTACAGCGAGCGCGAAGCGCTCGGACTGTTCTTGGAGTCTCAGACTTACGGCATGCTTGCGAATCCTGCGATGGAAATGTGGCAGTTCGGTCCTGAGGGGATATTCAACATCTGGGAAAGCGAAAAGATCACCGGTTCGCCGAAGAACTCGGCATACCTGAGGATGGACTGACATGAGCAGAGAATTCAGCTTCTTCATCTACCTGCTGGAACGATACGCCGAACATCTCGGTGTGACCGCCGATGTCGCCTATCGCCGCCTCATGGACAAGAACCTCGTCGACTATGCCGTGGGGATGTACGAACTGTATCACGTCGAGGCGATCGAAAACGCCTTCGCCGACCTGGACAGGCGCTTGTCGGCATAGACAACAATCATAAACCGCCGTCGCTTCCAGAACTAAACTGGAATTCTGAAAGTAAACCGTCTGAATTTCGCTAAAGTCCGCCCGGTGTGATTCGTCGCATCGGGTGGTTTTTCATCTTCGCCCTTCAAGTCTGCCGTTTTCGCTTGTTTTTCGGTGCCATCACCCGCTTGCG
Organism: uncultured Kiritimatiellota bacterium; assembly: GCA_934654805.1. GTDB lineage: Bacteria > Verrucomicrobiota > Kiritimatiellia > RFP12 > UBA1067 > UBA1067. Next base: position 22,962 of record CAKUGW010000011.1, read on the forward strand.
CGGACTTTTTGATACAATGCTCCCGCATCCCGGGGCCAGGAGTGAATTTTCGGTTCAGTGTCACTGGCGTCGGGCTGGGTTAGGCCTTCGAAAGGGGGCCTATTTTACTTCTTCTCTTCCGTCTTCCGCTGTCCGATGACTCCGTGCTTCTTCAGGATTGCCCTCTCCGCCGCGCGCTGGTACTTCTGCCCGAGCAGGAACGGATGCAGCGTCACCTGCGCCGCCGGGATCCGCTTGATGCCGAGCTTGTCGAGGAACGCCTTTGCGCTGTCTCCGTGCTGGGCGACGAAGAGGTCGTAGGGAACCTTTCCTCCGAGTGATTCGCGCGGGTGGCTGTTGAGGTTGGAGAACGCGAAGTTCACGCCGTTCTGGTCGAGCATGTTGAAGGACGTGCCTTTCTGCAGGATGCGCCTCAGGTCGAGGTGGAAGCGCTCGATGTGGGGCTTCTGCGAGGAGCGGCAGGGATCCGCGTACCAGACCTTCACTCCGCGGGGAAGGAGCTTCGTCGGGTTGTGCTCGGGATCGGGACGGTAGTTCTCGATCATCCCGGGATCGCTGAATTCCGCGCCGTTGTCGGTGAGGATCGCGGCAAACAGCTTCCTGAAGAGCTGAGGTCCCGCGGATTCCCGGAGCATGTTGAAGATGCGCGTACAGGTCTGCGAGGTCTTCGCATCGCGCAGGAAGCCGAGCGCGAGTCCGCTTTCAGGGAAGATCATCGTGAAAAGGACCTTGCCGCTCACGGATCCGATGACGGTGTCGAGTTCGCACGGGACGACGCCCGGGTTGAGCTTGAGCCATTCGTGCATCTCGAGGAACGTGCGTCCGATGCGGCATGCCGCATTCGCCTTCGTCTCAGGCCGTCTGTGGTGTTCCCTGCGCCTCCCGGCGTAGGGCAGGTCACTGCTCCTTGCGGAGAAGAGCCCGTCCTCGAGCCATCCGTAGACGGTGCTCGGCGCAAAACCGCCGAACGTCTCGGCGTTGGCGCGGACGATTGCGGTCACGGACTGCCCGTTGCGTACGGACGGGGAGAGGATCTCGTTCATCTTCCTGACCGTCTCGTCGTCAGGACGGACTCCGGTACGGGAGAGACTGCGGAGAGGCTCATAGGCGGCCTGCGCGGCGCTGGCGATGTAGAACTTCTTGTGCAGGGGGCACGAACGCTCCCGCTCGCATCCGTTGCAGACGTACGGGAACTTCGTGAGGCGGTGGCAGACCGCCTCGCGGAAGTTGGGGCACGACTCGAAGCATCCCGGCGTGTTCTTGCGCAGGGCGTCCCTGGCCGCGGTTATGATGCGCTGCTGACAGTCATCGAAGTGCGCACAGACCCTGTTCGAGCATCCGCATCCCCTGTCGCTCGCGATTCTGTGCTTGATGAACTCCTCCCTGATGGCGGACGGGGACCTGCCCCGGTCCTCGGCTATCTGATTGGCGGAGCGTCCGCAGGCGGCGAGGAATTCCAGCCGGTTCCTGTCGTCGATTTCCATGTGTTTCATCGTTCTTTTCCTTGTTCGTTCTGATCGGGCATTCGCGAAGGCACACGCCCCTCTCCGAAAGCCCTGACACACGGATTCTACCGAATTCTGAAACTAAACGCGCGTCCCCTCCCCGGGGAGGGTAGTGGAAGAAAGACCACCTCCATCAAGAAGAGGTAATAATTACAGATAGTAAACGCTTCAGAAAAGAGGGTTTACTTCTGGAAGCCACACAATCATAAACCGCGAGTTTTTTCAAACCGCCGCCCTTGACTCAAGCGTGGCGGTTTTGCTATAGTATGAATGTCTTCGGGCGAGAGCCCGTGGGCAAGACATAGTTCGGGAACTGATCTGGAGCGTCAAGCTACTTCGTGTGAGCCGACATCCTCGTTCATCGCGCTGAAGCCGCAAGGCGGAGGCGGATCCACCCCCGAACGCCGAAAACAATTTGCATCGCTGCAAAGCAGTCGCCTGTAGAAACGTAGGAGACTTCTGGTAGACGACACATTGCAGAGAAAATGCGTATGCGCTTTCTCTCTTCGTGTTTCTACCAGGGCAATCCTACGGCCTCTACAGGGACACGAAAGAGAGGATTTCTTTTTCGTTCCGATTGCCGAGTGGCGACACGGAACGAGGGCTCGCCCAATCCTCCGACTGTGAAGGACAAACCAGGGCGCGGAGGGATTGAAATGACATTGTTAGGAGTAGAACTGTCGGCCATCGCCAATTTGGCCGTGCGAATGGCACATGCCGATGGACACGTCGATGCTTCTGAGATCGATGTTATTGCGAATGGCTTTAGATACTTTAACGTGCCGATTGAACAAGCGAAACCGCTGATACTTATGGCAATGTCGGCGAGAGAGGAAGATGCAATTACCATTGTCTCTGCAATGCCTGTGGAACACAAAGAGTTCATAGCTGCGTGGCTTGCCGCCGTTGTGATTGCCGATGGCGTCATCGACGATAGAGAGCAAAAACTCCTGAATTATTATGGCCATAGATGCGGACTGCCTTCATTGACAATCGAGCAGGCATTGGAAAAGGTGAAAGTCGAGCAAGCAAGGATAGCCCAATCCAATTCACGCGCAACCCCTAGCGCAAAAACGGGATGCTTATTGCCTTTGTCTGCAATTGTAGGCACCTCTGTCTATGCAATATACAATCTCTTCGTCTAATTTAGGAGGATTACTATGTCGCGCATTGCTGCTCGCATAGGTACCCGATACGATGGTATCATAAACTACTTTCGTAGACATCAATTTGGCTCAATTCCACAAGACATGACAACATTGAGCCTGTTGCCGCCAATTGATCGCGTTCTAATTCTTGAACGAATATTTTCGCAGGGATATGGCGATATGATTGCCACGATAGACAAATTATCGATGGCTTATGTTAAATCTGGATACGAAGAAATTCCGTTTGAGTTTTTGAAGGCGTGTCTGAAATCAGGATTGGTGAGTGAGGATGAATACATGTTCTTTGTTGAGAAATTGCGAGGACTTAATGTTTATGGCGTTTCGGACAGTTACAACGATACAATAAAGAAGCTCCCCAACTATGTTTGTGAAGGCGACGAATTGGGCGAAGAATTAAAGAACCTCTGTCGCGATTATCGTGAGAAGGAAATCTTTGCAGGGATGTCAATGCTTGATCCTGAAGAACATGTTGATCGCTATGAATTCGACGATGAGCGTAGAGGATTTATACGCTCGATTGCCCCGAAATCAAAAGAGGGAAAGCCATGTCGTAAGGACAATGATTCCCCAACGACATCACTTCAGTCATCTAATGTCACTCAAAATGCGTCCCCTCAAATTGCCCCTTACGATTCTTGGAATATGATGGGCGTACCCGTTGAAATGCCATCAATGATCTTGCAAGATCAAAGGAGCTGGATGGCATCTGACATTCGCAAGGGACTTATGTTTGATTTTGAGCTTCAGGAATCTCTGGGAAAAGTGTTGCGACGCAAGGGCATTTCTGAAGAATTATTCTATCGGAAGGTTGCATCTGCATCAATCCAATTGCATGTTTCAACGCATGAACTAATCGACAAGTTACGAATGTTTCAAAACAATCCTGCAGCAATGGAAGAGGTTGTGTCAGCGATATTAACGATGTAAACAACAAGCGTCACAGGCGGCAGTAAAGACAAGGACAGAGACTAGAGGAGGCTATATATGCGGAGAATCTTCATAGATTTGTTGGCTTGCCTCATGCCGCCGATAATGGCTGCATACGTGGCATACAAAGGCATACTTCTGACAAATCCGTTTGCTACTGAATCTGATGCCAAGGGGGCAGCTGCGATACAGTTTGTCATTTGCCTCATCTTGACGTGCATCGGCTGGGTGCCTGGAGCCATATGGGCGATGGTCCACACCGAACGGTATTGTGACATTTCGTAAATGGAGGGGAACTAACATGAGAAAACAATCGATAAGAGTACTTGCATTGATTTGCCTGTCAATATGTTTGATGGGGTGTGGTAAAAGATGCGAAACATATGGCGGGGAAAAGCTTGCAATCTGCATGAGGTGCTTTCCTCGCTCAACCGTCATAATTTGTATTCCGTGTAGGGCAGAAGACAATGTGGAGCATTGTCAACCATATTGCGAAGAATGCGGTGGCCGCAATATTGTCAAGCTGACACAATGGGAACTCAATGAACGCAAAAGGAAACTCGGATATAAATAGGGAGACCGTTTAGATGAGCTATTCAACTTTCGATTATTTACACGCCGCTGCATACGGCACCACCGAAGAAGTACGGCGCATTCTTGATTCTGGCATTGATGTCAATGCTCGCAACGAGGGAAGCCGCGAGACGGCATTGATGACGGCGGCTGGCGGCGGAAATCTAGAGACAGTTCGCCTCCTTGTTGAACATGGCGCTGACATCAATGCGAAAAGCGTCGAGGGAGGCACGGCATTGCTTGTCGCCATAGAACAGCACAATGAAGATGTTGTCGATTATCTTCTCGCGCATGGCGCAAATGCGAATGACAAACTGTCTGTAGAACCTGGACTCACGGCACTTTGCATGGCCGCGCAGCGCGGCTATCTGCGCATTCTGAAAGCGCTGTTGGATGCAGGTGCGGACACAGAGAAACGTGCAGGAGATGGATCTACCGCTCTTGTCAATGCCGCATTTAAAGGGCATGACGACATTGCATGTGAACTTATCAAGGCAGGAGCTGACAAAAGGGCGAAGTCCGCAGGAATGACAGCTGAGGATTTTGCCGAGAGATTCGGACATTTGTCTACAGCGGCTATCATACGTGAGACACCACAAGGCAATAATCGCAATGCCGCCTTGGCACCAACACGTACAGGTTGTCTTGTGCCATTATTAGTTGGACTGTCTGGCGTATTTATTAGTATCTTTGCAACTATTATGTCTTAGCGTATTTTCGTGTAAGATTTCGCCGCTATCGGCGAGTAGCAGGTAGGAGGCGAGAGAATGATCATGCGGAATAACAACATGAGTGTTTTGTTATGGGGCGTCGGCTGTGCGACGTTGGCGGCGATTGTCGGGTGCAGATATGTACCAGACGGAGTTGCGGAATTACCGGAGAAGTCCGCGCCGTTCACGCACGAACGGAGGTCGGCGTATGCGGCGGATGCATGGGGCGGTATGCGAGTTGACTGGACCGCCGTGGCCGACTGGCCAACTGGAGATTCTGCCGTTGCAAAATCGGTGCGAACATGGATTGGGGAGCGGTTGCGGAATTATCGTCGTGAGCCATTCAAAGGCAACACTGCCGACTGGGATGCGATGACGCGCTTTTATGGAGAGCAGTTTCTCGCTAGTAACGGTTCAAAGGATATAGAACATGAGTGGCGTGGTGAAGATGAATCTCGCGTTGGCAAGTGTCCAGATGTCGATCCAGGAGCGGACGTTTTCATAGAAGAAACCCCGCGCTGGTCCTGTAGAAACACTGCAATTATTCAATACGAGGACGAGCGCATTGTCTCATATCGTGCGGGATTTTCTGGCTTCTTTGTCGGGAACGTGACGAGCGCGGCATATGTCAAGTGTGCGACATTCCGCAAGCCTGACGGTAAAATACTGGGCTGGGACGTTTTCTCCGACACAAATGCCGTGTTTAGATTAGTCCGAAAACTGACCGAAATCAAGTATGAGGAACTGGCGGACTATGACGGGGATGGTGTCATTCCCGTGCCCGATGCGCCGCTTTTCACGGTAGACGGATTTTGGGGCTTCTGGGGCGACTATGCCATTGTCCATGGGCATCCATACGAAATGAACGGGGCGTTTCCTTCGCTGTTCGTCCCGTGGGGGGATCCCACTTGCGGCAACAGACTTTCGGCAAACAGTGAAGCGGTTGAGAACTTGCTGACGCATGAGGCAAGGCGCGACTTGGGACTGGGCGCTCAGAGTCAGCCTGAAGGCATAAATGTGAAGTAGCGCAATCGGGCTGGCCCACAATTTGCAAATTGTGGGTCGGTACTGTCTTTTGCGCTACGGCTTACGGCGGGGCGGAGGTCGAGACTCGGGCTTGAAGCGGTTCTGGAGGCGCATGGAACCGCCGCGGCGCTCAAGGAAGCGAGCGTGGGCGTCGCGGGCCGCCTTCAGACGGCCAACAGCATCAGCGATTTCGGCGTTTTCGGGGAAACGCTCCGCAAGATGCTCCGCGGCAGTAAGCGCACGGACAATCTCGGCATCGCGCTTGTCCGAATCCGCCCGGTCGATTTCAGCGACGACCTTTGCCAGCGACTGCGCGGCGGACGCCGCCTCCTGCTCCGTCGCGGCGAGTGCGCGCGAGGTCTTCATGTAGCCGACGGCGAGCGCGGCGACGAATGCGGCAAGGAGAATCGACGCGGCGACGATGCCGGACGCGGCAAGCGGATTGCGGCGGGCGAAGAGGCGGAACCGTCGGAAGAGCGACGGCGGATTTGCCGCGACGGGCCTGTGGACAAGGAAGCGGCGAAGGTCGTCAAGCATCGCGTCCATGTCCGCGTAGCGGCGCGCCGGGTCGGGCGCCGTTGCCCTGGCGCAGATGGCGGCGAAATCGGCATCACCGTCTGGCGCAAGTTCCCGCAAGGCCACGCCAAGGGCGTACTGGTCGCTTGCCTCCGTCGCCTTGCAGCCGTCCAGCAGTTCCGGCGCCATGTAGCGGCGCGTGCCTCCGCGTGGGAGGGCCGCGCTTGTCGCGACCGCAGCAAGCCCGAAATCGCCGAGCTTCGCCATGCCGTTCTCGCCGATGAAGATGTTGGACGGCTTCACGTCGCGGTGAATCACGCCGCAATGGTGGGCGGAGGAAAGCGCCTCGGCGATCTGAACACCAAGGCGGGCGACATCTTCGGCTGACGCGAAAAGGCTGCGGTTCGCGGTTTTGCCGCGCATGAGTTCCATCGCAAACCACGACTGGTCTTGCGCCGTGCCCGCCGCATAGACCTGGACGATGTTGGGATGGTGGAGCTGCGCGACTGTCCGCGCTTCGGCAGGGAGGGGCGCGCATGCCGCGACCGAAGAGTTCACCACCTTGAGCGCGACTTCGCGCCCGAGCGAGACCTGTTCCGCGAGATAGACCGTCCCCATGCCGCCGCGCCCGAGAACATCCGTCAGCTGGAAGTCCGGGATTTCGGGCGGCGCGTGGGGACACGCGCCCTCCCTCCCCAACTCGTCAAGTTCCGCCGCGAGCGAGCGCAGCGCATCGGTCATGGCATCTTCTTGAAGCATGAGACCTCCATGAGCTTCTGCTGCAGGCGTTCAAGGGCGCGGACGTAGCGGATGGACGCCGCCTTCGGCTCGATGCCGAGCGCGGCTGCGCACGCCGAGTTGCCCATGCCGTCGAAGTGGCGAAGGATGATGATCACGCGATCGTTTTCGGGAAGCGAGGCGACTGCGGCGCGAAGGACTGCATGGCGCTCGTCGCGGTCCACACGCGAAAGCGGAGAGGTGACATCCGCCGCGAACCGGCCCCAGTTCAACGCGCCGGGCGCACGTTCGCTTGTCGTGTCGTCTCCGACTTCGGCCTCCCTGTAGGCGTCGCGCCCGGCGGTCTGGAGGTTCTTGCGCTCGATGTCGGCGAGCGTCTGGAGAAGGACTGTCCGCAGCTTGAAATAGATCGGCACGTCCTCGTTCTGCGCAAAGTACGGGAGACGCTTTGCCGCCGCAAGATAGACCTCCTGCATCACGTCCTCGAGGGAAAGCCGCTTGTTGAGAATCGGGTTCAGCCGCTTTTCGACAAGCGACAGGAGGCGGGCGCGGTGTTCCGCGAACGCCTCGGCAAGGCTCTGCGACGTGAACTCTTTTTTCATGCTGTTCTCTGATGCGCCGTTGTCTCTATTCCATTCCGTCAGTATTCCATTCCGTCAGTCATGTCGCCCGATGGCTCCGCAAGCGAGCGGAACGCGCCGCCGCGTCCGAGGATGATATGGTCGATAAGCGGGACGGAGAGGAGGTCTGCCGCCCTTACCTTGTCGCGCGTGTCACACCAAAACACCTCTGCCGCTTCAATGTCCTTATGTGGCATCAACCAGAAGAAAACGCGCTCCAAGACAGAATCATCATCCGCCGAGTCTCCCGTCTTCTTGCGGGAAACAATGAAGAAAGACCGACGCGCCGCTATGGCGTTGTACCAGTCCGACGCGCCCCATTCATCCTCATTGGCGATTCCGTTTTTGCAGATGTTATACACCATTGTCTTTCTCTTGAAGTAGAACAATTACATCTGTTTTATCGTATGGCCTTTGTTCCCGCAAATTCAAGTATCGCGGGGCTTCGCACAAGGTCACATGGACCTGGCTCACCACGCTTGACAAGTGATCTTGCCGCCACTGGCGAATGGTTGCCGACATTTTCGCACTCCTCTTATATTCGCTGAAGAATCGACGGAATGAACATCGCATCCATCTTCGTCACGGCGCAGTACTTGCGGCCAAGGTCCTTTAGCGACGCGCCGAAGTGGTACAGGTCCTTGTCATCAACAATCAAGAAGCGGTCATGGAACGCACCCGTCACCTTGACCGTCAGCATTGGGCTCTGCTTGTTGAACTTCGCGACTGCGGTTGCCGTCATCGGCGTCCTGGCCACGGTCGCGATGGTGACATTTGTCCCTCCGCGCTTGTTCAAGAGAATATCAAGCGTCACATCGTCACAGTAACCGTCTACCAGGACGATGCTCTTTACCGCCTTGCGGACAAGCTTCTTGGCAAATGAATAGGCCTCGTAATGTCTTCCTTCATAAAATACCTTTTGAGGAGGGAAATCACCTCCATCCATTGCCTTGAAAATCGTGTCGAACCGCTCCTCGTTGCGGGCTTGGTCAACAATCTGGCGGCGCTCGACGGTTTCAAGCCTGTTGAGAACGGGTGCGACAGATGCAAGCGCCTTGCGCATTGCCACAAAAGTCTTGGTTATCCGAATGCTCACTTCAACCGCAACATCGCTTTTGAGCACGCTCGCAAGCATGATTATTCCATGCTCGGTAAATGCGCACATCGGCACGGAGGAGTGTTTCATCATCTTGAACTGGTCGCAATTTGCGACCAGTTCGTCCATCTCCTCAGATGACAAAACGAAACGGAACGTGTCAGGGAACCTTGCGAGATTGCGTTTCACCTGCTCATTGAGCCGCTTCGTCGTCACGCCATAAAGCATCGCCAAGTCACGGTCGAGCATGACCTGTACGCCGCGAATGGACAGAATGAGCGATTTGACATCATTGTCCAATGCCGCAATTTCCGTTGTCATGCGCAGACTCTCCATGGATGCAAGCCGCCTATTCCCGAAAACAAATCAATGAAGCCGACGAACTCCGCCTTGTACGTCTTCTGCTCCTTCGTGCCCTTGAAAAGCCACAGTTCCGCAATCGACGCGGCGTCGGCTTCGGCGATCTGGTCCGCCTCTAAGACCGGGTAGTTGTACCACCCGCGCCATTTCGTCAGCTGGTCGCCTTTGTAGGTTCCGACGAGGACAATGCGTTTGGCAGAGCCGTTAGAGCCTTGCACATTCGCCGTAACTGGTTTGCGAACTTGTTGTTTCATGGTTTTAGATCCCTTTCTGTCCATGTCCAAGAAGCAGCATTGCTTCTTCTATGGCTGCACGTTCACGTTTGAGTTCTTGCTGCAGTTCCTGTACCGTCGGAAGCGAAAGGTGGTACTTGACTGCGAACAGATTGCGCTCATGTTCGTTGAGCGTGTATTTCACGACTGCAGAATCTGCCGACGAACCAAGCACTATACCGACAGGAGGATTGTCGCCTGGACGCATCATTTCGCGTTCATAGTAATGCTTGTATAGCTGCATCTGCCCAATGTCTTGCGGCGTGACCTTGCCGACCTTCAAATCGACAAGGAAAAAGCAACGCGCAATGTAGTTGTAGAACACAAGGTCGCAACTGTAAGTCTCATCTCCGATGTTGAGCTTCTTCTGTTCCGCCTCTAGGCAGAAACCGCGTCCGAGTTCCATCAGGAACATCCGCATATTGTTGATGAGCGCGGCTTCAAGGTCTTTCTCTTTATACCTTGGGGTCTTTATTCCCGCAAATTCAAGTATCGCGGGGCTTCGCACAAGGTCACATGGATCTGGCTCACCACGCTTGACAAGAGATTTTGCCGCCGCTGGCGAATGGTTGCGCACAAGGCGTTCATAAAATTGGGTGTCGATTTGTCGTTGAAGAATGCGAGTGCTCCATTTTGCATCCGCGCATTCATTGAAGTAATAGTCTCTCGCCTCATCGCTTTCGACACGCATGAGTATTCGATAATGAGTCCAGCTCAATTCGCTACGCAGTGCGTAGCGTTTTGGAAATGTAAGGTAAAACTGCCGCATGTTGCGCAGATTAGCCACGGTGAATCCATCGCCGAATTCCATTGTGAGCCGCAAAGCAATGGAACTTATAAGTCCTTCGCCATATTTTGCCCGACTTGCCCCGCCCTGTTTCTCTACGATTTCCCTGCCAACATTCCAATACGCTTCAACCATCGCCGTATTGGCGGCGGTGTAAACAGCTGCTCGTGCCTTTGAAAGAATCGCACGAACGTTCTTGAACAACTCGTTCTCAACCGATTCCACAACCTCTATAGGAGCTTTGTTTTTCCTTTTAGCCATGGTGAACCCCCATTGTCGTTATGATGCGATGGAAAAATCGCTCCAGACTGTCTCAAATTGGTTGATTTGCGAGAAGTCGGGAGGGACGCAATTCATTTCGTCCGCGCTTTCGGTTGCGACAAGTTGTACCCCACCCGCTTCTTTGTGACCCTTGCGCTTCTTCATTTCGCCGCCCCCGTTTCCTTGCCCGGCACGACCTCCATGATGTCGCCGACATCGCAGTTCAGTGCCTTGCAGATGCGCTCGATCACATTCGTCGCCACACACTCTCCGTTTGACATCTTCGTGAATGTGGAAAGGGCGACGCCCGAGACCCGATGCAAGTCGCCTCGCGTCATGTCGCGGTCAATCAATTGCTTCCACAACTTTTTATAGCTCATTGCCATTTTCGCAACAACTCCTGACAGTCCAGTTGGATTGGAAAACAGTATATCAAAAAGAGGCGCATCCCGAAAGGACATCGCCTCTTTTGTTTTTGAGTTGTCGGTTTGTTTTTCGCCGCTGTCAATCAGGCGTGGACGGCGCTATCGTCAGATCCCCGCCGATGGGGCTTCATCTAAACATCCACTTCCAGGCGTCGTTTTTCGAGTATGCGGCAGTTTCCGATTCGGCGTGTCCTGTCTTGTCGAGTGTTTCGAGCCTCATGCGGCCTGGCGTCTTGGCGTTGACGGTTTCGGCGAACGCCTTGACGCGAACGGCTGGGATGTAGTCGTCGTCCGCGCCGTGGTAGTCGAGGATCTCGGCCCTGATGTCCTTGGTCGCGTTCGGGTTGCCGGACGCGCCCACGACAAGGGCGCGGGCGAAGAGCGTGGGGTCGTCGTTCAGGAGACTGTAAACAAGACCTCCGCCCATCGAGAATCCCGTGGCGAAGGTTCGCTCCGCCTTGACGCCGTGCTTCTCCATGCGGGAGCGGACGAGTTTCGGCATCCCTTCGGAAACGGGCGTCTCGCGCCCGCCGCGCCCTCTGCGGCTCTCCCCGACCATCATGTCCGGCACAAGGACGATTAGTCGGCCCGACCGGGGGAGCAGGCTCGCATGCGAGATGGCCTTTTCAATGGCGACGGGAATCTTTGCCTCGCCCCTGCCGTCCTTCACGGAATCCCGTCCGCCGAACACAACGAGCAGCGTCGCCTCGCCTTTCGCCTTGGGGTTCACGGTGTATTCCTTCCACGTCAACCGCCCGCTCGACCCCTCGTCCGTGAGGTATGAGGCGATTCTCCTCTTCGATTTTTCGTTGGCCTTTTTCACCTCCGCCGCCTCCTGCGCGGTGACGGGGCTGCGTCCACGTCCGACGCCATGTCGAAGAGGCGGCGCGGCAAATGCCGCCGTGCCGATGCAGATCGCAGCGGACAGCAGAAACGAGGTAATGACCATGTTCTTCATGTTGCACGTCCTTCCGTTAAGTCAGCCGCCCGCCTCTGCGACAGACGGCAGAGGGGGCGGCGAATGCGGCGTTCTCGCGTCATTTCTTCTCGCCGTTTTTCAGCCCGTTCTTGAGCCCGTATTTCAGACCCTGTTTCAGGCCGTTTCTCGCGCCATGCTTGGCACCTTGCCTTTTGCCTCTCGTTTTGCCTTTCCTTGCTCCCTGTTTTCCGCCTGTTCCCTCGCCCTGCCTAACCTCGGCCGTGTCAGGCTGTCTGCCCTGGCCGTTGTCGGACGGAGCGGCGTATGCCGTGGCACCCCCCACCGCAAGCATTGCCGCCGTCATGATCTGCATGATGAGTTTGTCCATGGTGTGCTTCCCTTTCTTGTTTGTTGAGCGTCCTTGCTCTACAGGGCAAGAACGCGGCCGCCGAGAAGAATCTACATCTCTTTCGACATTATTTTCCTGTAGATTTTTCGTGAAGGCTGCGTTCTTATGGCCGGAGACACGAGAAATGGAGAACATCATGAACAACAGCAAGAAATCAATGACAGCCTTCTGCACGGCTTGGGCGGTCGCGCTGCCTGTAATGACATTCGCGGCGTCCGGCGTGATCGAGCTGGAGATACCGGGCATGAATCCTGTGACGGCAGCGGCGATTTCGGACTTCACGACGAATCCGTGCCCGGCGACGGTCGAGGCGATTCGCTCATCCGTTGCGTCCAACTACGACGGCGTGGTCGTGCGCAAGGCCGAGAAGCGCGACGAGCTGCAGGCCGAGGCTGACGGTCTCGCCGCCGACCTCGCCGACATGATCGCGACGAACGCCTCGCTTTCGGCGATAGACAGGCAACGCAGGCTCATAGAGGAACGGCAGTCGCTCGTCGACGAGATGACCGCCATCGTTGACGACATGATCGAGTTCAAGTGGTATCGCGTGGAGCAGAACGTCGTGCGCTTCACCGACAGTCGATTTGGACGCAAGCACGATGGCGATTTCCGCTACAACGAGCCGGACGCGGACGGCTTCATCCCGCTTCTTGGCGCGGCAGGCGACGTCTGCGTGGCATATACGCAAGTGACAAATGCCGCCTACGCGCTCTTCGATCCTTCACATGCGTTCGAGGCCGACACGGAGGGGCATCCCGTCGTGGACGTCTCGTATGAAGACGCCGTGCGCTACTGCGAATGGCTTACCGACAACTCGCCCGGCTTCGCCTACAAGTATCGTCTGCCGACGCAGGAAGAGTGGGAGCTGGCGGCCGGCCACATGCCGAAGGACGCCGCGATCAACGCCGCCAATGTCGAAAGCGGCCCGACGGATGTCTATTACTACTTTGGCCTCTACGGAAGCGGGGCGCAGTCGCTGAGCGGAACGCTCGACATGTGGGGCAACGTCTGGGAATGGCTCGCCACCTCAGACGGCAACGGCATGATGAAAATCAAGGGCGGCGCTTTCGACGAAGACCGCAGCCAGTGCCGCACCGAAGAGCGAGGCAACGCCCGCGATCCCTCGCAGGGCTACCACAATGTCGGATTCCGCATCCTGCGCACGAAGAACTGGGCGGCATCCGTGTTTCAGAACGCTCAGGCGGCGGACTGGATTCTCCGCAACGTCGAGGGAGGCGCATCCCTGACTGCCGCCGACTGGCGGGAACTCGAAAAAGACCCAGACGGCGACGGCATCCCGACATGGGGCGAATACATCTCTCTCACAGACCCTAACGACGCCAACAGCCAATTCGCGGCGACGATAGAGATTGCGGCGGACGGAACGCCCACCATCGGGTGGAACACGCAAACATACGCCTCCCGCAAGTACACAATTTTCGGAAAGGTCAACCTCTCCGACTCCGTCTGGCTTGAAGTAAACGGCAATGCATCCACATACCGATTCTTCAAGGTGGCCGTGGACTTGAAGTAGCCTACGCCCATCAACTGCACTCACGTCTCGTCCGCAGGTCTGAAAGCCTCTCATGGCCAAAGCGGAAATTCCTCTCGCATACATCAAGCTCGCCCAATGCTTTCAACGCAAAGGTCGCAAAGAATTCTGACGCAAAGTCCGCAAAGCCCCTTCGCGCGCTTTGCGTTCCCTCTGCGTTCTTTGCGTTATTGCTCCGGCAATGAAAGGGGTTGATAAACTCCGGTGATTGATGCTCTCGCGCGGTCTACGGCTACCCTCCGAAGCAAGCTTCTGCGGCGCATTCCCGCTCCGCAGACTACATCTGGCTTCGCAGAAGCCAGTCGCAGAACAATCACTTACAGGGTCGTGAAGTGTGAATGTTGCAACCTTTGCAGGTCGACGGCGTGAACATCCCGGTGAAGGAGGGTTCGGTCGTCCGTGTCGCCCCCGCAGGCAAGCGGGCCGTCCGCAATACGGGAGACCAGCCACTCGTGATGCTCTGCGTCCAGTACAAGGCCGCGAAACCGGGCAGCGTCAATCCGTCCGACGGCTCGATTCTCAACGAGCCCGTGAAGTGGTGACGAAAGAACTCGTAGGAACGGCTTCGGGCTGCCTGTCCATCCAGACGGCAACTCGAAGCCATACGTCATCCGGCACACGTTCCCGGCGCATGGCATCTTGCCGCATCGCCATCACAAGAGCCGGAATCGGGCTTGGAATAGTTTCCTGCAATGGGGTCAGCCAACGAGGAGTTTCATGTCGTCGTCCACCGATCCGATGCCGGCGATGCCGAAGTTCTCGACGAGCACCTTGGCGACGTTCGAAGAGAGGAACGCCGGGAGGGTCGGGCCAAGATGGATGTTCTTCACGCCAAGGTAAAGGAGCGCCAGCAGGACGATGACGGCCTTCTGCTCGTACCATGCGATGTTGAAGGCGAGCGGCAGCTTGTTGATGTCGTCAAGGCCGAAAACCTCCTTGAGCCTCAGTGCGATGAGCGCTAGCGAATACGAGTCGTTGCACTGTCCGGCATCGAGGACGCGCGGAATGCCGCCGATGTCGCCCAGATCCAGCTTGTTGTACTTGTACTTTGCGCATCCCGCCGTGAGAATCACCACATCCTTCGGCAATGCCTTGGCGAACTCGGCATAGTAGTCGCGGGACTTGTGGCGTCCATCGCAGCCCGCCATCACCACGAACTTCCTGATCGCACCCGACTTCACGGCCTCGACGACTTTCCCGGCAAGCGCGAACACCTGTTCATGCGCGAACCCGCCCACGATCTTGCCGGATTCGATTCCCGTCGGCGGCGGACATTTCTTCGCCTGCTCGATGAGCGCGGAGAAGTCCTTTTGCTCGCCGTATTCTCCGTCGATATGGCGGCATCCTGGGAATCCCGCCGCGCCGGTCGTCCAAAGCCTGTCCTTGTAGGATGCGGCAGGCGGCACGACGCAGTTCGTCGTCATCAGGATCGGGCCATTGAACTTCTCGAACTCCTCCTTCTGCTTCCACCACGCGTTCCCGTAGTTGCCTGCGAAGTGCGGATACTTCTTGAAGGCCGGATAGTAGTGGGACGGAAGCATCTCAGAATGTGTATAGACATCGATGCCCGCCCCAGCCGTCTGCTCAAGCAGCATCTCAAGGTCTCGCAGATCGTGGCCTGAAATCAAAATGCCGGGATTCGCGCGAACGCCGATATCGACCTCCGTGATCTCTGGGTTGCCGTAGGCGGATGTGTTTGCCTTGTCGAGGAGCGCCATGCCCGCGACGCCGAACTTGCCGGTTTCAAGGGCAAGAGCGATGAGATCGTTTACCGAAAGCGAATCGTCAAGCGTCGCCGCCAACGCGCGTTGGATGAACGCATCGACATCCTCGTCATCCTGCATGAGCGCATTCGCGTGTTTTGAGTAGGCGGCAAGCCCCTTAAGACCGTAGGTAATCAACTCGCGCAAAGAGCGGATATCCTCGTCGGTGGTCGCGAGAACGCCGACCATATCCTTTGTGCTCTTTGTGTCCTTTGTGGCTAATTTGCCCCGCATGGTCTTCGTCTTGGCTATCGCGGCCTTGATTGCATCGGCGTCGAAATTCGCGTTCGTGATGGTGATGAAGAGATTGACCGTCACGAGGTGGTTGATATCCTTGTCGACCGGCTTGCCATCCTTACGCAACGCTGTCGTGACTTGCGAGAGACGCTTCGTCTCATAGACCAGTTCATCCTGCAACGCAGCGACGTCAGCCGTCTTGCCGCACACGCCGCATACCGTGCAGCCCTTGTTTCCTGCAGTCTCCTGGCATTGCCAGCAAAACATCTTCTGTTCGTTCATTTTCAAATTCTCCTGTTTGAAGTGATGAAATTCTGCGCGTTATTCCGTTTCCCTTATTGCGGCCACGGGGCATCCCTCGATAGCCTGCTTTACCGACTCGCCGTTTGCATCGGTCGTGTCCGAGACGGCCTCCGCCTTGCCGTCCGCGTTCATTGCGAACACGTCAGGCGCGATGCTGGTGCAAAGGCCGCAGCCTATGCACAGTTCATGGTCAACATACGCCCTCATCTTGATCCTCCTTTCGCTTGTCAATCCAATGTCAGCAGCAAAGCCATCTTGAACGGCTTTTCGGCGCGGACCCAATGTGCGCCGTTCTTGGCGAACGCGAAGTTCTCCCCCGCCTTGATGGCATGTTCCTTGCCCTCGTAGCCGATCACGCCTTCGCCGTCGAGCGCGAAGATCAGCGCCTCGCCCGGCGCGGCGTGTTCGCTCAAACCCGTACCGGCGGCGAAACTCATCAATACGAACTTCAACTTCGGCTCATTGATGATGTCCTTGTTGACGATGCGCCCCTCCGCATAGGGAAGAACATCCTTGAGAGCGAATGCCTCGCCCGGATTCACCTTCATTTTGTGTTCCTTTCCTGTTTCGATTTCCGTATAGACGATGCCCGCCTCGGTCTTGACGCCCACCGGCTGGCCGACAGGCGTGACGAAAGCATCTCCCTTTGCGACCTTCGTGTTCTTTTCGCCTAAAACCTCTCCCTCGCCGTCCATGACTATCCACAGTTTATGGTAGTCGTATGTTTCGGGACTGATGTCCGTTCCTGCCGCGAGGGCGAAATGGGAGATTCGCCGCCCAGCGACTTCGGCAACGGCCTTCGAGACCGTGCAGCCGTCGACCGGCGCATTCTCCGCCGCTATCGAGAAAAGCGCTCCCTTGCGTTCGTTCATGGCGTCTCCTTCACGAATCGATTATCCGTCCGTCGAGCGAGATTGTCACGACCTGCCACGGAATGAACTTGCCAGAAGCCTGCAACGCCTTCTTCGCCGCCTGTTCCAGACCTCCGCAGCACGGAACCTCCATGCGGACGATGGTCACGGACTTGATGTCGTTCTCCCGGATGATCTCCGTCAGCTTCTCCGAATAGTCCACGGGGTCAAGCTTGGGGCATCCGACAATCGTCACCTTGCCGCGCATGAAGTCGCGGTGGAACGCGGAGTATGCGTAGGCCGTGCAGTCGGCGGCGATAAGCAGCTTCGCATCCTTGAAGAACGGCGCGGTCGCAGGGACAAGCCGTATCTGGCACGGCCATTGGGAAAGTTCGCTGGGAGGGCGCGTGTCCTCACGCACCGTCTCGGCGGCAGGGGACAGCCGCCCTCCCGCTGACGATGTCGCGCGGTTGAACTGGCGCATCGCCTTGCCGGGGCATCCGCCAGGCGGGGGCGTCCTGCCCGCGAGCGACATTCCGCCAGCCTTCATCTGCTCCTGCATCTTCGCCATCTTCCGTTCTTGCACGGCCTTCTCGTCATACGCCGCCGCGTCGCGCTCGACAATCCTTATCGCGCCCGTCGGGCATTCCGGGAGGCAGTCGCCCATGCCGTCGCAGTAGTCGTCCTTGACGAGCCGTGCCTTGCCGTCCACGATTGCGATTGCGCCCTCGTGGCAGGCGTTCGCGCACAGCCCGCATCCGTTGCACTTCGCCTCGTCGATCTCGACTATCTTTCTTTTCATGTCTCTTGCCTCCTGTTTCTTGTTGACGATGTGTATTATACCCAAACCCATTAGCATCCCATTCGCTCACTGCGTTCGCCACGTGTGGATACACACGCAGCGCGATCACCGTATTCCGCTTTTACTCTAATCTTTTGCGAAGTTTATCCTAAAGCGTCATACGCTGATTCGCGTACGCTGCCCGGGTTAGGTTGCCCACCCCGCGCATCTCCCGCTCCGGGCCTGTCGCCCGTGGGAAGCCGGCCGCCTCAGAAGCGCGACCGGTCTATCGTTCAACTTTTAATGCTTATTCATCCTCCCTTTGGGAGACAAGAGTATTATACCATATTCTGATGTTCACAAACAATGCCCCGAAAACAGCGCCTCGCGCCGAAAATGGTAATGTCTAACGGGTCAGCAAAGAAGAGAGGAAGGCCAGGGGGGCAACCAAAGAAGAAAAGCGAACAGCGCCACCCCAGAGATGCCGGGGACGACCTGGAACGGGTGCGTCAACCGATGCGGATGGAAGGGGCGTCTCCATGCGGATGGAAAAGCCATCCTCATGGCAACCATGATTTTTGAATTTCTTTTTTGTGAATTTCGACGCAAAGCTCCGCAGACGCTGCGGCATGGCAGCGCAAGTTCAGGCGCGGGGCGACCTCGCCCATCGTCAGGCGCTGGCAGCTCGAGGACTGGATAAACTCAATACACAGGGAATCGCTCAACGGAGAGACCACATATGCTTACGATTCACGTCTGGCCAAAGTGGCTTAAGGAGTTTTTGCTGACCCACTCCCTTTACAAGTCACCCCCCTCTCCTCAGAAGTCGAAGACAAGCCCGGCGGCCAGCGTGAGCGACGAGAAATCGACTTCCGCCTCCGCCCGTCCAAGCCGCGCCTCGGCCTTGTCCAGCCACTCATAGCCGACTTCGGCGAAAAGGCCGAGGTGTTCCGCAAGCGTCGCAGCCAGACCCATCGCGCAACTTGCGCCGAAAAGGCACTTCGTGTCCGCCCGGCTCGCTGCGCTGACGTCGGAATCAAGGTGCGCGAGGTTGCAGAGCGCCTGAACGCGCCCATAGGCGTCCAGCCCGCCGCAGATATGCCAAGTCGCCTGCGGCCCGAGGCCAATCTGGTAGAGGTCGCTCCGAAGGCGCGCGTGAACGCGGCTTCCGGCGATCTCGGTCGGCGTTCCCGGCGTCGTCTCGCGATACGGCAGGTACGGGGACGAATCCGGATGCAGGGCCGTGAAGTCCGAATCCGGCGGGATGGGACCGCCGCTGAAGAGGTAATAGTCCTTGGTCACGTTGACGACGCGCGTTCCGCCGCCCGCCGCGCCGGAGACGGCGGAGCGCATCTTCCAATAGGCGGCGAACGTCGCGCCCAGGCCGAACGAGAGGCGCTCCGTCGCGAAGAGATCGCGCGCGAGCGTCGCCTTGAGGCCAAGCGGACGGTCCACGTCCAATCCGTCCAGCCCGGCTTGCGTGCCGTGCGGCGTCACGATTGTCTCCGTCGCCGTCCGCGTGTAGGCATAGTTTCGGAAAGTCGGGTCGCCCGGATAGAGAGGGTCCTGCACGACCTCCGTCTCCGAGACGTCAAAACTCGTCTTCGTGTTCGGGTCCGCCTTGTCATACGTCGTCGTGTGCGAGGCCGCCACGCCCGCAACAGGTGCCGAACCCGAAACCGAGCTCTTGACGCGCGCGCGCCACGCCGGGCCTATCGTCAGCCGCCAGGGATTGTCCGCAAAGGCCGTCGTCATGAGACCGGCAACCGCAACCATCAGGATTTCCTTCTTCATTTGTCTGTTTCTCCTTGTCTTCGTTCGCCAATGACCGCCTGGAAGAATCCGCTTCCTCCCGCCGGCGCGTCAATCTCGACCGTCACCGTGCCGTCTCCGTTGAGAGTCGCCGACGTGGGCACGAGCGTCTGTGGCGGCGCGTCCAGCGCGGTGCGACTCCTGACCCTGACCGAGGCCGGGTTCACCGTCCCCCAGCGGGAGACCTTGTTGAGGGACAGCGTCAGCGACACCTTCCGAGGCGTGACGCGCAAGGACTTCGTCTTCAGATCCGCGACGACGGCATCCACCTTGACCGTCACGGTCGGGACGTCCGACTTCAGATTCGCCATGTAGTCCGCATCGGACGCGAGCGCGGGGTCGATCAGAATCTCCACGCCCTCGGGGCGGTTCACGCCCGCCGCGCGGAAGGTCTGCCGCCCGACGGCGGGCTTCCCGAGGACGATGATCTTCCCCAGGTTCCGGCAATTGAGAAAAGCATAGTCATCGAGAGACGACACCGCCGCGCCGAGCGTGACGTTCGTCAGCGCCGGGCAGGTCGAGAAGGCGTAGCGCCCGATGGCCACGGGCGCAGACGCGGACGGGTCGTTCCAACGGCGCGCGTCCGCGAACGAGATCTGCGCAAGCGTCGGTATGTCGTAGAACGCCTTGTCGCCGATCGTCGTGCCGAAGACCGGGAAGACGACCTCTCGCATGCCGCACGGCGAGCTGGCGAAAGCGGTCGGCCTGATTGCCGTCACGAACTTGCCGCCGATCCGGTCGGGAAAGACGAGCTTCGTCACGGCAATCGAAGCGTCTCTGAACCCGTTGATCGTGGCGGTCTTCCCGTCGGCGTTCGCCGTCCAGTCGAAGATTGACTCGTCGGGCGCGGTCGCCGTGTCGATCGTCCAGTTCGCATAAAGCGTGTGACCGGCGTCGATGAGCAGTGCCGCGCCGGAC
>CAKUGW010000012.1 GCA_934654805.1 uncultured Kiritimatiellota bacterium
GGAAATCCGCACGTCCGGTTTGATGAGGGGGAAGTCGCATCGGCGAAGCCGAGGCGTGGGTCTCTACTCTACAAAAAGAACTGTCTCTTCGTGGCGGCGTGGGCATTGCTCTGCGTTGGGGTCGTCTGGGCGGCGGATTGTGCGCCGGGCGCGAACTGGGGGAGGCTGGACCACCTCAATCGCGGACAGATTCACCGAGGCGGGGGGCGCGACACCCGTCCGGACAATGCGCTTGAAACGTTCCTCTGGTGCTGGGGACATGGCGTCGCGCCGGAGGCGGATGTTCGCCTCACCAAGGACGGCGTCGCCATTGCGCTTCATGACGACGATCTCCGGCGCATCGGACGTGGGCTTTCGCCGGAACTCGCGAAGACTCCCGTCAAGGACCTGAACTGGGTTGACATCAAGGATGTTGATGTCGGCTCCTATCTCTCGCCTGAATACGCTTCGACGCGGATTGCCACCTTTGAGTCAATCGCCGCGGTGATGGCCGGGCGTCCGGAACGGTTGCTTTTCGTTGACGAGAAAGGGGCCTCGCCGCGTCAAATTGCTGAAATCGCGCGGCGTTTCGGGGTTGAACGTCAGGTCATCTACACGTCTCCGCATTTCCAGCTGATGGCCGAATGGCAGAAAGAAGTGCCCGGCGGCCTTGGCATGGTCTGGCTTGGCACGTGGGCGAAAGACAACTCGCCGACGTCTGTGGCTAAGGCTGACAAGTTCCTTGATGACTCGTTCCGCGCAATGGCGGCCTCAAATTGGGTCGGCATCTCGCAGGTTCAGATTCACGTCCGGACGGACTTCTCGAAAGACGACCCGTTCTGCCCCTCGACGGCGGCGATCAAGCGCAGCATTGCGCTTCTCCACGCAAAAGGCATCACCGTTCAAGGCGTCTCCTGGACCGAGGGCAAGAATCCGGAGGTTTACCGTCGTCTGTGGGATCTCGGCTTCGACAATCTCTGCTCAGACGACCCCCTCGTGCTGTTTGACTTCCTCAAGACGCTTCGTGCCCCGGCGGACGAGAAGGCGACGGTGGATGTCCCGCGCATCATCTTCGACACGGACATGATCGAGGACTTCGACGATGTCGGTGCGCTCGCGTGCCTCCACGCCTTGGCTGACGCGGGCGAATGCGTGATTCTGGCGACAATCAGCTCGACGCGCGGCAACGCCTCGGTGGCGGCGATCGAGGTGATCAACGGCTATTACGGGCGCGGCGGTCTCCCCGTCGGATGTACGCGGGAACTCGGCGTCTTGGGCGACAAGGGCGTGAAGAATGGGCGTAAGCGGACGCCCGAGGAGATTGCCGACCAGATGCGGCGCGGCCGCATGGGCGAACTCGGGGGCTGGAACGAGGACGCACACTACAAGTACCGCAAGCTTGCGGCGGACTACCCGCAGTGGGTGCGCCATCTCGATTCGGACGATGCGCCTGATGCCAACGAGGTCTACCGCAAGATCCTTGCCGCTTCGCCGGACAAATCAGTCGTGGTCTGTTCGGTCGGCTTCCTTTCGAACATGCGCCGCCTTCTGGAGACAAAAGGAGATGACATCTCTCCGTTGACCGGCAGGGAGCTTGTCGCCCGAAAGGTGTCGAAGTGGTTCGCTATGGCCTGTCGCTACCCGCGCGGCAAGGAGTACAATTCGCAGATGGACGCCGAGTCCTCGCGCATTGCGCTGGCGGAATGGCCGACGCCCGTCGTGATTTGCGACTGGAACTACGGCGCGGACGTTTTTGCGGGGCGTGCGATTGCGGAAGCGAAGGGTCCGCGCAACCCTGTGAAGGACGTTTTCGCAGGCAACATCCCCTCGCGGGAGGAAATCGCCGCCGACCCAGCGCGGAGTCAGGGCAACTGCTTTGGCGTCGGCGGACGCGCGGCTTGGGACGAGGTGACGGTTCTTGCGGCCGTTCGCGGCGAAACGAGCTATTTCAATGTTCATCGCGGCGAATACCGCATGGTCGGGCAGGACGGCGAGAACGTTTGGGTCCCGGATGAGGTTCATGGTCGGCATCTCCGTCTCACCGAGAAGTTGAACAAGGTTGATGTCGGCAAGATCATTGATGAGCTGATTTGCCGCAGGCCAAAGAATTAGTCCGTTCGGGGAGGAGGGCAGATGTCGATGTCCCATGCGGGGATTGCTAATGCCCGTGTGCGGTGGACATCTCGTGTAATGCATCTGCTGGAGGACTTACATCTTCTGGAAAGCCGTTTGAGGTGACTCAGGGCGTTCGTACATCGAGCCGTTGACCGTTGATTCGCTTCACGAAGTCATTCGCCGCGAACGTCCGGACGCGGTGTTGCCGACCTTGGGAGGGCAGACGGCCTTGAATCTCGTGATGGGGCTTGACAAGGCGGGGAACGCCGTCATCGTCTGCTCCATCGAGAACATGGACCCAATGGGCGTTCATACGGGCGACTCGATCACCGTCGCGCCGATTCAGACGCTGACCGACCGCGAGTATCAGGCGATGCGTGACGATTCGATTGCCGTGTTGCGCAAGATCGGAATCGCAACGGGTGGCTCGAACGTGCAATGGGCGGTTGATCCGAAGACGGGGCGGCGCATCATCATCGAGATGAATCCTCGCGTTTCGCGCTCGTCCGCGCTTCCCTCGAAGGCAACGGGCTTCCCGATTGCAAAGATCGCCGCGCTTCTCGCCGTCGGCTATACGCTTGACGAGATCCGGAACGACATCGCAGGCGAGACGCTGGCCTGCTTTGAGCCGACGCTTGACTATGTCGTCGTGAAGATTCCGCGTTTTGCCTTCGAGAAGTTCCCGGGCTGCTCGACCGAGCTGGGCACGCAGATGAAGGCTGTCGGAGAGGTGATGGCGATTGGGCGCACGTTCAAGCAGGCCTACCTGAAGGCGGTGCGTTCGCTGGAAGCTCCGCTCAGATATCATGACGAATCGACCTATGACCCGTGGTTCAAGCGTGAACTTGCGGAGATTGAGGCGTTTAGGAGGATGTTGCGAGACGGTCGAATGGAGGGCATTGAGTTTGACTGGTGTTGTTGTCATGCGGCGTTTGCCTTGCGGAAGCGCGGCTATGAAGTTGTGATGGTCAACTCGAACCCCGAGACGGTCTCGACGGACTGCGAAACGTCCGACAGGCTCTCCTTCGAGCCTCAGACTTTCGAGGATGTGATGGAAATCTACGACCGCGAACGGTGTTCGGGCGTGATTGTCCAGTTTTGCGAAACGCCTCCACATTGTCGGACTTATGAACCTTCAGCTTGCCGTGAAAGACGGCGAGGTCTGGATGATCGAGGTCAATCCGCGCGCGTCACGGACGGTGCCGTTCGTCTCGAAGGCGATTGGCGTGCCTCTCGCCGACATCGCGGCGCGGTGCATGGTCGGCGAAAAGCTTGCGGACATCGGCTTCACGCAGGAGATCGTGCCGCCTTACACGTCGGTCAAGGAGGCGGTCTTCCCTTTCGTGAAGTTCCTGGGCGCGGAGGTCGCGCTGACGCCAGAGATGCGTAAGGTAATAATTTGACAGATTCTGTTGCTTTAGAAAGATAGGCTATGGTATAATAGGTGCCAAAAGATTCCCCTTAAAGGTTATAAAATGGCATGACGAAGTATGACGAACTCTGCGAGGTGGCCGTTTCCAATTATGGGTTGGTGACGGCTAAGATGATTGACGCGCTTGGCATCCGCCTGAAGGATGTGTTGGAGTGGGTCAAGAGCGGGCGCATTGAAAAACGCGGGCGCGGTGTTTATCGTATTACCCATTATCTGCCGACGGAATACGACGCCTATGCCGAAGCAGTGGCACTGGTGGGCGATACGGCGATGATCTGTGGCGAAAGTGTTCTGGCAATGCACAACTTGGCCTTGGTCAATCCGGCGCGTGTGCATGTCGCCGTCCGGCGTCGGCTTCGCAAGGAACTGCCGGACTGGATAGAGATCGAAAAAGCGAGGTCGGGTATGTCGGAGGACAACTTCAACGGCATCCCTTGTCAGAAACTGGCCGAGGTCATTCGCCTGTTGCGGGGGAAGATTCTGACGGACCGACTCGCTTCGGCGGTGCGGGAGGCTGGAACGCGGGGGTTGTTAGATGTCTTTGAGTATGAGGCGTTGAAAAAGGATTTTTCGATATGAAACGGCCGCTGACGTGTGTCAATTTGATCAAGGCCATCGGGGCGTTGTCCGCGGGACAGGATCCCGTGCGCCTTTCTCGGGCGGTGGCCAATGTCATCGTCGCGCAGATGTTGTCGGACGGCGTGGTCAAGGGCGGCAGTTCGCTGCTGTTTCGTTACGGGCGGTTTTCAATGATTTCGTCGGTGAACAATCAAGGCAAGTGCTACTGGATGATCATCGACGGCGTATTCAACGCGGACAGGCTGATAGTGTTCATGGGGAGCCTTGCGAAGGACGCGCCACGCAAGGTGTTCCTCGTCATGGACAACCTCAAAGTGCATCACTGCAAACCCGTGAAGGAATGGCTGGAAAAGAACAGGGAACGAATCGAGGTGTTCTACTTGCCGAGCTACAGCCCGGAACTGAATCCAAACGAACGGCTGAATGCAGACCTGAAGCACGCCATCACGACAAGCGTTCCGAGGCGGACACGGCAGGGACTCTTGAAGAAGACCACAGAACACATGAAGATGGTGAAGGCGTCGCCGGAGAGGGTCAAAACCTACTTCAAGGACAAGCACGTTGCCTATGCCGCCGACTCACAATAATTCATTGCCGGAGCAATAGTAGCGATGCCTACGCAGGAAAAAATTATTAATGTTGCATATGAACGTGGATTTGTTGAGAGCGCAAAATTGAAGGGAAATGTGACGTGGATTTTTTATGATTTGAAGATAGGTGATAACGATCAGCATTGAGGTGCTATGATGAATTCTAGATCGCAACATAATGATACATGGTTTGAATGGTTGAAAAAATTTTGTTATATCAACAGCGATGATCCGCGAGTGTTTGTGTGCAGCAAAGAGCAATGTGGAATTACTGTTAATTTAGCACATCCAATATCATACTTGATAATTGGTTTTGTCATTGTTGGATATATGGCCGGCGGGCTGTATCTCAACGCAAATTTTGGGCTTGGATGGGCTGGAATGTTCTTTTTGGCGTATTCGCTCATTATAGTGCTCTTGTTTTATCTCTTTTTTAAGATTGATAATTGGTTACATCAGGGGGCATAAACAACAAGATATTCAAGAATTTAGTTTCAAAACACTGACAAGAAAAGAAATCTGAAAATGAAAAAAGAAGTTATCTATTTGATTACGGTTCTGGCGTGTGGCGCAGTGGCATCATCAGACAAAATGGGCGTTAAGCCATTGGAGCCAAAGACAATTCTGAAAGAAGTTCAAAATAAGATTAATAAGGCCAAGACATTTTCAATGACCACGCAAGAAGAAAAAGGCGGAGTTAAGATTGAGACGAAATGTGTTGTGAAACAACATGAGAAAGGCGTGATTTCTTGCCGGCAGGAACAAAGGGGTCTCTTGCCAGGAACTTCGCTTGAGCCGTTTTTGGCCATTACGGATCACAACAAGCTTTACTTCTTTCCGACAGGCTGCGGTAAGGTGGTCGTGCGCATGAAGTATCTTGAGGTGCGAGAGCCGGATTCGCCAGTGGCGAATTTGTTTCTCCAAGATGGAACATGTGAAAAGGTAATGGAGGATAATACGGCTTGTTCGATCAGATATACATGCACACCAAAAGAAGTAAAAGCCTTAAAGATCGAGATTGGCAAGCGTCTGGGCGTTGATGTCAAGAAGGACATGACGCCAGCCGTTCTTGACTACAAAATCGCCAAAGAATCACAAACTTTGTCCGAAGTTGCTATTTATTCCGAGCGTGGAAAGTTAGTCACCAGGCAATTGTTCAAGGATTGGCTGTTTGACATAGAGATTCCCGACTCAACTTTTGAACTGCCGAAAGGGTACAAACAATATGTTGTCAAGTCGGCTAAGGAGGCTGAGAAACTTCAGGCGGAGTTGATGAAAAACGCCATGTCCGAACAGTCAAAGAAGCAACAATTGGAAAGACAACTGAAGAGAAAATGACCCGTGTCAGGATCTGGATGTTTGCGGTTGCGTTGAAGCCTCTTGGGGTGATGCGGATGACGGGCACTTGCGCTGGAACTCCGCCTTTAGAATGGACGTATCGCACAAGCCCGCCACCTGGCATGACTAGGGCTGAACTTCATTTCAAGGATGTCACAACCAATTCATTGGTTGCTGGCGTCCTCATCCTATCCCCAGGCATGAATGGCGATGGATTAAGGCTGTTGAAGGATGACAATTGGTGCAAATTCGCGTGTCGCCGTAATCTGTTGATGGTCGGACTGTCGTTCGCATCAATATATGATGATCTGGAGAATGGCAGAGGATATTACTATGTCGATAAAGGGTCTGGGGATGTACTCTTGAAAGGATTGTCCGAGGCAAAGGCCGATGAGCTTCCTTTATATATGTATGGCTTTTCGGGTGGCGCACATTTTACGTCCCGTTTCGTCTTGTGGTGTCCACGGCGAGTTAGTGCTTGGTGTGCCTATTCGGCTGCTTGGTGGAAGAAGCCTCCGTTCGGGAAGTTTTTGCCACCGGGGATTGTCGCTTGTGGAGAAAGTGATTTTAGGCTCGAACCGTCAAGGAGATTCTTTGAGGAGGGGCGTGTGGTTGATGCGAAATGGTTGTGGATTGGTTTGCATGGTGTCGATCAAGTGCCCTCACCGGCGTTGGAGGAGTTCTTTCGAAAGTATGTCGAATCACTAGAATATGCCGACGTGGATGGCGCATGGATCAATGTGCATCTTGGTCGGGAAGAAGAACTGTCGTTCGTGAGGAGGTCCCCTGCGCCGTTGGTTGGCTACCCCAAAGGTCATTGCTTTCAGACTGGACGAAGATTAGGGGGTTGTAATGAGGTTGAAGTTGATGGCACTTTGTCTTCCAACATGGCTTAAGGTGGAAGTGCGCAATCATTGGAGGCGCATAGCCGTTGAGACGTTGTTGCTCGGGCTGTTGTCTTGTGTCCCCATCATGTCTGTCAAGCTTTCTCAATACGCAATTGACGAGGTTGTGTTGGAACGCAGCATGGAGCGCAGCGACGTCCGGGCGGGCGATCTGTCGGGCCGACGGGCCAAGATTCGAAGAGCTGTCGCGCAGAGAGAGGGTAGCCACGCCCCCTTGGCTTCAACTGCGATTTTTATAGATACGGCGACGAAATATAGTGATTCTTCGCCGCAAAGGTCACAAAGAACGCAAGGCTTTGCGGACATTGCGGCTCACAATATTTGGGTGCCGAAGCAATAGGTTAAAATGTGTCATGCCCGAAAAAGACTAAAAAGACTTAAGTCCAACCTCGCGTGCGAGGCGGTCAAGGTCGGCTTGAGTCGGGTTGGCGCCCTCGCCCGCGACCGACAGCGTCTGCCATCCGTTCGGTCCCTCGCTGTAGGTGAAGTCATAGAACGGCGCCAGCGACCAGCGGCCATTCTCGTCCATCAGAAACGCGAAATTCTTCAGGTGGTCGTCGCGGTTGTGCGCAAGGACATTCAGCGTGGCGCGGCGAAACAGATCTTCCTTTGCTGAATAATCGTGCGTCAGCGCATCCGTCAGCTTGAACAGAAGCGTGTACTCGTCGCCCGGCGTGCGGAAGTCCGCATGGAGAAGACCCGCCGCCGAAGCGACATGAAGCCGTCCGCCGGCGTCCGTGCGGTCGAACCGCTTCGTGGCGAAGAAGGCGCCGGCTCTCGTCTCGATCAGCCGGCTCGGCATCATCGAAACGCCGGCGGCGATCGCCTTCTCGTAATAGCGGAACTCGCGAATGCCCGCATTTGCACCGTCTTGGCGTGTGTTGAACTTGACGATCCAATGCTCAAAGCCCGGCGGCAGGTTTTCCTGCTCGGCACAGACGTCTCCTGTCTGCGGATTAAACCCGACGAAAACCTTTGGGCGCGCACCTCCCGAACTGCCGCCCGCCCGACGCACTTCCGGCAAGACATCCTCGGCCTTCCCTTCGGCAAAGCGTTCCGCTGATTCTGCGAGTAATGCAAGGTCGGCGAACGCCACTTCGGATTCCAGCGGCTCCTCCGGCTCATAGGCCAGGGCACCCCTGCCGTTTGTCCCCACGCAGGCGAGGCGTTCCAGCACCGACGGAAGCCGCCCGTAGCGTCGTCGGTAGGCGACATCGACAAGACGCCGCCCCCAGCCGTCCGGGAGCGAATCCTCGAACACGCCAAAGGTGTCCATATTGCCCGAATGGTCGTAGACGAGGACGCCGCTTCGGGGCGGTAGGCGAAACGGCGCCAGATTGAGCCCCGTCGCAAGGAACTCCCGGTCATATTCAAAGGCCGTGTCACGCCCCAATTCAAAAAGCGTGCCGACCTTGATCGGATGCGTGGGCGAAAACCGCAGGGAAACCGTCAGGCGCATGGCCGAGCCTCCTTTTTCATGCGCACGCGTTGTATGACTTTCCGGCGCGGAAGGGCTTCCAGCGAAACCGGCACGGACGCGAGACGTTGGCGCTCTTTCAGAAAATCTCCGACGGCTTCCAGCTGCCGCAGGGCAAAGGTGACCCGAAAGAGCGCGTCCGTCGAGGCAAGCCCTGTCCGCTCCAGACGCGAAATGGACGCCGCCGGCACACCGCTTCGCCGCGCGAGCTCTTGCTGTGTCCAGGTGACGCGCTGCCGTTCAGTGCGCAGCCACGTGCGCAACAGCGCAAGCGCATCGTTCGGCGAGGTCAAGGAAATTGAGTCTAATGGGATGGACATGGATTGTATTTTACCATAATATAATGTTGCTATCAATGCGATAGGCTACTTAACAGCAATATGTTGTTGTTTTATCCCGATAGGCGCGCGGCGGCGACGCGGGGGAGGTTTCGATTCGGCAGGAAGGTCGAGGCGCGGCGGACGATCTCGCGAATGGCGAAGAGGCGAGGGCCGGGTGTGCGGTCAAGCGCGGCATCGACGGCGAGACGCCCGGAGGACCATCGCGCGATGCACGTCCAAGCCCACGCCCGTTGACCGCATGGAACGGGTTTTGCTATAATTCGCGCATGCCACTCTCTCTCCAGCCTCGGCAACTCCAGCGTCAGGTCGCGACCCCCGCGATGATGCTCGAGTTTTCCCTCCTGCAGCTGCCGCTCGCCGAATTGCGCGAGGCGGTCAAAAAAGAAGTCGACTCGAATCCGGCGCTTGAGATCGAGCGGGACTTCAATCCCGGACGCGGCGTGCATGGAGCCTCCGAGGGCTTCGATTTCGAGCGCGTGGCGGCCGAAGGCGGCGAGAGCCTGGAGGAGCATCTCCTCGGCGAGCTGCGGATGGATGGCGTCGAGGGGCGGGAGCTCGAACTCTGCCGCGCGATTGTCGCGGAACTGGACGACGACGGGCGCTTCAAGGGGGCTTACCCGGATCTCGTGATGACCACGGGCGGAACGGTGGCCGAGCTCGAGGCGGCCCGTCAGCGCATCCTCGCGATCGATCCGAAGGGCTGCGGCGCGCGCGATCTCGCCGAGTGCTACCGCGCCCAGCTTGACCGGATTCCCGCCGCGAAGCGTCCCGCCGTCGGGAAGGCGCTCGACGAGCTGGCGCAGGCGATTGCCGCCGGCAACCTCGCGGCGTTCCGTCCGTCGGACCCGCAGACGTTCCGGCTTCTCCAGTCGCTGGAGCCGTTTCCCGGACGCCTCTATGACCGGCGGCGGGTCGAGACGGTGGTGCCGGACGTGCGGGTCGACGAGGACGGCACGGTCGAGGTCGATCAGGGCGACATTCCCGAACTGCGCGTCTCGCCGAAATACGTCGAGCTGGCCAAGGACCGCGAAGCCGACCCGGAGGCGCGGGCGTTCGCGATCGAGAAGGTCAAGAAGGCGCGGGAGTTCCGCGCGGCGCTTGTCCGTCGGCAGGAGACGATGGCGGCGATTGCCGAGATGGCGATCGGGGGGCAGCCGGCGTTCCTGACGCAGGGTGCGGCCGGCCTCAGGAAGCAGACGATGAGCGACATCGCCCGAAAGGCGAAATGCGACGTCTCGACCGTGTCGCGCGCGGCGGCGCGCAAGTACGTGAAGACGCCGCGCGGCACCGTGCCGCTGCGCAAGTTCTTCCCGCTCGTGGACCAGGCGCCGCTCGAGAAGCTGCGCGAGATTCTTGAGGCGTTGCCGCCGCGTCCTCATGTCTCCGACCGGGAAGTCGCGGAACGGATGAAGGCCGTCGGCTTCCCGATGGCGCGGCGGACGGTCGCGAAGTATCGGCAGCGATTCGGCCTCAGTGAGGGACGTCAGCCGATACGTCCGAAAAATGTGGTATAATATGCGGAATTTTACGGAAAGAAGGTCAACAGATGATTGATATCAAGAAGCTGAGGGATGATTTCGACGCGACGGCGGCTGCGCTCGCGCGCCGTGGCGTGGAGAAGGCGACGCTCCAGAAGGCGAAGGACCTGGACGCGCGGCGCCGTGCGCTCGTCGGCGAGACGGAGTCGCTGAAGGCGAAGCGCAACGCCGCGTCGAAGGAGATCGGCAAACTCGCGAAGGAGGGCGGCGACATCGCCGCCGCGAAGGACGAGATGCGCAAGGTCGGCGACCGCATCGCCGAGATCGACAAGGAACTCGCGCAGGTCGACCACGACCTCCGCGAGACCCTGCTCATGATTCCGAACATCCCTGCGCCGGAGATTCCGACGGGGCTGGACTCGACGGCGAACAAGGTCGTCCGTTTCGTCGGCGAGTGGAAGGATCCCGCCTTCAAGATCCCGACGCATATCGAGATCGGCGAGAAGCTTGGCATCTTCGACTTCCCGCGCGGCGTGAAGCTCACGGGCACGGGCTTCCCGATCATCCTCGGTCAGGGCGCGAAGCTCCAGCGCGCGCTCATCCAGTACATGCTCGACCTCCACTGCCAGCAGCAGGGCTACACGGAGATGCTGCCGCCGTTCGTCGTGAACAGCGACTCGATGACGGGCACAGGCCAGCTGCCGAAGTTTGCCGAAGACCTCTACCACTGCCCGATCGACGACTTCTGGCTCATCCCGACGGCGGAAGTCCCCGTGACGAACTACTACCGCGACGACATCCTCAGCGGCAAGGACCTGCCGATCAAGCTGACGGCCTACACGCCGTGCTTCCGCCGCGAGGCGGGCTCGGCCGGCAAGATGACGCGCGGCATGCTGCGCGTCCACCAGTTCGACAAGGTCGAGATGGTGAACTTCGTCCATCCCGACCACTCGTTCGAGCAGCTCGAGGTCCTCGTCAAGGAGGCGGAGGCCGTCCTCACGGGGCTTGGCCTCCACTTCCGCGTCCTTCAGCTCTGCTCGGGCGACATGGGCTTTTCGGCCGCCAAGTGCTACGACCTTGAGCTCTGGGCGCCGGGCGAACAGCAGTGGCTGGAAGTGTCGTCCTGCTCGTGCTTCACCGACTACCAGGCGCGCCGCCTCAACTGTCGCTTCAAGGATGCGGACGGCAAGACGAAGCTCGTCCACACGCTCAACGGCTCGGGCGTCGCACTGCCGCGTCTCATGGTCGCGCTCCTGGAGCAGCACTTGAACGAGGACGGGTCGGTCACGATCCCGGAGGTTCTCCGTCCGTACATGAACGGACAGGAGAAGCTGCTGCCGGTCAAGTGAAGGGCGAATGAGGGCCGCGGGTTTTCACGGATTGGCGCGAATTGAGGCAAACCGTGGCCGTCCGTGATCATCCGTGGCTCATGACCTGTCCATGAAAGGGGTTTCTTGGCGTCTGGTGGCCGCTGCGTTGCTGCCTCTGGGGGCGAAGTGCGGCATTGACTTCGATGCTGGGGCGGATTTGCGCGTCCGCCAGGAGCTCATGCAGAACGTGCCGGGGCTGCCGGGCGGCGGCGTCCAGTTCCCCGTGCGGCGCAGCGGCTTCGTCCAGCACATGCGGTTCCGTCCGCGCGTCTGGGGCGAGGCGAAGGGCGTGACCGCGAGCGGGAGCGCATGGCGGCTCTACACGCGGCTCGCGGACGAGTTCCGCTGGTGCCCGGAGCCCTACAAGAACGCGCAGACGTTTCCGGGCGAGGTCTTCCTCGACAACCTCTTCCTCGAGGGGCGCGGCCTCTTCGACGGCTTCCTCGACCTGAAGATCGGCCGTCAGGACCTCGTCAACTACTGCGGACTTGACCACGTCTTCGACCTCGTTTCGCCGGGCGACGGCTCGCGCTCGTTCTACTCCGACATGGCGGCCTTCACGCTGCACCTGACGGAGGAGTCGACGCTTGACCTCCTCGCGCTCTACAACTTCGACGACAACGAGGTCCGCTTCGGCACGGAGCGCTCGAAGCACACCTCGATGACGGGCTTCGGCGGCGGGGCGGACCTCGACATGGACGACTGGGGCGTCGGCGCGATCTGGCGCTCGAAGCTCGCGGCCTGGCTGCCCTATCAGGTCTTCGCCGCGCAGAAGAACACGCATGAATTCCGGCGCGCGGGCGAGGTGCATCCGTGGACGCAGCGCGAGCTTGTCGGCGCGAAGCTGATGCCGCAGATCGACGAGGCGTGGTCGCTGCAGCTCGAGGCGATGGGGCAGGTCGGCGTGAACGGCGACCACGAGACGCTGTCGGGCTGGAGCTCCTACGCGGGCGTCAACTGGAAGCGCGCGACGGCGTCGTCCGTGAAGCCCTTTGCCAAGTTCGGCTACCATTTCATGAGCGGCGACGACGACGCTGCGGACGAGGACGGCGGTCACGGCGCATGGGACCCGATGTGGGCGCGCGGCGTCTCGTATGCGGAGATCTTCCTCTACGGCACGCACTACGGCTTCGGCTGGTGGAGCAACCTGCACGCCGTCAACCTGTCCGCCGGTCTCGACTTCGGTCGCGCCCATCGCCTCTCCGCGAGCCTGACGCCGATGTTCGCGGCCGCGCAGGACGGCCTCGGCGGCGGCGACGGCTTCTTCAAGGGCGTCGCCTACCAGGGCAAGTACGAGTTCCCGATCCGTCTCGCCGACACGTCAAAAGGCGAGCGATTCGAGGTCGTCGGCCACCTTTATGCCGAGTTCTTCAATCCCGGCGACTATTTCGAGACGGACAAGCCGGCGTTCTTCCTCCGCTGGCAGGTCGAGTTCAGGTTCTGAAGCCCACGCGGGCCTTGTCGCACATGAATCGTTCGTTCCTTTCGGAGTTGGCCGCGCGGCGGCGTTTCGGCATGAAGCCGGGGCTGGAGACGATTGCGTCTCTCTGCCGGACCCTGGGCAGCCCGCACCGGCAGTTCAAGGCGATTCACGTCGCCGGAACGAACGGAAAGGGCGCGGTCTGCGCATTGCTCGACGCAGCGTTGCGCGACGGCGCCGTAAGGGGATCGGCGAACGGCGGCGTGGGCCGCTACACGTCGCCGCATCTCGTCCGCCTGAACGAACGGTTCTTCCTGGACGGCGAGCCGGTCGATGACGAGACGCTGGAGCGGCTGGCGCGAAGCGTCCACGAAGCGGCCGATGCGTGTCCGGCGGCGGACGGCCTGACGTTCTTCGAGGCCCTGACGGCCGTCGCCTTTCTGCTCTTTGCCGAGAAAAGGGTCTCGCATGCGGTTCTCGAATGTGGGCTCGGCGGACGGCTGGACGCGACGAACGTCTGCGAGCCGGAACTGTGCGTCATCACGAAGGTCGGCCTCGACCACTGCGACTGGCTGGGGCATGCGGTCGAGCAGATCGCATGGGAGAAGGCGGGCATCGTCAAGCCCGGCGTGCCAGTCGTCTTGGGACAAAATGCGCCGTCCGTCATTGAGGTCGTCCGCCGAGTCGCCGCCGGGAAAGGCGCGCCGTTCCATTATGCGCCGGACCTTGCGGACGAGTCGGAGATCCCGGCGGACTTTCCGCTGCTTGGTTCCTTCAACCGCGAGAACGCCGTCACGGCCCTCGCCGCACTGAAAGCCCTGGCCTCCCCGCTCCCCGCTCACACTCTCTTCTCCCGCGTCGTCTGGCCGGGACGCTTCCAGCGCGTGGACTCTTTCCTGATTGACGGCGCGCACAATCCGCCGGCGGCAAAGGCACTTGCAGAGGCATTGACGCAACTCTTCGGAACGGCGTCCCCCCGGTCGCTGAACCTGGTCTTTGGCGCGTGCGGCGACAAGGACGTCGGCGAAGTCTTGCGTATCCTGTCGCCGTTCGTGGCACGCGCCTATGCTGTGCGGACGAACAATCCGCGTTCCCTGTCGGCGGCGGATCTTGCCGCACGGATGCGGCGCGTAGGGCTGGATGCGCGGCCGTGCGATTCCCTGGCGGAGGCGCTTTCAACCGCTTCCGCCGACACGCACGTGGGGCCTGTCCACACGGTTTCGGGGCCTGTCCCCACGGTTCTGGTTTGCGGCTCGCTCTTCTTGGCGGGCGAGGCCTTAGTTGCGCTGAATGCCTACCCCTGGCCTGCGACGCGGCTTGATCCGTCCGAGCTTCTGGCGGTCTCTTCCAATCCGCCTTTTCATGGCCTGTAATGGGCTGGGGCTCAATTTACATTTGATGGGCGGAAAGATTGCGTTTTGATGAGCGAACGTCTGGAAATCGGCAGATTTCATTTTCCCGTCAGCTTCTTGGCATATGTCTTGCAGACAACTTCGGGAGTGCAGAAGTCTATGAAGAGCGAATTTGAAGCGAAGTGGCGGGCCGAGCGGGAGCGGAAGGCGTTCCTGGCGTTGGCGGACGGGGCGGTCTTTCACGGCGTGGCGTTCGGCGCGCGCACGGACCGGTGCGGGGAAGTCGTCTTCAACACCGGCATGTGCGGGTATCAGGAGATCCTGACGGACCCCTCCTACGCGGGGCAGTTCGTCACCCTCACCGCCGCCGAAGTCGGCAACTACGGAGTCAACCCCGAGGATGTCGAGTCCCGGGGCCTTTTTCTTTCGGGGCTTGTGATCGGCGACCTGACCGAGCCGTCGAACTACCGCGCGACGCAGTCGCTGGACGCCTACCTCAAGGCGAATGGCGTGCCGGGCATCTACGGCGTCGATACGCGCGCGCTGACGATCCACCTGCGGGAACACGGCAACCAGAAGGCGTGGCTGGGAAATGTGGGAAATAATCGAATAATTGAATTGTCGAATAATCGAATGGAGGACGGGAAATCGATTTCGGAGGCGGAAGCGATCGAGAAGGCGCGGGCGTGGGAGGGCCTGGACGGACAGGACTACGCCAGTCGCGTGAGCTGCAAAGAATCCTATGAATTCCATCTCGACCATTCGACCATTCGTCAATTCGACAATTCGACCATTCGTCAATTCGACAATTCGATTATTTCTTCTCTTCCCCACGTCGTCTGCTACGACTTTGGCGTGAAGACGAACATCCTGCGGGAGCTGTCCGCGTTCGCGCGCGTCACGGTCGTGCCGGCGCAGACGCCGGCGGCGGAGGTCCTGGCGATGCAGCCGGACGGCGTGTTCCTCTCGAACGGCCCGGCCGATCCGGCGGCTGTCGGCTACGCGATCGAGAACATCCGGGCGATCCTGTCGCATGACCAGGCGGCCCTTTGCAGACATGAGGGACGGGAGGGACTCGAGGCCGGGCGGCAGAAGGTCGTTCCGCTGATGGGAATCTGCCTTGGGCATCAGCTCCTGTCGCTCGCGTGCGGGGCGAAGACGGGGCGGCTCAAGTTCGGCCACCACGGGTGCAACCACCCGGTGAAGAACCTCGCGACGGGCAAGGTCGAGATCACGAGCCAGAACCACAACTTCGCGGTGCTGCCCGACTCGGTGCCGGACTGCCTGGAGGTCACGCACGTGAACCTCAACGACGGCTCCGTCGAGGGCGTGCGGCACAGGACGCTGCCCGCGTTCTCGGTGCAGTACCATCCCGAGTCCTGCCCCGGCCCGCACGACTCGAAGTACCTTTTCGACCAGTTCAAGACGATGCTTGAAATGACGCGCAGGCCGTGCGCATCACAAGGGACTTGAGATTTCAACCGCGAACCCTTCCACCACGAACCATTCCACCATTCCACTTTTCCACCTTTCCGCTTCTCTTATGAAAAAGCCTGTCAAATACGTCTTCATCACCGGCGGCGTCGTGAGTTCCCTCGGCAAGGGCATCACGAGCGCGTCCCTCGCGCTTCTCCTGAAGAGCCGCGGCTACAAGGTGTTCATGCAGAAGCTCGACCCGTACCTGAACGTCGATCCGGGCACGATGAGCCCCTACCAGCACGGCGAGGTGTTCGTGACGGACGACGGGGCGGAGACGGATCTCGACCTCGGCCATTACGAGCGCTTTGCGGGCGTGACCTGCTCGAAGGCGTCGAACTACACGTCGGGGCGCATCTACTCGGCCGTCCTCGCCCGCGAGCGCGCGGGCGGCTACCTCGGCGGCACGGTGCAGGTCGTGCCGCACGTCACGAACGAGATCAAGGACGCGATCAAGTCCGCCGGCGAGCATGACTGCGACATCGTCCTCTGCGAGATCGGCGGCGTGTCGGGAGACATCGAGTCGCTGCCGTTCCTGGAGGCGGCGCGGCAGTTTCGCTTCGAGCACGGCATGGACAACACGTGCTTCGTGCACCTGACGCTCGTCCCCTACCTGAAGGCGGCGGGCGAGCTGAAGACGAAGCCCTCGCAGCATTCCGTCGGGCAGCTCCGCGCGATCGGCATCATCCCCGACATCCTCGTCTGCCGCACGGAGATGACGATTCCGAAGGAGCACCTCGAAAAGCTCGCGCTCTTCTGCAACGTCCGCCCCGAGCGCGTCATCGAGGAGAAGGACGTGACGGACTCCGTCTACGCGATTCCGCGCGAGCTGCGCAAGCAGGGACTGGACGAGGAGGTCTTGAAGCAGCTGCACCTCGACATCTGGCCGATCAAGCACACGGTGTGGGACACGCTCGTGAAGAAGGCGACGCAGCCGAAGAGGAGCTGCACGATCGCGCTCGTCGGCAAGTACATCGCGATCCGCGACGCCTACAAGTCCGTCCACGAGGCCCTGCACCACGCGGGCATGGCGCACGACTGCAAGGTGAACGTGAAGTGCATCGAGGCGGAGGAGCTGGAAGCGGAAGCAAGAAGGGAGAAGGAAGAAGGGAAAAGCGAGGGCTGCAAATTGCTCGCGGGCGTGGACGGCATCCTCGTTCCCGGCGGGTTTGGCAGCCGGGGCGTTCCCGGCAAGTGCCTCGCGATCAAGTACGCGCGCGAGCACAAGATTCCGTTCCTCGGCATCTGCCTCGGCATGCAGTGCACGGCCATCGAGTACGCGCGCGACGTCGTCGGCTGGGCGGACGCGAACTCGACGGAGTTCGATCCGAAGACGACGCATCCGGTGATCGACCTCATGGCGTCCCAGAAGGGCGTCACGCAGAAGGGCGGCACGATGCGCCTGGGGGCGTATCCGTGCGTCGTCAAGAAGGGCACGCTCGCGGCGAAGCTCTACGCGCCCGCCTACGGCGAGAGGGGCAAGGAGGACTTCACGATCTCCGAACGCCACCGCCACCGCTACGAGCTGGGCTATGACACGGAGGGGCGCAAGGCGCTGGAGGCGGCGGGGCTGAAGGTGTCCGGCACGTCGCCGGACGGCAAGCTCGTCGAGATCGTCGAGCTGCCGGACCACCCGTATTTCATCGCGGGGCAGTTCCACCCCGAGTTCAAGTCGCGTCCGACCGCGCCGCATCCGCTCTTCGACGGGCTCGTCGCGGCGGCGCTGAAGCAGAAGAAGGGCCAGAAGAAGTAAGGAGGTCATCCCATGTGCGGCATCGTCGGCTTCTCCAGTCACACGCAGAGCGCGTGCCGCCCGCTCGTCAACGGCCTGCGCCGGCTCGAATACCGGGGCTACGACTCGGCGGGCGTCGCCCTGGAGTCGGCGGACGAGCTGCGCGTCTTCAAGCGGACGGGCAAGGTCGCCGAGCTCGACAGGCTTCTCGCGCGCGAGCTGCCGGAGGACGCGCGCGGCAAGTACACGCTGGGCATCGCCCACACGCGCTGGGCGACGCACGGCCTGCCGACGGAGGCGAACGCGCATCCGCAGGTCTCGGACGGCGGGCGGCTCGCGCTCGTCCACAACGGCATCATCGAAAACTACGCCGCCTTGCGCGCGAAGCTGGAGAAGCGGGGCTGCGTCTTCGTCTCGCAGACCGACACCGAGGTGCTGGCGCACCTGATCGCGACGTTCGACACGGGCGACTTCATGGCGGCCGTCTCGCAGGCGCTGAAGCAGGTGGAGGGCACCTACGGCATCGCCGTCATCTCCCTGCGCCATCCGGGCGAGATGATCGTCGCGCGCAGGGGCTCGCCGCTCGTGGTCGGCGTCGGCGAGGGCTCGACCGTCGTCGCGAGCGACGTCTCGGCCATCGTCTCCTACACGCGGCAGGTCATCTACCTCGACGACGGCGACATCGCCCGCATCACGCCGGAGGGGGCGGACGTCTTCACGCTCGACAACGCGCCCGTCTCGCGCGACGTCCAGGTGGTCGACTGGGACGCCGACGCGGCGGAGAAGGGCGGCTACGCCCACTTCATGCTCAAGGAGATCTTCGAGCAGCCGGAGGCCCTGCGCAACACGATTCGCGGGCGCCTCGACCGGCAGGGCGGGACGGCCGTCCTCGCGGGCCTCAACCTGCCGCCGCGCGAGCTCGCGACGATCCGCCGCGCCGTCATCATCGGCTGCGGCACGTCGCTCCACGCGGGCATGGTCGGCAAGTACCTCTTCGAGTCGCTCGCGGACCTGCCGACGAGCGCCGAGCAGGCGGCGGAGTTCCGCTACTGCAACCCGATCATCGGGCCGGACGACTGGGCGATCGCGCTCTCGCAGTCGGGCGAGACGGCGGACACGCTTGCGGCGGTGCGCGAGTCGATCGGCAAGGGCGCGCTCGTCTCGGCCGTCTGCAACGTCGTCGGCTCGACGATCGCGCGCGAGGCGGGGCGCGGCGTCTACCTGCACGCGGGGCCGGAGATCTCCGTCGCCTCGACGAAGGCGTTCACGGCGCAGGTCGTCGTCCTCCTGATGATGGCGCTGAAGCTCGGCCGCACACGGCGGCTCTCGCGCGAGGAGGGGCTGCGGCTCTGCGCGGAGATCGCCGCGCTGCCGGATCTCGTCGCCGAGGCGCTGAAGGAGAACGACCGCATCGCGGCCGTCGCGGCGAAATGCGCGCGGGCGGACGACATGTTCTTCCTCGGGCGCGGCATCCTCTATCCGACGGCGCTCGAGGGCGCGCTCAAGATGAAGGAGATCTCGTATGTCCACGCCGAGGGGTACCAGGCGGCCGAGCTCAAGCACGGGCCGATCGCGCTTCTCGGGCGCGAGACGCCGGTCGTGGCGCTGCTGAACGACATCCCGGGCAAGGAGAAGACGCTCGGCAACGTGCAGGAGTGCCGGGCGCGGCAGGCGCCGGTCATCGGCGTCGTGACGGCGGGCGACGACGCGGCGGCGGCGGCCTGCGACGAGGTGCTGCGCGTGCCCCGCACGAGCGCGGCGTGCGCGCCGGTCGTCACGGCGGTCGCGCTGCAGCTCCTGTCCTACCATGTCGCGCGGATTCGCGGCTGCGAGATCGACCAGCCGCGCAACCTCGCGAAGTCCGTCACCGTGGAGTGAGCGTCAGCCCGCCTGCGCGCGGCCTCGTGAGACAATGCGTGTTTCGCCAGTCTGTTGACTTGTACAGCATACGTAATGATTCGGCCGTGTCCTTGCCTTAAGAGGCGATGGCACGGCCTTTGCATTTCCCTTTGCGTTGCCGCATGTCGTGGTGACGCAAACAAGGAAAGCAACAGATGAAACTGATCATCGCCTACATTCAGCCTGAACGGCTCAACGCCGTCAAGCAGGCCCTGTACACGCGCGAGGTGTACAAGATGTCCGTCTCCAATGCCCTTGGGTGCGGACAGCAGAAGGGCTACGTCCACCAGTACCGCGGCGCCATCGAAGAGGTGACGCTCCTGAAGAAGATCCGTCTCGCCATCGCGGTGAACGACGAGTTCGTCCAGAAGACGATCGACGGCATCGTCGAGGGCGCGCGCACGGGCGACATCGGCGACGGAAAGATCTTCGTGCTGCCGATGGACGAGTGCATCCGCATCCGCACCGGCGAGAAGGGCCCGGCGGCGATTGGGTAAAGGGGCGAAGTAAGAAGTAAGAAGTAAGAAGGAAGAAGGAAGAAGTAAAAAGTAAAAAGGAAAAAGGAAGAAGTAAAAAGTAAAAAGGAAGAAAGAAGAGGCAATGAAAATGAAGAAACTACTGTTGTGTGGCTTGCTGGCGCTGGGCGCCGGCGGCGTTTGGGCGGAGGAGGCCGCGCCCACGGCGGCGGACGTCCAGACGAACCTGAACGTCGTCTGGACGCTCCTCGGCGGCATCCTCGTGTTCGTCATGCAGGCGGGCTTCGCGCTCGTCGAGACGGGCTTCACGCGGGCGAAGAACGCGGCGAACATCATGATGAAGAACCTGATGGACTTCGCGTTCGGCTCGATCGTGTTCTACTTCATCGGCGCGGCGCTCATGTTCGGCGCCTCGAAGCTGGGCGGCGCGCTCGGCTGGGGCGGCCTCTGCATGCCGAGCGTCTTCGCGGGCGAGGGAACCTGGGACTGGACGTTCTTCTTCTTCCAGACCATGTTCGCCGCGACGGCCGCGACGATCGTCTCGGGCGCGGTGGCGGAGCGCATCCAGTTCCGCAGCTACCTGATCTACACGGCGCTCGTCTCCGCGTTCGTCTACCCGGTGACGGGCCACTGGATGTGGGGCGGTCTGCACGGTGCGGAATCCGCCGGCTGGATTGAGGCCC
Organism: uncultured Kiritimatiellota bacterium; assembly: GCA_934654805.1. GTDB lineage: Bacteria > Verrucomicrobiota > Kiritimatiellia > RFP12 > UBA1067 > UBA1067. The sequence goes on from CAKUGW010000012.1 coordinate 20,643, forward strand.
TGGGCTTCCATGACTTCGCCGGCTCGACGGTCGTCCACTCGGTTGGCGGCTGGCTGGCCCTGGCGGGCGCGATGATGCTCGGCCCGCGCATCGGCAAGTACCGCCATGACGGCAAGGCGAACCCGATCCCGGGCCACAGCCTCGTGCTGGGCACGCTCGGCGTCTTCCTCCTCTGGATCGGCTGGTTCGGCTTCAACCCCGCGAGCTACACCGCCGGCATCGGCTCGATCAGCCGCGTCGCGATGACCACGAACCTCGCGGCCTGCGCCGGAACCTGCGCCGCGCTCGTCACCGCCTGGATTATCATGGGCAAACCCGACCTCACGATGGCCCTGAACGGCTCGCTCGCGGGCCTCGTCGCGATCACCGCGCCCTGCGATCTCGTGACCCCGAACGCGGCCCTGCTGATCGGCGCCATCGGCGGCGTGCTCGTCGTCCTGAGCGTGTTCTTCTTCGACAAGATCCACGTGGACGACCCGGTCGGCGCCGTCTCGGTGCACTGCGTGAACGGCGTGTGGGGCACGATCGCGGTCGGCCTCTTCGCCGCGCCGGAGGCCCTCGGCTACGGCAACTCGATGGTCGGCCTCCTCTACGGCGGCGGCTTCAAGTTCCTCGGCGTCCAGCTCGTCGGCGTCGCGATGACCTGCCTCTGGGCGTTCGGCCTCGGACTCGTGATGTTCTACGTCCTGAAGCGGCTGGGCATGCTGCGGGTCGACGAGAAGACCGAGCTCAAGGGCCTCGACGTGACCGAACACGGGCAAGACGCCTACGCCTCCTTCCAGTTCTTCTCGAACATGTAGGCGAGGCCAGCCCGAAACGCCGCCTGTGCGGCTTGCCGGACGGCGCTTCGGGCAGATGAGACAAGCAATCGTAACCACCAAACCACCAAACCACCAATCATGAACCGGAAAACGACAATGAACAGCACATTGATCAGAATGGGGATCTCCGCAGCGGCGGCGGCCATGGCCGCAGGCGCGTTCGCGGCGGAGACGAACGAACTGGAGGAGGCCGAGAGCTCGCCGCTGTCCGCCGAGGTCACGGTCGACTTCTTCAGCAGCTACATGTGGCGTGGGCAGATCTGCGCCGACGCGCCGGTCTGGCAGCCGGCGGCGACGCTGGGGCTTGATCTCGGCGACTTCGGCGCGCTGAGCGCCAACGTCTGGTCGAGCTTCCGTCTGACGAACCGCCGCGAGGGCTCGCCCGTGCGCAACATGGGCAACCAGGAGATCGACTACACGGTCTCGTACGCGAAGAGCTTCGGCGACTTCGACGTCGAGGCGGGCCACATCTGGTACACGTACCCGAACGTCGAGGATGGCGAGAACAACGAGGAGCTCTACCTCTCGGTCGCCTACAACAACCCGATCGTCACGCCGACGGCCGCCGTCTACTGGGACTACCGGGACAACGACGACGACGGGCTCTTCTACGGCAACCTTGGCCTGGCGCACGACTTCGCGCTCTGCGACAGCCTGACGCTGACGCCGTCCGTCTCGCTGGGCATGGGGTCGGACGCCTACCTGCGCGCCTACGTCGATGACGTCAACAAGACGGCGTTCCTCGACCAGACGACGGGGCTGGCGCTGACCTATGCCGTGACGGACTGGCTGAGCGTCGGCGCGCAGGTCAACTACTCCTGGATCGTCGACCGTGACGCGCGCCGTGCGGACTATATGGGCCGCGACAAGAACCAGCGTGTCTGGGGCGGCGTGAACGTGGCGTTCTCGTTCTGAACGAAAGGACAGAAAACGGTGAAGGGCTTTGGCCGAATCGCCGTGGCGACGCCGGATCTCCAGTTGGGGGATCCGGCATCGAATGCGGCTGCCGGGGCAGGATTGCTGCGCCAGGAGATCTCATGAAGACCGAACGAAACGAGTACCTGCGCGTCGCGGCGGCCGTGCCGGCGGTGCGTCCGGCGGACGTGGGGGCCAATCTCGCGGCGATCCGGCACGTGCTGCGGCAGATGGCGGCGGAGCGCGTGCAGGCGGCCGTCTTCCCCGAACTGTGCCTGACGGGCTACACGTGCGCGGACCTCTTCTACCAGCCGTATCTCCTCGACGCCGCCGAGCGGGCGCTTGCGGAGCTGATCCCGGACTGCGGCGACGGCCTCGTCGCCGTGGGCCTTCCCGTGCGCGTGGGCGGACGCATCTTCAACTGCGCCGCCGTGATCGCGGATCGCCGCCTCGTCGGCGTCGTGCCCAAGACCTATCTGCCCAGCACCCACGAATTCTACGAGTCGCGCTGGTTCGTGAGCGCACTGGATGCGACGGCGGACGAAATCGAGCTGGCGGGCGTGCGGGCTCCGTTCGGCAATGACCTCGTGTTCGACCTGGGCGGCGGTGCGGCAATCGGCGTTGAACTGTGCGAGGACATGTGGACGGCGAATCCGCCGTCCACGCGGCTCACCCTGCGCGGGGCCAACGTGATCCTGAACCTCAGCGCCTCGAACGAGCTGGTCGGCAAGACGGAATACCGCCGCTCGCTTGTTCTCGGGCAGTCCGCCCGCTGCCTTTCCGCCTATGCGTATGCCGGCGCAGGAGTCGGCGAGTCCACGACCGACCTCGTCTTCGGCGGACATTCGATGGTTGCCGAAAATGGCGCCTTGCTCGCCGAAGGGCGGCGCTTTGAGCGCAGGGCGCAGCTGACGGTCGCGGACGTGGATGTGGGTTTCCTCAATTTCGAGCGGTCGGCGAACTATGCGTTTCGCACGGCCGCCCACACGGTGGACGACGTGCGAACGGTCAAGGTCAGGATGCCGTGCGGACGCGAGGGCCTGGCGAGCGGTTCGCTGATGCGCCCTGTCGATCCGCATCCGTTTGTGCCGAACGCGCGGGCCGACCGGGACGTGCGCTGCGAGGAGATCCTGTCCATCCAGTCTACGGGACTTGCGACGCGCCTTGATGCTATCGGATGCAGGGATGTGGTGGTCGGGCTTTCCGGCGGCCTTGACAGCGCGCTCGCGCTCCTCGTCTGCGTGGAGGCGTTCGACCGGCTGGGACTGGGGCGGCGCGGCATCCATGCGTTCACGATGCCGGGATTCGGGACTACGGAGCGGACCAAGTCAAATGCCGGGCGCCTTTGCGAGGGCCTGGGCGTGCCGCTTCGCGAGATCGGCATAGGGCCTATGGCTTGCCTGCACCTGAAAGACCTCGGCCATGACGAGTCGATTCATGACGTCACGTATGAGAACGCGCAGGCGCGAGGCCGCACGTATCTGCTCATGGACTTGGCCAACCAGCTCGGCGGAATCGTGATCGGGACGGGCGACCTGTCGGAGCTGGCTCTCGGATGGTGTACTTACAATGGCGACCACATGAGCATGTACGGAGTGAATGCCGGCGTGCCGAAGACCCTGGTGAGGTACATGGTCGAATGGTATGCCCAGTCGCGCCTTGCAGGGGGTGACGGCAGACCCGCGTCGCCAGATCCGCAATTGGCCTCCGAGGCGCTCCTCGACATACTCGCGACGCCCGTCTCGCCCGAATTGCTGCCGGCGAATCCGGACGGCACCATCGCGCAGGTGACGGAGGACAAGGTGGGTCCCTATGAACTGCACGATTTCTTCCTCTACCACTTCCTGCGGCGGGGGGCGGGGAAGGAGAAGATCCGCCGCCTGACGGAAACGGCGTTTGCGGGCGTCTATGACGCGGCGACGGTCGGGCGGTGGCTTGACACGTTCTTCCGGCGGTTCTACGCGCAGCAGTTCAAGCGCAGCTGCCTGCCGGACGGGCCGAAGGTCGGAAGCATAAACCTTTCTCCGCGCGGGGACTGGCGCATGCCCAGCGACGTGCGCTTCGTCGAATAAACCTAAAAGTCGCAGCTGAGGACAAGGGGGTTGGCTCTCCTCTCTCTGCGCGGCAGTCGGTGCGGACGAACGGCGCGCTGCGGGCAGCCGTCCGCTCCGAGGTCTTTCGCGGGCGCCCGCCGATGATTAGCGTGCAGCGGATGGGGTGCCGCCCGTGCCGTCGAGAATCTTTTCCCGTGCCGTCGAGAGCCGCCGCCCGTGCCGTCAAGAATGTCGGTTCGTCAGGGAAACGCTTCGGACAGATGTGCGGAAGGCCCAGATCAGTACGGATGTCGCATTGCTGGCATCAACAATCTCTGGAATGGCGATGGCGGAAGGACAATGGATAAGGTATAATATCGCCTATAAAAAGAGAATTTTCGATGCCTTGCTCGCTGACGAGCTGGCTGGTGCGGGTGCCGTGCTAATCGAGGGGGCGAAATGGTGCGGAAAGGCGACGACGGCGGGATTCCGTCAGCGAGACCCTTCTCGGTATGGTATACTATTGATATACATCGTCACGGAACCGATGCCGAATCGACACAATGAAAGGGCCGAGAGATGAACGAGAAGAACCAACTTGTGCTGTTCAAGTCGAAAGACGGACAAGTCAGCTTGCCCGTGACGCTGGAGCGCGAAACCGTCTGGCTCTCGCAGCGACAGATGGCAGACCTGTTCGGGAAAGATCGGACGGTTATCGGGCGGCATATCCGAAATGCGATAGAGGAAGGTGAAGTCGATGAGAAAGTGGTATGTGCAAATTTTGCACATACCACTCGTCACGGTGCGATGGAAGGGCGGACGCAACTCCAGAATGTCCTCTTCTACAACCTCGACGTCGTGATTTCGGTTGGCTATCGCGTGAAGTCTCAGCGAGGCGTCGAGTTTCGCCGATGGGCGACGTCCGTGCTCCGGGACTATCTGCTCAAGGGCGCGGCTGTCAACGAAATGCGTCTGCGTCAGCTCGGACAGGCCGTCGAGGTGATGAAGCGCGTGTCGAACCGACTGGACGCGGAACAGGTCTTGGATGTCGTAAAGACGTATTCGTCGGCGCTTGACCTTTTGGACGCCTACGACCACCAGACGGTGGGCAAGCCAAAGGCGCGGTCGCGTTCGGTCAAGCTGACTTACGCGGAATGTCGTGCGTTCATCGACAGCATGAAGTTCGCCGAGGCGTCGCCGCTTTTCGGCAACGAGAAGGACGGCTCCTTCAAGTCGGCATTGGGCGCGGTCTACCAGTCCTTCGGCGGAAAGGATCTTTATCCGTCGGCACAGGAGAAGGCGGCGAACCTGCTTTATCTCGTCACGAAGAACCACGGTTTCTCCGACGGGAACAAGCGCATCGCGGCCGGACTCTTCCTCTATTTCCTGCAGCGCAACAGGCTTTTGCTGCGCAAGGATGGCTCCAAGCGCATTGCCGATTCGACGCTTGTCGCGCTGACGGTCATGATTGCCGAGTCGCGTCCTGCCGAGAAGGAAATGATGGTCAACCTCGTCATGACCTTCTTGGACTGAGCGTCAAGTTACTTCGTGTGAGCCGACGCAGATTCCAACCCCCGGACGCCTCAAATCAATTGCAGCTGCAAAGCGATCGTCGCGAGAAACCTGAGAAATTCCTAAAGAGACGGCACTTGGTCGGCATGATCGCGATGCTCGCTTTCGGCTTGCGTGGCTGTTTGAAATGCTGAAATCGCATTGCTGGCATCGTGACATTTTTTGCCGAAAATAGACTCTTGTCGCCGAGCCGGTTGTGTGAGATAATACTTATGTTGTTTTCCAAAATATAAAATGGAGGTGCAAATGACGAATGTGCAAAGAACCGCAATCCGGCAGATGTCCACGGAGAAACGTGCATTCATGGGCATGCGATGGGCTTTGGCGGCTTTCGCAATGACAGGCTGGCTTCCTGCCGCCACGGCCGAGGACTTGGTCGTTCGCAAGGGTGAGACGTTCGTCTTCGACTTGTCTAAGGCAGAACTGGTCGAGAGATACAATACGACGGATTCCACGATTACGATTGAGGATGGCGGCACGGTCACGAACATTTCGCAATGCATGTGGATCGGGCAGCCGAACCAGCCGCATGAATTCAAGTGCGCGTTCGTCTTGAACGGAGAAGGTGCGACACTTGCGCTCGTCAATTGGTATTCCTTTAAGACGTTGGCGGGCAAGATTTCCGGCAACGGACTCATCCGGTGCGTGAGCGGGTTCAATGCCCTGGACTAGGCGCAAAGGCCCCACACGTCCATCGTCGGAGACCTTTCGGGCTTCATGGGGACGCTGGAGCTGGATGACATGCCGGTGGCCGTCACAGGATCGTCCGACGTGGTCCGCCTCGCGTGCGTGAAAAGCCGTTTCAACGGAAATCCGTGCGTTGGCGGCGGCCTTGAATTGGGCGCGAACCAGCGACTGTCCATCGGGAATCTCGACGGGCAGCTTTGGGTCCGGAGTGTTGACGGTTCTGGTTCGCTCGACATCAAGGATTCGGCGGATAGTTCGCAAGTTATCGCCGTTGGCGCTGTCGGCATCCGGGCGACAGATCCGGACATTCCGCTGGCGCGGCTGACCGTAACGAATGACGCGGTCGTGACGCTTCTTGGCGGAGGCTTTGCCTGTGTTGAGGGCTCATCAGGAATGGTGCGGGTGGCGGAAGGCGTCTCGCATGTCTATCGTCCGGCCTCGGGCGTCCAGTTTGACGTCCTTTCCGGCGGAACGCTGGAGTTCGGCAATGCAGAAGCCCTTGCGGCGGCGAATCCCGCGCTTTGGCTCGATGCCGCGCAAGAGACGACGGTCGTTCCGTTCGTCCTCAACGGGAAAGAGGTCGTCTACACGAACAACAGCACCGTTGTCCGCCGCTGGAACGATCGCCGCGCGACACAGGCCACCCTCTATGGGATCAATCCGTTCATGAAGAGCAAGAGCGGAATAGGGATGCCCTTGGCATTCCCCTATCGGCTGAAGGATGCCTGCAACGGACTGCCGGTGATGTCTTTTGGCGCGGGGGCGCAGATTGACCGGAAATGGGCTCAGACAAACGCGGACGGAACGCCCATTGACGACGGAACCAAAATGTCGGAGAATCGTCGGCTGCCGTTCAACAGGCCTCTGGCCGTGACGTGGGCCGTGATGGTCTATGGCAGCCAGAACACGGCGACGCCGAATGGCGGGATATACTTGGGCGGCTATGTCCCCACGAATGATGCCTTCGGGAAGGCCGGAAACTATCAGGCAGTTTTTGAAGACGGTGAGGCGGACGCCTGGTCGGACGATGCCGTGTCGTATGATGGTCGTTTTGACGAGAACTGCTTTTTCCGTGGGTGGAGCAACGTCGGGAATCGCATTCTTGGCATGAAGCGTCCGGTTTGGCTTGACGGCCTGTCGGTTGCCGCGCCCGATTCGGAGAACCTCAAGCCCGGCTACCAGATCTTGACGATCGACGCTCGGCGTCTTGGCGAGACGGGGACGGCCGTTCGCGCCATCGGCACGAAGGGCGACGACGGCTACAACTGCGGCGGGCAGGTCTATGGAGAGCTGATGCTCTTCACAAACGGGCTCTCGCGCGTTCAGCGTCTGGCCGCCGAGGCCTATCTCGCCCAGAAGTGGCGTGTGCCGGGCTTTGACTGCGCGGTGGGGAACGTGTCGGTTGCGGAGGGCGGCGTGTTCCGCGCCTCTGAACTTTGTCCGTACGGCATTGGGTTGAATTCGGATTTGACGTTTGATTTCCGCAAGGGCGCGATTGCGAATCCGACCGTGGTCGGCGGTGAGCTGGATGCGTATCTGCCAGGGACGATTACGGTCGATTTTGAAGCGAAAAGGCCGAAAGCGGGAAGATACCGCCTGATTGCGGCCGGGAAGATCAATCGCCTCGATCCGGCGAAGTGGACGCTCAAGACGATCCCGGAGACGATCAAAGGCCGGACGATTCGGCTGGAATGGGAGACAAATGAGGCCGGCGACTGTACGGGAGCGCATATGGACATCGTTTCCGATGGTTTTGCGATCATGATACGCTGAACGGATTGTTCTCGGACTGTAAAAGGGGCGTAATAATACGATCTTGGATAGAAAAGGAGTACGAGCGATGATTTTGCACAGGCTGGCGGCAAGTGTCGCGATCTTGTTTGGAACCGTGGGTTTTCAGGCTCATGGCGGCGGTGAATCGGCGGATCTGCCGTACTGCGTGGACGGGATCTACCCGCACCTGGCGATGTTCAACGACGAGGGCGAGTGCGGCACGGGCGCGGTCGTCCCGTGGGCAGGTTCGCTGTGGGCCGTCACGTACGGCCCGCACTGCCCGCTCGGCTCGTCCGACAGGCTCTACGAGATCCGGCCCGACCTCACGCGGGTCATCCGCCCCGAGTCCGTCGGCGGAACGCCCGCGAACCGGCTGATCCACCGCGAGACGAGCCAGCTGCTCATCGGGCCCTACGTCATCGACGCACAGGGGAACGTGCGCGTCGTGCCGCCCGCGAAGATGCCGGGCCGCCTCACGGGCGCGGCGCGCCACCTGACGGACCCCGCGAACAGGGTCTACGTCGCGACGATGGAGAGCGGCCTCTACGAGCTCGACATGCGCACGCTCTCCGTGAACACGCTCGTCCGCGAGCGCGAGGCGTCCTACTGCCGCTATTCCGACAAGCTGCCGACCCTGCCGGCGGGCTGGCGCGAGGCGCCGCTGACGCACGTCCCCGGCTACCACTCGAAGGGCCTCGCGTCCGGCTTCGGGCGCGTCTTCCTCACGAACAACGGAGAGGACAGCGCGGAGGCGCGCCGGAACCCGTTCGTCGCGTCTGGCGCGCTTGCCGACTGGACGGCACCGGGGCAGGACTGGCGCATGATCCGCCGCTGCCAGTTCACGGAGGTGACGACGCGCAACGGCATCTATGGCAACGAGCATCCCGACCAGGATCCCGTCTGGTCGCTCGGCTGGGACGCGAAGAGCGTCATCCTCGCCGTCACGACGAACGGCGCGGACTGGGCGTACTACCGCCTCCCGAAGGCCTCGCACTGCTACGACGGCGCGCACGGCTGGAACACGGAGTGGCCGCGCATCCGCGACGTCGGCTTCGGCGACGGGACGCTGCTCGCGACGATGCACGGCACGTTCTGGAGGTTCCCGGCGGACTTCTCGCCCGCGAAGGCGGACGGCATCCGTCCGCTCTCGACGTACCTCAAGGTCATCGGCGACTTCTGCCGCTGGGGCGATCGTCTCGTCTTCGGCTGCGACGACCAGGCGAAGAACGAGTTTCTCGGCAAGCGGACGCTCAAGAGGGGCGCGCCGAAGCGAGACCGCTCGCAGTCCAACCTCTGGTTCGTGAGGCCCGAAGACCTCGCGTCGTTCGGGCCGCCGTCGGGCGAGGGCTGGGTGTGGCTGAAGGAGGACGTGAAGGCCGGCGCCGTCTCCGACCCGTATCTCCATGCCGGGTATGACGTGATGGACTTCGCGTTCACGGACGCGGACGGCCGGGCCGTGCCGCACGAGCTGCTGCGCGACGGCGACTGGGTGCGCGTGAGGGCGCTCGCGGACGCGAAGGGCGCCTGCGCGCACTTCGTCTACGGCCCAACGCGTCCGGTGTCCCCCGTGAAGCCCGTCGGCAAGATCGACATCTATGACGACTATTCGCAGAGGACGTATTCCTTCCCGGACGTGAACGGCGACGCGACGGTGATCTGCCGCGAGGTCGCGACGGAGCGCGACCTCCTGTACGTCGGCGGCGTGTTCTACGAGGTGCCGGCGGACAACGCGGGCGGCTTCGCGGAACTCAGGCCGATCGCGCTCGCGGACGAGCCGGTGCGGTCAGTCGAGGCGCGGCTCGGACTCGTGTTTGTGAACGGACGGTCGATGGCTCTCGACTCGCTCTGGAAGAACGGCACGGCGGCGAAGGCCTACTGGCTCTGGCGTGACTGGACGGCCGAGACGTCGCATAGGCAGGGCAAGGGGGGCAAGAAGTGATGAAGATGAAGGGGGCGATTGGCGTTGTTGGGCTGTGCGTTGCGTCTGTCGCGTGTGCGGCGGACGACGGGGCGACGCAGACGATGCTCTCGCGCATTCACGCGAAGGCGGAGGCGGACGTCGAGACGGCCTACTGGGCGCGCGGCGCGATTGTGGACAAGAACCCGTTCTCGGCGCAGTCCGTCGATCTTTCGGCTGACCTCGCACCGTTCGGCTATATCGGCGGCTACGCCTGGAGCGTGTCGTCGATGTCTCGCGATGGGCAGTCGGCAACGCGGCGCAACGCCTACAACGAGGTCGACTACGGCGTGTACTATGGCTACGCGCTGGAGCTCGCCGAGGGCTGGGCGCTCGACTCGACGGTCGCGAAGAAGTGGGTCACGTTGCCGGGGTATCGTCCGCACGCCCACACGATTTCGGAATGGAACTTCTCGCAGGCGTTGCGAAACCCGTTCGTCACGCCCTACTGCCTGCTGCGTCGGGCGGTGGACGGACAGGAGTGGTGCTACTGGGATGTCGGGCTCGAACGCGGCTGGTCCCTGACGGACCGCCTGACCCTGACGGCGCGCGTGTTTGGCGAACTCGGCGACGCGCGGCATTTCCGGGCGCAGTACGGCGCGAACCCGAACGCGGCGGACGGCGCGTATTCGCACGGCCTCATGGCGCTCAACCTGCTGCTGCGCCTCGACTACGCCGTGACGGACTGGATGTCCGTCTTCGCGTTCGTGCACCAGTTCGACGTGGTTCATCCCGACGCGCGCGACGCGCTCGATGCCTCGTCTGCGCCCGAGTCGGTCAAGGACCTCACGATCGGCGGCGCTGGCTTCACGCTCAAGTTCTGAATGAGAGGATGGAATCATGATGTTGCCTGTCCTTTTGTTGACCATTGCGCTGGGTGTTCCGAGCGAACGTTTGGCGACGTCAATCGGTCGGCAGCAGACGGAAGTTCGCCGCCGCCTTGTCCTAGCGGACGAGTCGCGAGCGAAGCTGCACATGTACGATTCGGCGAGCGAGACAAACTGTTTTGAGGTTTCCGTCCAGAAGCCCGTGTGGGACTTGAAACGGTTGGGTAACGGCGTTTACCGTATCGTCTGCCGTCGCGGCTTTCAAGTCGTCGACCTGAAGACGCGGAAGGTCATCGAGCATTTCACCCATCCGTCGCTGGACGAGGTGACGGCGGTCTGCGACTTGAAGGACGGCGGTTTTGTCGCGTCCGTGAATCCGACGACGGCGCCGAACAAGGGCAAGGTCGTCCTTCTGCGGCGCTTTGACGCGGCGCGGCAGCTGACGGCGACCTATCGGGCGGAAGGCCTGTTCTATGCGCGCTCCATGCAATGGGATCGGGACGGCGAGACGCTGTTGCTGGCGTGGGAAAAGGGGTTCGCGCGATTGCGGTTGCCGTCGATGGGCGACAGCTGCGAGATCCTGTCGGATTTCCGACAGCCGGCGGGGCGCAATCTTTTCGATGTCGTGCCTGAACGGGCAGGGGATGGGTATCTGGCCGGCTGCGGATATGGCGGGGGCCTTGTCCGATTCGACGCGAACGGGAAGGCCGTGCGCCGGTGGCTGGTTCCGGCGACGGACGGCAAGAAGAGCCTTTTCTATGCGCAGGTACGCGAAATGCCCAGCGGCAACCTTTACATGGCGCATTGGACGGGACACGGCCGAGACGACTCGTACAAGGGTTGGCAGGCCGTCGAATTCGATTCTCAGGGGCGCATTGTCTGGTTTCTTGACAATCCCGCACGCTACGGCTCAATTTCGGGTATTGACGTTTTGGAAGGCCCTTAATAAAAAATAAGACTCAATGGAGAACAATGCCATGAAGAAGGTGTGCCTAAACCTGCTGGCCGCTGTCAGCGCGATAGGACCCGTCTGGGCCGGAAGGACCTCAACCGAGACGACCGTGACAGTGGACGCGTTGCGGGAGGCGACGTTGCCGAAGATGACAAGCTTGACGGCTGCTTGTCAAGTGAGGGGACGGACATGATTCCGCTTTTCCTGTTGGGGGCTTCGTTGCTCGTGGAGTGCGAGAGCTTTTCGGATCTCGGTGGCTGGGTCGTCGATTCGCATTCCCTGCGCCAGATGGGCAGCGCCTACGTGATGGCGCACGGGTGCGGCAAACCCGTCCGAGACGCGGTGACGCGCATCGACATTCCCGAAGACGGCGTCTATGCCGTCTGGGCGCGCACACGCAACTGGAATGCGGAATGGACAAAGGGTGCGGCCGGACAGTTCCAGGTTCTTGTCAACGGACAGCTGGTCGGCGAAGGCGGGAATGCCACGGTTCTGGGTGTCGGGGACGGCAAATGGAAATGGGTTTTGGCGGGCCGGGTCAAGATGAATCGCGGACAGGCCACGCTGGCTCTTCATGACCTGACGGGGTTCAACGGACGGTGTGACGCGCTGTGGCTCTCGAACGAGCCGAAGGCACGTCCGCAACGTCTCGCGCCTATCGTGAAGGACGCCCCGCAGACCTACGACCACATCGTTGTCGGAGGTGGCGTCGCCGGCATCTGCGCGGCGTTGTCTTCCTCTCGGTATGGCGTGGAGACGCTGCTGTTGCAGGATCGGGACGTCTTGGGAGGTTGCAATTCGTCCGAAGTCCGCGTCTCGGCGGGTGGGTACATGAAGACAGGTCCTTACCCCGCGTTAGGGAATGTCTTGGAAGAGATCTTGCCAGTGCGCGGCGACTACGGGGTGCTGCCCGCCAAGTTCTACGAGGACGACCGCAAGGCGAACGCCTTTACGTTCAAGGGGAAGCACGCGTCGCTGCGGCTGAATCAATACGTCCATGCGGTCGAGACCAACGCGGCGGGGGCGATCACGTCCGTCATAGCCCGCGACACGAAGACGGGCGCGGACACGCGCTACCTGGCGCGGCTCTTTACCGATGCCACGGGCGATGGCGTGATCGCGCGGCTGGCCGGATGCGCGACGATGTATGGACGCGAGGCGCGGTCGCGGTGGAACGAGATTTCCGCGCCCGAACAGGCGGATCGCCAGGTCATGGGGCATTCCATCCAGTGGACGACCGTCCGCGCGGAGACCGAACAGCCGTTCCCGAAGATCGACTGGGGACTTCCGGTGACGGAAAAGACGGTCTTCTACGTCTGGGGCGGCAGCTGGTGGCAGGAGGCTGGACAGTATCGTGACATGGCGGAAGAGACGGAGGCGATTCGCGACTATGGGTTGCTGGCGATCTTCTCGAACTGGAACTACATCAAGAACTTCTCGGCGCGCAGGAACGGCTTCGCCCGCAACGCCATCGAGTGGGTGTCGCCCATCGGCGGCAAGCGCGAAAGCTATCGCGTCGTAGGCGATTACGTGCTGACCCAGAATGACCTTGAGGGGCAGCGCGCGTTCGAGGACGGCACGGCTGTCATTACGTGGGACATCGACCTGCATTTCCCAGATCCGCGCAACGAAAGGGAATTCAAGGAGCCGTTTCGCTCGTGCGCCTACCATCGCGGATTCGGGCCGCCCGTCCAGGTGCCGTACCGCTGCCTGTATGCGCGCGACTGCCCGAACTTGTTCTTGGCGGGACGCGACATCAGCTGCTCACATGTGGCCTTTGGCGCGGTGCGGGTGCAGCGCACATTGGGCATGCTGGCCGAAGTCGTCGGCATCGCGGCGGGCATTTGCAAGGAGATGGCGTGTTCGCCGCGCGACGTGTATGTCCGGCATCTGTCCCTGCTCAAGGAACGCATGACCAAGGGCGTCCCCAAGCAAGTCCAGTATGTGGCGTTCGGCGGCGGCATCTACGAGAAGTACCATTTCGCCGACCTCGGATTTTTGCCGATCTGGCCAAACCCTGCGACCAATCCGACGCCGCAGCAGGTGGAAGCCGTCCGGTCGCTGAAGATGGTTCATCGCAATCCGCATCCGGTCATTGACGGTGATGGAATTCAAGTGACGAAAGAGAAGGAGAACACGAGAAAATGAAAACGAGCATTCTTGCGGCCGGCCTTGCGCTCATGGCCGCGTGTCACGGCGCGGTGCCGGTCGGGTTCGACCAGATGCGGCAGAAGCGGCTGTGGGTCACGTACCGGAGCTTCAACAAGGAGTCGGAGCGGACGGGGCAGTTCGGGGCGATGGGCGTGACGAACCGCTGCATCTTCGCCGCGAACACCATCAACGCGTTCGGCAAGCCCTACTGCGAGTATCCGCCGATCTGGAAGGGCATCGGCGCGTACGACTGGGCGGCGTTTGACGCGCAGGTCGAGGACGTCGTCAAGGTCAGCCCGAACGCACGGCTGATGTGCATGATCGACCTGAACACGCCCTACTGGGCCACGCACCGGTTCTGGCTCGACTCCTTCACGGACGTCACGCACGCCGCGTGCGATGCCGAGTGGGTGTCCGAGACGAAGAAGTGGATGCTCGACTTCATCGACTACGCCGAAAGCCGCTGGGGCGACCGCATCGGCGCGTACATCCTGTCGGGCGGCGGCACGAGCGAATGGTACGAATACGACCGGGGCCGCACGAGCGCCAACAAGGACGCGGCGTGGGTGAAGTGGTGCCGGGCGAAGGGGCTGGACTACGGCGCGTCCGTCCCGTCGCGGCCTTCGCTCGCCAAGGCCGCGTTCGAGGATTTGGTCTACGATCCCGCGACCGAGCCGGAGAAGATCGAGTACTGGAAGTTCCACAATTCGCTGCCGGCTGGCGCCATCCTCACCTTTGCCAAGGCCGCGCGCGCGGCGATTCCGAGATCCAAGGAACTGGGCGCGTTCTTCGGCTACTTCTTCGTGAGCGACACGCGGCAGACGAGCTTCGGGCATCTGGACTACGAGCGCGTCCTGGCCTCGCCGGACATCGACTTCTTCGTCGCGCCGGGCAACTACTCGGATCGCGCGATCGGCGGCTGTTCGGGCAGCCAGCTCGTGGACGGCACGGCGCTTCGGCACGGCAAGCGCTTCCTGCACGAGATCGACTACGGCCCGCATGACGACGAGTTCTGGGGCAAGGGCTGCTGGAAGACGCTTGACGACGACCTCGCGGGCAACACGCGCGAGGCGGCGTTCGCGATGGCGCGGAACGCGAACTACTGGTGGTTCGACATGTGGGGCGGGTTCTACCGCAATCCCGTCGTGCGCGAGCGGATCGCGGCGCTGAAGAAGATCCAGGACGAGCTGCCGGACGCGCCGTCCGTGGCGCAGGTTCTGATCGTCGCAGATCCCGAGTCGGTCTACTATCTCAACGAGCGCAATCCGGCCGAGCGGGCGTTCGGGCAGGCGATGCGCAACGCGCTCGCCAAGACGGGCGCGTCCTACGACACCTGCTCGTTCGGCGACCTGGACGCGATCGACCTGTCGCCCTACCGCCTCGTCATATTGAATTCGACGCTGCTGATCACGCCGGCGCGCGAAAAGCTCCTGAAGGAAAAGGTGTTGACGGAAGGGCGGACGGTCGTGTGGACGTATGCGCCGGGGCTGATCGACGGGCAGTCGCTGGACACGAAGCGCGTCGAGTCGTTTGCGGGCGTTCCGTACGGCACGCTCGGCGTGAGCGTGACGGAGATGCCCGGCGGCTGGCGCGCGGTCTATGCGCACGACTACGCGCTTTACACGCGGGAGAAGCTGGCCGAAATCGAAATCCTTGCGGGGGTGCACCGCTATGTCGACAGGTGCCTGCCGGTCTTCGCGAAGGAGAATTTTCTGGCGATTCATACGGCGGAGGGCGGCGAAATGGACGTGCGTCTGCCCAAGCCCGCGGCGCGTGTGACCGATCTGCTGACGGGCGAAACCGTGGCGACGGACGCCGCGACGTTCAAGGCGGCCTTTGCCGCGCCCGACACGCGGCTGTTTAAGTTGGAATACACGGAACTCGGTGACGGCGGGAACAAGTAAGGAGCAGGAAGATGGCGATTCGGAATTTGATGACAGGAGTTTTTGCGGGCGTCTGCCTTGCGTGTACGGGCGTTTCCGGCGCGGAGCCGCTATGCGTCTTTCCTCTGGACGGTGGGGGCGAGGCCGTGGTGCGGGCGGGGGCGTCCGCGGCGAAGGGCGTCGTCTACGGACGCGAGACGTGGACGAAGGGCGTCACGGGACAGGGGCTGGACGTCCGGCGGCACGCCTATGACCAGGCGACGTGCTTCATCGTCGATCCGGTCCGGGACGTGTCTGCACAGGCGGGGACGGTGGCCTTCTGGTTCAAGCCGCATTGGGCGGAGAACGAGCCGGGCAGCCACACGATCATCAGTGCGCGCGAAAAGAGCTGGAAGCCTTTCCGGTTCTACCTCGTGAAAGGGGAGGGCGGAGCCGTCGAGCTGTCGGTCGTCGCGCCGGGGCAGGTCCAGCTGTTCAAGAAGGGCGTGTTCAAGAAGGACACCTGGACGCACGTGGCCTTTACGTGGTGCGCCGCGACGGGCGAGGTGGTCCTGTACGCCGACGGCAAGCCGGTCGCGCGGCGTCCGAACAAGGACGCGTTCAGCTATCCCGAACCGCGCGCGACGATGGTTCTGGCCTGCGGCGACGGGTCGAGCGACCGCTTCAAGGCGAAGACGGGCGACGGCGTCTATGACGACATCCGCATCTATGACGCGGCGCTTTCCGAGACGGAGATCTTCCAGCTTGTCACGGAGGGCAGTTCGGGAACGTTGAAGCCCGTCGCCGCGCCGGGCGCGAAGTTCACCTTCGCGTTCCGGACGAACCGCCTGACGAGCGCGCAGAACCTGATCCGGCTTGACGGCGCGGGAAAGGCAGGCCGCTGCCGCCTGACGCTGACGGCGATGGGCGCGTCCGGGCGGCTTGGGCTCGTGCTGGAGACGGAAGGGCAGACGCACACGCTGGAAAGCGCCGACACCTTCAACCTGCGCGTGCCGACGCCGGTGGCGTTCGCCTGTGCGGACGGCGCGCTTGTCTGGAAGGTCGCCGGCGCCGAACAGGGGCGTCTGCCGTTCAAGGGGGCGTTCGCCGACTTCACGCAGGCGGCGTGCGCGGAGGGCGTCCGGTTCGTCCCGGCGGAGAAGATGGCGCGGCTCTCCTTCCTGGCGCATCGCGACACGCTCGTGTCGGTGCACGGCGAGGACGCGCTGTGGAATCTGTCAGACGCCCAGCGGCGTACGGATGGTGCGCGGCGTGGCGTGACGCTCAACGGCTACTGGCGCGTTCAGCCCTCGGACGACTTCACGCTTGCGCCGCCTTGCGGCGACTGGCGGTACGTGCGCGTGCCGGGGAGCTTCCGTTCGCCGCTGTGGGGCTATCACACGCTTGAAGACGGGAAGATTTCAGAGAAGATCACGCATGTCTATCGCGACCGGATGAACGAATCCTACCGTGCGGCGTGGTATCAGCGCGGTTTTGCGACGCCGAAGGTCCCGGCGGGTGCGCGCGTGTGGCTCAATTTCGAGAACCTGAACGGCGACACGGGGCGCGTCTACCTGAACGGGACGCAGATCTGCGCCTTCCGGCGGAGCGACAAGATTCATCCGTATGTGCCGAACGCCCGTCGTCTGGACATCACGGACTGTCTGACGAAAGACGGAGGCATGAACGTCCTTTCCGTCTATGTTGACCGCCACTACATCGGGCTCTGGCGCGGCAAGGTGGCGATCGGCGACCACGGCGAGATCGCGCTCGGCGACGTCTGGCTGGAGACGGCGCCCGGCAGGGTGGCGCTCAAGACGGGAATTGCGCTGTCTTCCTACCGCACGAAAAGTGTGACGCTGCGGACGCGGCTGGACAATCCCGCGCGCCTGACGGGAAAGGCGCAGGTCCGGTTTGACTTCATCCGCGACGGCAAGGTCGGCTTCTCGACGGCGCAGGACGTTGCGCTGGACGGTTCGCCGGAGCAGCGGCTCGTCTGGAACGCGGCGTGGAAGGATCCCGTCCTCTGGAATGTCGAGACGCCGAACGTCTACGAGATGCGCGTCTCGCTCGTGCAGGACGGCCAGACGGTCGATTCCCTGCCGACGCGCCCGTTCGGCTTCCGCGAGGTGTGGGTCGAGGACGGAAAGTTTTTCCTCAACGGCATGAACACGCGGCTCAGGATGTGGACAAGCCCCGGACTCAACCGCGTGCGCTACTACTACGGAGCGGACGAGGCCGTCGGGCAGTATGTCGCGCACGTCAAGGAAATGAACTACAATGCGATCCGGTACGATACGGTCGGCAAGACCTCGCAAGTCGGCTGGACGCCCTATCTGACGGCGTGTGACACGATGGGGCTCTACAACCTCTTTCCGATGCCGCCGTATGAAGACGAAGACTTGGCTTCCTACGGGGCGGATGTCGAACAGTTCCTGGACTGCTACGGCAACCATCCGTCCATCATCATGTGGTACACGGACTTCAACACCTGCTGCTATGCGTGGAACCAGGATCCGGCGAAGCTGAACGACACGGAGTACAATCCGCCGTGGAAGAGGTACACGCGTGTGCGCGTCCAGACGGCGGAGCGGATCATGCGGGCGATCGATCCGAGCCGCGAGTGCTTCCAGCACGCGGGCGGCAACAGCGGCAGGATCTTCACGTCCATGAACTACCAGAGCTACGGCACGCCGCTGCAGGAGCAGGAGAACTGGCCCGCCCAGTGGGCGGCGCGTCACACGCAGCCGCTGATGGTGATGGAAACGAGCTTCCCCTATCCGGCGCAGTTCATGCACTTCGACAACCCGAAGCTGGGCTCGCTGATCCCCGAACATGCCGCGAGGTATTTCGGCGACGCGGTTTACGGACGCGAGACGGATCCCGTGCCTTATTTCAGCGAATGGGCGCAGCCGGTCGTGCGCCCCCTGAACGCGAACCAGCGCGACCTGACGGCGGCGCACCATTTGCGCGTCGCCAAGGCGTGGCGGGCGTACGGCATGAACGGACTGGGCGACTTCCCCGGTGCGCGCGACCTGATGCTGACGGCGCGCACGTTCATGGGACAGAATGTCGTCTGGAACCGGTCGGACGACGTGAAGACGGCCGGCCTGAAGCCGGACAGCCCAGACGGCGCGAACGAGATTCAGCGGCATCCGCTGACGGACTATTCGCTTCCTGACTATCTCCATGAGACGATCCGCGAGGTCTATGCGCCGCTGCTCGTCTTCCTGGCGGGCGATCCGAAGGACTTCACCAACAAGGACCATGCGTACTTCGCCGGCGAGCAGGTCGTGAAGAGCGTCGTTGCCGTCAACGATCATGTCACGCCGCGCAAGTTGACCTGCCGGTGGAAGCTGCGCACGGGGGACGAGACCGCCGCGCAGGGCGACTTCGCGTTTTCGGTCGCGGCGGGCGGCATCGAGAAGAAGGCGATAGCGTTCGCGGCCCCCAGGGTGCTGTCGCGCACGGCGGGGACGCTTGAGATCGAAGTCGTCGCGGCGGACGGGCGGCTGGTGAAGGCGGACAAGACGGAACTCCAGTTCTGGCCGACCGTCGCGGGGCCTGAATGGAAGGACGTCGCCTGCGCCCTCTACGATCCGATGGGGCGGACGGCGCCCGTCCTGAAGGCGGCCGGCTTCCCGTTCCGCACGGTCGAAAAGCCAGAAGAAATCGGCGACGCGCGCTTGCTGGTTGTCGGCAGTCTCGCTTTGGACGGCACGAACGCCTTCCTGCGTGCCGTGGAGACGTCGGGCGCGATCGACAACGGACTGAAGGTGCTTGTCTTCGAGCAGAAGGCGGGCGCGCTTCCAGGGTTCGAGATGGTGGCTCCGAGCGCGCGTGACGCTTTCGTGCGCCTGCCGGGAAGCCCGTACGTCAAGGGCCTTGCGGACGAAGACCTGCATGACTGGCGCGGCGCTTCGGACGTGATGCCGGCCTTTGTCCTGTCGGACGAGCGGTCGCCGCACTATCCGCGCTCGAAATGGAAATGCGGAAATGGCGGCATGGTGAGCGGCTACGCGATCAAGAAGCCCACGCGCGGCAACTTCCGCACGGTCGTCGACTGCGGCTTCAATCTCGCGTATGCGTCGCTTCTTGAATGCCGTCGCCGCCACGGGCTTGTCCTCTTCTGCCAGCTGGACGTCACCGCGCGTTACGGGAAGGACCCCGCCGCCACGCATCTCGTGCACAATCTCCTGCGGAACATGGGCAACCGCTTCGTGCCAGTCGGTCCGCAGCGTGCTGGGTACATCGGCGACGACGCGGGCGCGGCGATCCTCGACCGACTGGGCGTCGGCTATGCGCGCCTGGCCTGCTCGGACCTGTACGCGGGGGACAGGCCCCAGATGCTGCTGCTTGGCCCGAATCCCGTGCCGAAGGAACACGTCGCGGCGCTTCGTGCGTTCATCAAGAAGATGGAGGCGACCGTCGTTCTGCCCGGCGCGCCGCTCGACGTGCTGCCCGATCCCGTGCGGCGCGAGTCGCGCCTCGTCTACCGTGCGGCGCCGCCGACGGGCGAGCCGGCGTTCGCCGGAATCGCCGCAGCGGATCTCTACTTCCGCACGGCGCACGACCTGCCGGTCTATGCGGGCGCGCCGGACTGGTTCGCGGCGACAGCGCCCGCGATCATGGGACGGCTGGGGAACTGCATCCTGATGCCGCCCGCCCCGGCCAGCGTGGACGGGCTCTGGAATTCGGAGAAGCTGTCGCGCGTCTGGTCGTCGATCCTGACCGAGCTCAACGTCGGGTTGGCGGAGGATGCGCGCCTGTTTGTGCCGGGGAAGGTCGCGCCCTACGCGGTGAAGCCCGACCCCTACGACGGCGACGCCTACCACAACTGGTGAGAGTCGAATCCTCTCCGGCTGGCGACAAACTAAAAACACAGAAGGAAATGAAAATGAAGTCACTGAAGGTCGTGTTGCTGATGGCCCTTGGTTTGGCGTACGGCGAAGCATGCGCGGCGGCGTTTGAAAGCGTCTTGGAAAAGACAATCGTCGGAGATGTCCGTGTGACGGCTGACGAGGCGGGCGGCTGGTCGTTCGCCTGTGCGCGGCGGTCGCTGGGCGTGGGCGTGGATGAAATCGAGGTGTCCCTGTCGTCGGAAGCCGAGGCTCCGCCGCCGCCGTTCAAGGTCAGCTGGACGATCCCGCAATGTGATATGCAGGCGTTCTGGACACCGCAGGATGACGCATCCTATCCCATTTCGCCGGACTGGGGTGGTACGAAGTCCAGCGACTTTACGCACTGGTCGCCGATCGGTGCGATTGTCAATGACCGCAATCGCAGTCGCTTGGTCTTCGCAGCCGACGAGGCGCACCGAATCGTGCGTTATGCGGCGGGGCTGAATGAAGGGGCGTGCGCCATGCGTTGCTGGATGTCGTTCCTTTCGGGTGTCGAAGCGCCGTTGAAGTCCTATGCGGTGCGCATCCGCCTCGATAGGCGTGATGTCTTTTGGTCGGATGCCATACGCGAAGCGGCGGAATGGATTTCATCCCGTCCCGGCAACGAACCGTGCGCGGCTCCGGCGGCGGCATTCAAGCCCCTGTATTCAACGTGGTACGGCTTTCATCAGAACGTTTTCGCACGGGAGATTGAGGAGGAGTGCGCGATTGCGGCAAGACTTGGCATGAAGACGCTGATTCTCGACGATGGCTGGCAGTCGGACGGCATACATCAGGGATACTCCTTCTGCGGCGACTGGCAGATTTCGTCACGACGATTCCCGGACATGGCGGCGCACGTGCGGCGTGTACAGGAGATGGGCATCCGATACATGGTCTGGTTCTCGGTGCCGTTCGTCGGCACGAAGTCCGCCAACTATGCCCGCTTCAAAGGAAAGTATCTCTACGAGTGCCTTGGCGCCGGTGTGCTGGACCCGCGTTTCCCGGAGTGCCGCGCCTTTCTTGTCGGCACCTATGAGAAGGCGTTGCGGGACTGGAACATTGACGGATTCAAGCTCGACTTCATTGACAACTTCCGTATTTCCGGCACGGATCCGGCGGTGGCGGAGAGCTACGCCGGACGCGACACGAAAAGCGTCGAAGAGGCCTCCGTCCGACTGATGGGAGAGGTGATGGCGCGGCTGAAGGCGATCAAGCCCGACCTGCTTGTCGAGTTCCGCCAGGCGTATGTCGGCCCGGCGATCCTCAAGTACGGCAACATGCTCCGCGTGGCGGATTGTCCGGGGGACAAGAATCGCAATCGGCGTGGAATTGCACGTCTGCGCCTCACGTCCGGAAAGGGCGCCGTACACGGTGATATGCTGGAATGGCATCCTGATGAGCCGGCCGAGGTCGCGGCGCGGGCCATTCTGGATTCGATCTTTGGCGTCGTTCAGTATTCGATGGTGCTGTGCCGTCTGCCGGAGCGCCATGTCGAGATGGTCCGGCATTGGATTGATTTCTCGACGCGCCATGAGGAGGCTCTTCTGCACGGAAAGTTCCGTGCCTACAACCCCGAACATGGCTACCCCGTCCTGGCGGGCGAGTCGGCGGATGAGCGCGTCCTCGGAGTGTATCTGTCAGGCTTCAGCGTCGATTGTGGTGATGCTGACCGAACGACTTACGTGCTGAACGGTACGGGCGCAGACCGCGTTCTGTTGCATTTGCGTGTGACACCGCGAACTGTGCAGGCGTTTGACACCTTTGGTCGTGCGGCAAAGGCTCCGAAACTTGCCGCCGGTGTCTGCGAGGTTGAAGTGCCGTGCGCCGGATACCTCCGCATCTCATATTGAAGGACCTGGGGGGGGGGGGGGGGGGGGGG
>CAKUGW010000013.1 GCA_934654805.1 uncultured Kiritimatiellota bacterium
GACGGTTTGGGCGGCGTTATCGGGGGCGCGGGCGCACGTGCGGGAGCCGGGGGAACGGCGGCAGGCGCGGGCGCGGACGGCCTCGGCGGCGGCGGCGGCGGCAACGGCCACTTCAACGGGCGCGGCGGCGACGGCGGCGACGGCATCGTCTACGTCCGCATCGCGTCGTCGATGCAGGGCGAGTTCAGGAAGCCGGTCGATTTCACGGTCACGTATGACGGGCAGGCGCACACGTCGCTTGTCGCGAACGTCTACTACACGGTGTCGGGCGAGCCGGTCGGCACGGATGCGGGGGCCTATGTGGCGACGGCGACGCTGCGCGACGGGGCCACGTGGCCGGACGGCACGACGGAGGCCGTCACGGTCACGATGACGATCACGCCGGCGGCGGTCACGCTCGCGAACCTGGCGCTGGACGGCTGGGCCTACGGCGCGCGGGACGCGGAACTGCCGCAGCCGACGTGCACCGTCACGCCGGCGGGCGTGGCGGTCGTCTACGAATACGCCGACACGGCCGACAGCGCGAGCTGGTCGGCCGAACGGCCGGCGGCGGTCGGGACGCACTGGGTGCGCGTGCGCGTCGCGGACGCGCGGAACTACACGGCCAACGACCTCGCGCCCGTCTCGTTCGAGATCGACGTGCGCACGGTCACGTTCGCCGACCTCGTGCAGCGCGACTGGATGCAGGGCACGCCGACCGAGGCGACGCCGGATCCGACGTGCACCGTCACGCCGAGCTGGGTCGTGCCGAAGTACGAATACGGCACGTCGCGGGACGGCGATGACTGGTCGACGGCGAAGCCGACGGCGGTCGGCTCCTACTGGGTGCGCGCGTCGGCGCCGGACGAGACGAACTACGTCTACGAGCCGGCCTACGCCGAATTCAAGATCGTCAAGGGCCTCGGCAACCTCTACACCGACTACGTCGAGATCACGCTGCGCTACACGGCGACGGGCTCGGAACCGGCGGAACTCATCGACTTCCCGTATCAGGTCACGCTGTCCGAGACGCAGCCCGTCGGGTTCCTCTACGCCCGCGCGGGCGCGACGGGCGACGCGATGGCCTTTACGGACGAGTCGGGCGACAGCCTCCTGCCGTATCACGTGAAGACGTGGGACACGAACGCCGTCTCGACCGTGTACGTGAAGGTGCCGCGCATCGTCTCGGGCGTTGACCAGAAGATTCGCCTCTACTGGCGCCTTCGCCCGGCGGCCGACGCGCCGGCGCACGATCCGGGCGCGGACTGGATCGCGTCCATCGAGGAGGAATACGGCAAGGTGACGAATCCGCCGGACGAACGGTTCGAGTCGCCCGTCTCCCGTGACGGCCTGTTCGTCAACTACTGGAAGACGCTGCCGGCGATGTCCAAGACGTGGTGGCAGTCGGACGACCCCGCGCCGGGCACGATCACGCAGGAGGCGCAGCTCGCGTTCGGCGCCGTCCAGCGGATCATCACGAACGTCGTCGCGGGCGTCGGGTACGCGACGCTGCCGACGACGGCGATCGGCGCCTACCGCGTCATCTGGACGCAGGCGGACGGCTTCGGCTACGAGCCGATCGCGTGCCACATCGACTTCGTCATCACGGGGCACGACTATTACGACGGGCTCGGCGAGGGCGCGGCGCTGACGCGCAGCGGCCGCGTCTTCCTCGCGAACGACGACACGGCGGCGGGGCACGCCGTGGACGGGCAGGGCTACTGGCGGACGCGCGAGGTGACGCGCGACGACGGCTCGGTGCTGACGAACGACCTCTTCTGGACGCACGCGGGCGAGCATGACACGGTCGCGCGCATGCCGTACCTGCTGCCGGGGATCTCGCACCGCCTTTACAGCATCGAGGCCGATGGCACGACCAACGTCCTCTGGCGGTTTGAGGATGTCCTGTTCGGCAACCAGTTCAGGGACGCCTCGGGCGCCATGATGGGATACCTGACGGCCCTGCCGTGGTCGGCGACGGCCCTGGCCGGCACGACCTACGCAACGCGCGAGGAGCCGATGTCCCCCGCGACATCCGTCTCCGCCATCCTGCGCAACAAGAAGGGAGCCTGCGTCTTTTCGCCCTGCTACACGAACGGCATCGGCACGATCTACTTTGATGCGGCCAACGGCTTCAGCTCGAATCTCAACAAGACGGACTACCGCATCGCCGTCGAGGTCGCGACGACGACGGCCGAGGGCAAGGCCCCGACGGACGAGAACGCGGCGAAGCCGGAGGCGCACGGCATTGAGGGCGAGCTGGGCCTCATCGAGGCCGAACAGTGGGTGCCGTGCCGGATGACGCCCCTGAAGCGCGACGGCACGGCGACGTTCACGCAGGAGCCGGAGACGGACGACCTCGCCCTTTCGATCACGAAAGGCGGCTCGACGAACAACTTCTACCGCATCTGCGTGAAGGTCAACGTGCGAGGTCCGGCCCGTTTCCGCATTCGCCGCCTGGAGGCGTACGAGGGGGAGAGCGTGGACGGCAGCAGCCTGATTCTCCTCGACAACATCGTCGTCTCGCCGCCGCCGAACACGGCCGAGGTCGAGCCGTACGGCTTCTTCGACGCGACGGCGCGCGGCAAGCGGTATCTCGGGCAGATGGGCGCGCTGAACGTGCCGTTCCCGTCCGTCACGGACAAGGCGCTCTACGCGCGGGCGAAGGCGAAGGTCTACACGAACGGCTTTCAGGAGATCGATCCCGCCGCCTGCATCTCCCTGACGCGGATGCACTACCGGTGGACGTATCTCGGCCAGGCGTCGAACGACTGGCAGACGGTTGACTTGAGCCCGTCCGACGGCCTGGTGGCGACGACGCCCCTGAACCTGCCGGCGAAGGAGGGGGACGTCTCGTGGTGGTACGAGGCGATCGTGCAGGTGCCGACGTACAGCTACTACGACTACAGCGGCGCAAATGCGGGCCTCGTCGGCTCGTCCGGCGCGCCGCTCTACACCGAGGAGGTGACGGCCATCACGAACCGAAACGACAGCTGCTGGTTTGCGCGCCTTCGGCCGGGCAAGAGCAACTGGGAGCGCTTCCGCTTCGTCGTGAAGACGTCCGAGACGGGCGCGGCGACGACGGGCGAGATGGAGCTCGTCGGCGACCGGCTCTGGCGCGGCTACTACCAGACGCCGGAAGCGGTGGCGGACGGCCTGTACGTGCGGTTCGAGTCGCTGAACCACCAGGACGACGGCGCGGCGACGTTCGAGACGAACACGACCGCCTATGTCATCCGAAACGACGTGACGGCGCTGCCGGCGGACCGGACGCTCGACTTCGCGGGCCCGTCGGCCTGGTCGCGCGTCGTCTGCGACGCGAAGACGGGGTACATCCTGTTCCAGATCGACGAGGCGACGCGCGGCGTTTCCGTCGTCCACGCCGACTACCAGAACTTCAACCGCTGGAGCGACGCGAACAAGCCGGGCTTCACGTTCGTCGGCACGTCGACCGACACGAACGCGCTGGGCATCGCCGGCGTGGCCTCGACCGTGCGCGAATGCGAGGCCGACCTCGCGCGGTGGTGGCCGTCGTCGGCGACGAACGCCAACTACTGGACGGAGAACTTCCAGAACGGCGTCACGCCGGCCGCGATGGGGCCGGGCGGCGACTGGGAGATCAACCAGCCGTTCACGGGGACGCGCAAGTCGCCGAACGGCTTCACGGTCGGCCCCGGCCAGTGGGTCGCGGGCGCGTACCGCGACACGTCGTCGGGCATGGCCCTGCAGATGGAGGGCAAGGGCGTCGGCTACCTCCAGTTCGTGAACGCCGCCTTGACGCCGCGTGGCCTGGAGTCCGTACGGTTCAATGCGCGCCTTGCGCAGGCGATCGAGTTTGACGACTTCAGCTACTATGACGGCAGCGCGAAGGCGACGATGACGAACTACACGTTTGTCACGCGCGCGGCCTATGACGTCAACCAGCGTCGGGACTTCGACGGCAACGGCTCGCTCTCGCTCGTCGCGTTCTACCGGCCGGGACTCGGCGCCTACGAGTTCCGCGTCGAGCAGCTCAACGCGACGCTTCTTCCGGGGCAGCAGGTCCAGGGGCCGGGCAACTCCCATCGCCTCTCCCTGCACCGCTGGCGCTACGACGAGACGAGCGGCGAGGTCGTCGCGACCGAACTGGGCTTTGCGGAGGTGGATGGCGGCGAAAGCATGCTGAACACGCGAGGCGAGACAGGTACGCTCGGTCTCCTGTTCATTTCGGTGCAGAACGACGGGACGCAGACGCGCCTCTCGGCCGGCGTCTCGACGGGCATGACGACAGCCGACAAGATGGAAAGTACAGACTGCCAGACGGTCTCGTTTATTGATACGGGCGATCAGCGTTTGACGGGCGGTACGTATGGCGTCTTGGCCGCGAACTGCCCCGGACGCTTCGTCCATCCGGTCTACGGCCATGCCGCGACGACGCTGCCGACGACGGCGGACTTCGCGTCTTCAAAGAAGTCGTTTGCCTATC
Organism: uncultured Kiritimatiellota bacterium; assembly: GCA_934654805.1. Classification (GTDB taxonomy): domain Bacteria; phylum Verrucomicrobiota; class Kiritimatiellia; order RFP12; family UBA1067; genus UBA1067. The sequence goes on from CAKUGW010000013.1 coordinate 4,445, forward strand.
CGACGTCCCGTACGGCTTGCCAGAAAGCCCTCAAGGACGACCTGTGGGTCATCCGCCCGCGCCGTGCGCAGGCCGATCGGGTCGACAACAACAACTACTACGGCATCGTCGCCAAGTCGGTCACGCAGCCGCTGAACGTCTACACGGCGCCGATCGGCACGACGGACTGGACGCTCCTGGCGACGACGAACATCACGTCGTTCTCGTACTTCGCCGAGCCGATCGAGCTCAAGCTCTGGAGCCTCGACGACTGCGCCGTGAAGATTGCGCCGGGCGGCGACGCAAGGAGCGCGCGCAACGACATTGTGATCGACGACTTCGAGCTGCGCCAGTGGCGCGGCGAGAGCTACGACGAGGCGAAGAACGGCGCGGGCGCCAACTACTTCGACAGCACGTACAACGGTTCCCCGTCGAACATCGTCTTCACGCAGGGGTGGATTCTCACGAACCTCGTGAGCGGCGCGAAGGCGTGCGAGCTGAACGCCAAGCGGTCGCGTCCGTCCGTTGCGACGTCGATCCGCTCGCCGCTGATGGACGGCCAGACGGATTCGGGGCGCGGCTCGGGCCTCGGCATGTTCACCTTCACCTACACGAACGCCCAGAAGAACGCGAAGCTCCTGCTGCAGATCTGCACGAACGGCGTCGACGTCGGCAACCTCGCGTCGTACTCGAAGGACACGTCGTCCGCCATCTGGACGACGGTCACGAACTACACGTTCGACACGTGCACGGACGCCGAGCGGCTGTCCGGCCGGCGCTCCTACTACTTCGGCCTGCACGGCGTGAAGGGCGTCATGCGCCTCTGCCTCGACCCGGAGCTCGTCCGCTCGATGACGAACGTCGTGGACGAGACGCAGTTCGGCTCGATCGGGATCACGGGCGTGCTCTGCCGCGACGAGCCGTCGCTCGACAAGTTCGCCTGGTGGGGCTGGAACCTGCGGACGACAGACGAGGCCGACAAGCTCTACCTCTTCGACAGGGGCGCCGACCCGAACCGCGACGGCATGGCGCTCGCGCTGAACAACTCCGTGACGGACGGCATCCGCGTCGAGGACGAGCGGCTCTACCCCGAGCACCTGCCGTTCGTGCAGACGCCGACGTTCGAGGCCGAGACGGTCGGGCAGGTGAGCTTCAAGGCCCGCCGCTACGACGGCGCCGGCGCCGGCGACGCCGTGCCGCGCGTGACGCTCTTCGGCGCGAAGCTCGGCACGGCCGGCGACGACGCGCAGTGGACGCGCCTCGCGGCGTGGAACGTCACGAACGCGCTCTACGAGACGTTCACGCACAAGACGGGCGCGAGCGACAACTACTGCGCGTTCCGCCTCGCCGTGACGGGCGTGGAGAACGTCCGGAACCTGATGCCGGACGAATTTGCGCCGGCGAAGCCGCTGCGCGTCCTGATCGACGAGGTCGTCGTGCTGGAGGCGATCCGCGGGCGCGTCGCGTTCCGCAACGTCGCGGCGTTCCGCAGCGGGCTGGACGAGACGACGCCCGTGAAGGTGACGGACGCTTTCGGCGCGCTGCTGAGCGCGGAGCAGCCCCTCTGCAAGGAGGCGTGGGGCGTGCAGGCCGAGGTCTACGCCGCGCAGCTGCCGGAGGAGGTCGACCTCTCAGACGCGAAGGTGCGGCTCTGGTGGCACGCAAGCCCGTCGCCGTGGGGCTTCGAGAACTGGAAGGCGACGGCCGAGGCGAACGGCGACCGCGCGTGGCTGATGGCGTGCAAGGGCACGAACCTCGTCTTCCGGTCGAGCTACTTCGGCGCGCCCGACGCGGTGATGAAGGCCCAGACGACGGCGACGGCGGTGCAGTACATGCTGGAGGTCGTCTACCGCACGGCCGCCGGCGAGGTCCAGACGAACTGGCTCTCGCAGGCCGACTGGGAGAAGCCGCCGTGGTACAACCCGGTCGACCTCAACGCGCAGCGGGGGGGCGCCAACGGGTCGTTCAGCGCGTACACGATCCTCGACACGGTCTCGCCGGGCTGGGCGTGGATCAACGAGGCCAACATTTTCGGCACGGCCGACTGGAACGGGCAGAATTCGGACCGGGAGCGCCAGTTCCTCGAGGTCGCCGCGCCGTCGGACGCCGACCTGAGCGAGTGGTCGATCCGCCTCGTCGACGCGAAGCTGACCACCGGGGCGGTCGTCACGAACGAGATCGCCCGCTTCGGCACGCCGCTCCTGCCGGGCCTCAAGAAGGTCATGAAGCACATGGATCCCGTCTCGAAGTGCGTCTTCCACGTGGTCGCCTCGCCGAACGCGCAGGCCGCCCTTGACGCAGCCGAAGGCGAGATCGACGGCGTCTGGGCGCTTCCGGCGACGCGCACGGACGCCATGACGGGCGACGGCGAGCTCAGCCGGTACTATCCGCTCGCCGTGCAGCTCGTGCGCCCGTCGGGCGTCATCGAGCACGAGCTCGTCGCGCTCGGCACGAACGACTGGGCGCAGATCCTGTCGTCCTACGACCCGGAGAACCATGTCGCGTTCCTGAACGAGCAGGAGCGGGCGCTTGGCGGCGAGGGCAAGTTCTTCTACGTCGGGATGGACTGCATGGGCGGCGACAAGTCGCTTGGCGTCTTCGCGTCGCACGGCGAGACGCCGCTGGTGTGGAACGCGACGATGGACTGGACGCCGGGCAGGATCAACCAGAGCCAGGTCATCCCCGACGACTGCCCGCATCCGCTCGGCAGCGGCCTCATGATCTATTCGGTCATCACGGGCGACCACCTGTGGCAGAGCTTCGGCGGCGCCTACACGAACGTGACGCAGACGTTCGTCTACCGCAAGGGCGCGGAAGAGGGCACGAACATCCTCTACCGGACGGACCGCTGGTACGAGATGGACGCCGTGACGACGAACGGCGTCGCCGTCGCGCCGACGAAGACCGGCGCGCGCACGTGGTCGCTGGAGGTCGGCAAGAACGCCTCGAACGACATCACGGTCATCGCCTCGGCGCGCGTCGCGTCCGACCTGTCCGGGAAGTACGGCCTGACGGACGACAACAAGTACCGCGACGCGGTGCTCGCGTGGCTGTCGGGCGGCCGGACGATGAAGGGCGCGTTCCGCAATCCCGACACGGACACGCCGGGGCTCGCCGACTTCATCGACCTCGGCGACCGGGTCGTCACGAACCTGTCGCTCACGGCGATGTACTGGCTCGACATGGACCCGACGTGGAACGACCACGACCTGCTCCTCAAGGGCGGGCTGAAAGACGTGGGGCCCGGCGCCAGGGTCACCGTCGCCGGCGACGGCGCCGCATACACGAACGTCCAGATGCGCATGTTCCTGATGATCACGAACACGGTCACGGACGAGGCCTGGGCGCCGTACGTCCTGCGGAGCGCGACGCCGGGCGTGACGTCGCAGGACTATGGCGCGCCGGACGCGAACTGGAACTGGTCGAACGTCACGTTCAAGGTGACGGGGCTTCTCGTGAACGACCTGCACCGGGAGTCGTCCGGCCGCGACAACCGGATTCCGCTGCGCTACTTCGTCTTCGACGCGAGCTCGTTCGAGCCGAAAACGGCCGGCGCGAACGCCTTCACGAGCCACATCGAGATCGACGACCCCTATGCGCCGTGGTCGCCGGGGCGTCCGGCCGGATGGTACGACTGGGCGCGGGAGCATGGGCGCGAGCTTATCGGGTATGCGTTCGACATCGACGACCGGCTCAAGCCGACGACGGTGGAGATCCTGAAGACGGAGAACCCGTTGCCGTAGCCGCATTGATTTCAACCGCCTAAAATGGTAAAATACGCTGAAGAAAATGGTTAGAAGACTTACAACGGCGCGAAATGCGGTCGCAACGGCGTGTTGCGCCCTGTCGCTTGCGTTTTCAGGGTGCGAGAGGAAAGCCGCGCAAGAGGTTGCGCCGGCCGATCCGGCGTCGCCGGCGGCGCGCATGAAAGACCCCGTCTACCGCCAGCGGCTGGACGACCTGAACGCCGCGCGAAAGCCGCTTCTGCGGGCGCGCGCGCAGGTGCTGTCCGAGATGGCGGCGCTGCGCGACGACGTGCGGCAGAAGCTCGCGGGGGCCGAGTCCGACGCGGCGCGCGTCGAGGCCGAGCTCGCGAAGCGTCCGGCGTGGGCGGCGCTCACGAACCGCCTCGCGGCGGCCGAGGCGGCGCTTGTCGCGCACCGTCGGCGGGTGGCCGAGACCATTCGCGCGCGCGTGGCGGCCCCGAAGGCGGCAGCCGAAAAGAAGAACTGATTTCAACGAGACTTGAAGAAAAGAGGAAGAACAGGTATGAACATCCGAAACAGCGTGTTGAAGACGGCATTCGCCCTTACGGCCCTTGCGCTCCCGTCCGTGTCCCCTGCGGTGACCGGGAACATCTACGAGATCCGGCCGATCAACGCCGACGGCACCGTTGCCGACGCGCCGACGAAGAACCTGAATCCCGGCGAAGTCGCCAGGTTCACGGTGCGCCTGCTGAAGAACGAGATCGGCGGCGAGGCGTTTGGCCTCGTCTACGTCGGTCTCGGCTCCGAGGCGGTCGCGTGGACCACGAGCCGGCCGAAGATCGGGATCTGGGTGTCGGGCGAGCTCCGCTTCGCCGAGCTGGAGAGCGTGAAGCGGCGCGACGAGAACCTCACCGACCTCATCTTCGCCTATCAGGTGCGTCCGGGCGACTTCGCCCTGCCGATCCGCCTCGCGGGGGCGGACGGGACGATGCTGACGCCGAACAGCAGCGGCAGCGAATACTACCTGGACTTCCGTCAGGCCGCCGTGCCGGACTGGGACATCCGGATCGGCGGCGTGACGGGGGGGGCTCAGGCGAACTTCATGTATGGGCGACCGATCACCCCGATGGCGCCGGACGGCACCCCCAAGACCGACTATGACCTGTCGCTCTGCAACTTCAACGTCAAGACGGTCGATTTCGACGCGGCGTGGGAAGACGCGGCGACGAAGACGGTCTGGCGCACGGTGCACCAGGGCAGCAGCGAGATCGACAACGGCGGCGACCTCCCCTCCCTGCAGGCGCTGAGCCTGCCGACGAACAACGCCTACTCGCTCTACCTCTGGTCGGAGGACGAGGCGGCCTTCCGGATGCCGGCGGGGGCGGACTGCGTCCAGCGCGACGTCCACGTCACGGCCTCGACGACCGAGAAGCGCTGGGTGCGCGAGATCAAGGTCATGTCCGGCAAGATGTCCTACGCGTTCGACCTCGAGGGCGTGACGCAGGGCACGACGGCGAACCTCGTCCTGAGCGCGTTCCCGGACTTCAACTACAGCAAGGGCACGTCTGCGCGCCTCAGCGACTACGTGACGGTGCCGGTGAAGTGCTCCGAGCCGTCCGAGCGCGCGGTGTCGGTCGCCCCGGCGGACCGCACGGTGACGGCGACGAGCGCCTACACGCATTACGTGACGGAGCTGAAGGTCACGTTCAACCAGGTCTTCACCGAAGACGTCGAGATCGAGATCGTGCCGTCGATCCAGGATCCGGCCTGCCCGTACAAGTGGTGGGACTACATCCGCTTCTCGGACGCGACGGACGAGGACGTCACGCTGCAGGCGAACCCGGACAAGAACCCGAAGGTGACGATCCGGGCGGGCGCGACGTCGTCCTCCACGCGGCTCTACATCTACGCGCTGCGGAGCGACGAGTGGGTGAATGACGTCTCCAACCACATCCTCTTCACGCCGAAGACGACGAACGCGAACGCCCTGAAGCCCGTCGCGGACGGCGGCATCAAGGGCTGGGACGCGGTGGCCGGCGCGGGCCTCAACATCAACGCGCAGAACCCCTCCATCGACTCGATGTTCGACGGCACGGACAAATCGACCGCGATCGCCGACACCGCCGCGCCGCTTCGCATCGTCGTTTCCGACACGTATGCTGACATGACCTGCACGAACGGCGGCTACGAGGTCTGGATCGTCCGCGACAAGAACGGGCGCGACACGACGCCGGTCAAGCTCGAGGGCCTCTACCTTCCCGGCAAGGGCGGCCTTCTTTACCTGACGAACACGACGGACGTGCTGCCGACCGTCACGTACACGGCCGAGAAGACGGCGTACAGCTCGTACATCTACGTGAAGAGCCCGATTTCGGGCAACGAGAGCGCGAACCACGACTTCACCATGACCGTCTCGGCGCCGGATCGCGTGGTGACGACGATCCTGTCGTCGAGCGAGTACTACACGGGCGAGGCGGAGTTCGCCGAAGGCGAGACCGTGCAGCTGAAGATCGCGCTGCAGGACGAGGCCGGCAACCCGGTCCGCAACTCGCAGGGCGACATCTGGGCCTACATCAAGGGCGATACGGACGATGACACGGATGCGATTTACTGCACCTGGAAGGCGGCCGCGGGCGGCAAGGGCAAGAAGCTCGGCGCCTATTCGGACGCGGTCTCGTCTGGCTGTACGCTTGAGCTGCAGGACGGCGACGGCTCGAAGCTCGGCAAGTTCCTTTCTTACAGCATCGTTCTCTTGACGGAGGATACGTGGACGGATGACGCCTCGAAGGTCGTCTCGGCCTACAAGAGCAGCGCGCCGGTCACGTTCACCGTCCACAACGTGATCCCGTCCGTCGAGACCGTGTCCGTCAACGACGGCAACTACGAGGTGCGCGAGGCGGGCGCGACGGTCGGGCCGTTCCCGATCAATGTCGCGCAGAAGTTCGCCGTCCTCGTGAACGAGCCGGGCGAACTGGACAAGACCGCAACGAGCAACGACGCCTTCCGCGTCCGCTGGCGCATCGTCGATCCGTACGGCTCGCCCGAGACGCTGATCGTGCCGGGCAACCCGGACAAGACGACGACGAACTACACCTTCGCCGCCGCCGGCGTCTACACGATTGATGTGGACCTGAGCGACAAGGACATGGCGAACCGCTACGGCAACGGCACGCTCAACAGCAAGTTCTCCTTCAAGGTTCGCGTCATCGACCAGCCGGCGATCACGCTGGAGCACAACGGCCCCTACAACGAGACGGAGTCGGTCGAAGCCGGCGGCGAGGCGCAGGTCACGGTCAAGCTCGGCCTCAACGCCTGTGACTTCGACATGTACGTGAAGCTCCTTCTCGCGCCGAACGCGACGGGGTCGGCGGCGCCGGGGCTCTTCAAGCTGCAGGAAGGCGGCAACGTGACGGCGAACGGCACGGAGACGTTCGGCGGCGAGGCCTACGAGAGCTACACGATCCGCTTCCCGCGGCGCACAACCGAGATGCCGATCTTCGTCCAGTCGATGGACGGCACGCTCGACTCGCGCACGACGGGCTTCAAGGCCGTCCTGACGAACCTGACGGAGACGGTCGTGCCGAACTCCGGCGGCAAGCGCGCGTGCGACTACTACCTCGGCGTCGCGCCGTCGGCAATCAAGGTCCACAACGTGGCGCCGGTTCTCGACGAGTCGGTCGACGTCTACCCCGTGCCGGGCACGAACGCCATCAAGGTCGCGATCGGGCAGGTCGACGAGGCGTTGACGTGGAGCTTCACGGATGTCGCGAATGACTTCACGCGCGGCATGAAGGTCGAGTTCAAGGGCGGCGGCGGCTGGGGCCCGAAAACCTACGACAATCTCGCGGACGCCCTTGCGGCCGGCGCGGTCGGCTTCAAGCCCACCTTCTCGTCTTCGGGTCCGGGGCAGACGGTGCGACTCATCATCACTGACCCGGACAATGGCGTGGCGTCGGTCACGTGGACGTACGACGTCGAGGCGTCGAAGTCGATGAAGCTGGCCGCGCACGGCCCGGCGACGGGCTATGGCGCCGCGAAGGGCGACCGCTACGGCACGAAGGCCAGCGGCCTCGGCGAAGGCCGCGTGTGGGCCGCCTCGAAGTCGGCAATCCCGGTCAGCAGCTGGATCTCGACGGTCAACTGCGGCCTTGAGAAGACGTTTGCGGTCTACGGCTACGGCTACAAGGTCGGCGACATCGACGACGGCACCGCCGCGAACCTCCACTACCCGGACGGCCGCACGGGCTACTATACGACGCGCGACACGCCGATCAACGCCAGCGGCGGCAGCCTCGGCGTCGGGGAGACCGCCTACCGGTACGACGCGCGCAAGGACGACTTCGGCAACCCCGTCGACTCCTTCCTCTACACGTGGCTCGTCATCACGTCGAGCGGCGATGCCGGCAGCACCGTGACGGACATCTACCTCAACGAGACGACGGCCCCGGAAATGTCCGAGGCGAACGACTCCGGCCGGCCCGTCTCCCTGCCGACGGACGAGGACGAGGAGGGCGGCTACGCGCTGACCCAGCTGGAGGCCGTCTTCTCCGTCGAGAAGTACGCCTCCGACAATATGGGCGACATCAACCAGGACGGCATCCCGGACCTCTACGCGAAGAAGTACGGCTTCGGCGTCTACGACCCCAACACGGGCGTCGTCACGGGCGACGACCTCCTGTCGCTGTCCGCGTTCAACGACGACGAGGACTACCTGCCGGACGGCTCGAAGTTCACGGCGCAGCTGGAGATCCGCGGCTACGGCCACGGCCTCAACGACGCGCCGTCGCGCGTCGGCCTGCTGGGCGTGAAGCCCGACCGCGTCTACGCGGATCCGGACGCGGACGCGAAGTCCACGCTCTCGAAGGTCGAGTACCTCGCGTGGCGGGAGTACGCCGAGGCTCTTGGGATTGACCCGACGCTTGCGGCGAACTGGAGCCTCTGGTCGCCGGAATGCCCATCCGACCCGACGTTGGAGGACACCGACGAGGACGGCTTCCCGGACGGCTTCGAGTATTACCACTGGTACCGCGCGACGGTCGGCTACCTGGAAGTCCGTGCGCTCAACGGCACGCTGGTCACGAACCACCTCTACGAGACGGGCCGCCGGTTCGACGCGCGCAATCCGGGCGCGGGCACGGTCATCACGTCCGCCGAGATCGCCCGCCTCATGAATCCGCGCCTGCCGGGCGGCAGCGCCGACGAGGCGGCCGCGCGCGACAGCGACAACGACGGCCTGACGGATCTTGAGGAATTCGCCCTCGGCACGAACCCGTTTGACTTCGACTCGGACGGCGACGGCCTGCCGGACGGCTTCGAGGTGATGGTGTCCAAGACGGATCCGCTGAAGTACGCGACTGACGACGTCACCTGCGACGCGGAGCGCAACTTCGACGGCGACCACATGGCCTACACGTCGATCTACCGGAGCGGCGGCGAGCCCTACTGCGACGAGTACGTCCTGCGGAAGACGGAGAACCGCCCGACGGATGATCTCGAATACCCCGTCTCCTTCGCCATCGCCGCGCCGGACGGCGACACGGACGGCGTGCAGTGGTACGTCGTCGCGGACGCCAGCCTCGCCACGGTCAGCGAGACGACGGTGACGGAAGACATCGTGACGTGCGAGGCCTACGACGGCACGGGCCTCTGGGCGGACGGCGCGAGCTGGGTGAAGGTCGCGATCCGCAGGACGGCCCTGCCGGCCGTCGATGCCGGGACGATCGGCGGCGTCGCCGTCAGCCGTCTCCACTCCGACATCGCGGCGACGGAGGCGTTCGCCTGCGCGGATGTCGACGGCGCCGTGGTGCGCGGCCTTCCGAAGCGGCTCGCGAAGGGCACGCTCGTGCGCAACGCCGCGACGGCGACGGACTACGTCGAGCGCCGGCTCGCGGCCGCGATCGCCGAGGAGCGCTGCAACGCCGCGTGGGTGTACGGCAACGCGGCGGTCGGCGTCGGCACGGACGCGACCGCCCGCTTCGGCGAACTGGCCGTCGCGCGGCACGAGGCCGTCGCGGCGGGCGCGGTCGTCGTGGCCGAACCCCTCGACACGCGCAAGATCGCGTACGTCCACTCCTACGTCTACCAGCAGTTCGGGTTCGACCCGCGCACGGCCTGGAAGTCGGAGACCCCGCTCGCCGCGCGCTGGGGCACGGCCACCAAGGACGGGGACGGCGCCCTGCTGACGGACAAGTTCCTGGCGGGCACGGGCTACGCGGGCGTCTCGACGCGGACGCGCCCGTACACGACGTACGACGAGTTCCTGCTGATGTCCTACTACCTGAACGGCGGCTGCATCGACGCGTCCGACGTCGAGCCGACGAAAAACCGCCCCTGGCGGACGATCTTCAGCCTTTACACGACGAACACGCGCGGCCCGAACGAGCCGCAGGTCGAGGCGTCCGGCTCGTCGTCCGTCTCGTCGAACGCGACGGTCTCGGCCTTCTCCGACACGAACGGCGCCGACACGGACGGTGACGGCGTGCCGGACGGCTGGGAGCTCTACGTGATGTCGGGCCCGAAGGAGGTTCGCCAGTCGCTCCTCGGCGAGGCCCGCGTCTTCCGCATCCTCGGCCCGGATGCGCCGATGAGCCCGACGACCCCGAAGGCGGCCAGCCAGAACGACACGGACACGCTGATGGACAAGGACGGCCTCAACGAATGGCGCGAGTTCGCCGGCACAGACTCCTGCGCGGCCTACACGAACGTCTCGACGACGGTCGTGCGCCCGGCGGCGGACGCGAACTGGCTCAACAAGTTCTTCCCGACCGACCCGTGGAACAAGGACACCGACGGCGACGGCCTGAAAGACGGCGACGAGGGCGGGGCGTTCGTCTACGGGACGCCGGCGGACGGCCTGGTCAACGGCAGGTTCCTGACGTCGATTCCGGGCGGCGGCCTGAACCCCTGCTCGGTCGATACCGACCTCGACGGCCTGCCGGACGGCTGGGAGAACCAGTTCAAGGGCAAGACGCTGTCCAATCCCGACGACATCGGCTTCGACGGCCTCGCCCTCTACGCGACCGATGCGGGCGGCAATGACGTCGGCAACTTCCTCGTCGGCTATGTGGACGGCATGGACGGCACGGTCGCGGACGCCACGACCAGCCCGGTCGTGAAGGAGATCTCCGTCGGCTCGGCGTCCTCGAACACGATCTCGCGCACGATCTCGCGCACCTACTACGGCTCGCCGGCGGCCTCGCTCGTCAACCGCGACTACGACCACGACGGCCTCGAGAACTGGCAGGAGTATCTCGTCGGCGCGATGCGCTGCTGGCGCTACGACGACCCGTTCACGCGGTGGGACTACATCCCGTCCGAGCTGTACTGGACGACCAACGACCTGGGCGAGGCCAGCTTCGAGCCGAACCTCGCGGCGCTCGCGTGCGCGGACATGGACGAGTTCTGGCACAAGACGCTCGTGGACAAGACAAGCCCGCTCTACAACCCGTGGCTCGTGACGGACCAGGCGTCGGGCGCGCCCTACTTCTCGCGCGTCACGAACGCCTGGGACTGCGCGTACCGCGACGCGACCGACGGCGAACGGGCGGGCGGCGCCTACTACATCTTCAAGGACCGCTTCGGCGACACGATGGTCGAGGACCTCTGGACTCCGGCGATCATGGAGAAGATGGGCTACGCCAAGATGCAGGCGGCCCCGGCGAAGTACATCAGCTGCGACCCGACCAAGGCCGACACCGACCAGGACGGCATGGACGACTACTACGAGCTCTTCCATGGCCTCAACCCGCTGCTCGGGCAGAGCGGCGCCCGGATCGAGGACGGCGGCCCGTGCGACATCGTCTACGACGCCTGGTACGGCGACAACACCATGCAGAAGCAGACGGCGGACGACAACGTCTGGACGCGGAATCCGCCGAAGGCGCCGCGCGGCGCGATGGACTTCGAGGTCTTCCCGTGGCTCGCGGGCGCGGCGGACGCCGACCCGGACGGCGACGACATCCGCAACCAGGTCGAGGCCCTGATGCCGGAGGTCGGCACGACAACGTGGCTGCACACCGACCCGACGCCGCTGTGGATGACGGACTCCACGTACTCGAACTCGCTCGTGCGCATGTTCTGGCGCATGCCGATCCGCCAGTACGCGGCCAACCTCGGCGCCGAGTCGTTCAAGAAGGACGGCGTCGAGTACTTCTTCCGCGACTTCGACTGCTACACCCGCACCAAGGTCAAGGGCCGCGACGTCTTCCTCTTCACGCCGTTCACGGCGGACGCCTGGTACGCCGCCCAGGTCGGCGCGCCCAACTGGATCTTCTCGTTCGAGGAGAACGAGGGCTACGACACCGACCATGACGGCCTGAGCGACTACGCGGAGAAGGAGGGCAAGTTCCGCCGCGGCGGCAGCGATCCGCAGGACAGCGATTCGCCCGTGCGCCGCCAGGCGATGTACTTCCAGGGCCCGTCGAAGCCCTCGCTCCTCCAGTCGATGCCGCAGGTGCCTGAAATGCACCCGATCGGCACGCGCGCCTATCCCGACGACATGTCGTTCCTCCAGTACACCGTCGAGTGCTGGGTCTGCCCCGACACGGTGGCGGGCGACGCGACGGTCCTTGAGCGCGTCATCTGGTCTTCGCCGTCGAACGTCGGCGACGAGGAGTTCCTCCGCCGCAACTTCCAGCTGGCGATCCGGGGCGGCCGGTGGTACACCTGCTTCGACCCGAACGGCACGGTCGCCAACAACCAGGTCGAGGTCGCTTCGCCGACCGAGGCGGTCGCGGGCGTCTGGACGCACCTCGCGGCGACCTATGACGGGCGCGATCTTGTCCTCTACGTGAACGGGAACGCCGTCGGCAGCAAGACGTCCGGCCTCCAGCCCGAATACGGCTCCAGCGCGATCTGCGTCCGTTCCGAGTCGCAGGCGTACTGGTTCGACCGCGAATACGCCTACAAGGCCCTGCTGGTCGGCGCGAGCGCGAAGGGGCGCGGCGACCTGGGCGCCAACTACTGCTGGCATCTGAACGTGCTGAACGCGGTGGGCTTCAGCTGCTACAAGAGCTTCTACGCGGGCTATGTGGACGAGATCCGCATCTGGGACGGCGCGCGCACGATCGACGAGATCCGCCAGACGATGCGCACGCGCTACACGTCCGCGCTTGCGCAGGAGAACCGCAACGCCTTCTACGCCGACTGGGCCCGCGGCAAGCGCCGCTACGCGAAGGACGCGAGCGGGAACGACTACGCCGTCACGCCGGAGCTTCGCTACCACTACTCGTTCGACTCGCTCTTCGGCGGCGTCGACGCGTCGAGCGTCGCCCGCGTGCCGCACGGCTTCGGCGACACGGGCGCGAAGGCCCCGGTCAGCCGCCCGGAGGGCTACGAGATCCCGTGGTGGAAGACGGTGCTCGCGGGGTCTGGCCCGTTTGCCGGCTACGGTTCGGTCTATGACAGCCCGGCGTGGGTGTCGTGGGTGCCGAACACGGTCGCGCACCTGCCGCGCTTCGACGGCACGACGCTCGACTCGGTCTACTGGAGCGAGGACTTCAAGGGCGCGCGTCAGGGCGTCTACTCGTTCGCCCGCACGGCCGAGCCGGTCTCGCGCTGGACGCAGATGACGCTGAACCGGATCGACACCCCCGCCGCCTATCAGACGACCGCCTCCCGCCACCGTCTCGTCAACGACCTCGGCGACTCCAGCCGCTTCCACCTGCTCTACGAGTTCACGGGCCGCCACCTCAACCAGATGGGCGACGACCTGCTGCCGCTCGGCGGCGCGTATGCGAAGTACTGCGACGCGACGGTCGGTCTCTGGGACGGGCAGGGCGCATCCTCCGTCTGGGAGATCTCGGGCCCCGACTCGGACAACGACGGCCTGCCGGACTGGTGGTGGGAGTATGCCGAGGAGAACTACCGGCGCGACGACATGCCGTCCGGCGAGTTCATCACGTGGGACACGATCGTCGACTACGACGGCCTCAGAATCACGGCCGGCGAGGCGTACTTGCGCGACCTCGCGAAGGGCTCGCACAGGGACGGCGCCGGCAATGCCGTCATCGGGTCGGACGACTACCGCCAGACGGCGGACGCCGACCGCCTCGGCCTGCCGGACTGGTGGACGGAGCTGTACGGCATCAAGGGCGAGTCCGCGCTGGACGACCATGACCACGACGGCCTGCCGAACTATGTCGAGTACCTCCTCTCCGAGGTCTTCAAGTTCGCCGGCAAGGTGTTCGACCCGACGCGCGCCGACTCGGTCCAGCCGGGCGTCCCCGACTACTTCTTCAAGGTCGGCGACCTCTACGTCGGCGAGATCTTCACCGACCACGACCTCGTGGACGACAGCTGGGAAGCCCTCTATTCGGATGACTTCGCCTCGCGCCTGAAGTACGACCCGCATGCGGACGCCGACGAGGACGGCTGGTCGAACCGCAGCGAGGCGCGCTACGCGAAGCAGGTGATGCCGATCATCGCCGACCGGCAGTCGCACTACGTCGGATCCGACGAGCTCGTGGCGGACTGCCCGATCCCGACGATCGCGCTGACGCTGCGCTACAGCGGCTCGCGCAGCGAAATGGTCGAGAAGGCCCCGCTCGTCGTGCAGATGACGACGTCCGGCACGTTCGAGAACGGCATGGACGCGACCTTCAGCATCGGCTCGTCCTCCGGCGACACGACGACCGGCAGCGGCTCCGCCGCGGCCACGGCGACCTACACCCACGCGCTGGGCAAGTGGTCGAACCGCCATGCGATCGGCACGCTGACGCCGGGCTATGTCAACAAGGACTCGGTGAAGCTGGAGTTCTGCCACGACCCGTCGGGCTCGACGGTCAGCTGGCGCCTCTACACCGGCACGGGCGACAGCCAGAAGGTGGCCGTCAAGCGCGGGACGCTTGCCGCGTTCACGGCCGACCAGCAGAAGTACGGTGAGGAGAACGTCTCGCTGATTTCGCGTTCGTCCGAATATGCGGAGCTCGAGGGCCTTGAGCTGTGGCGCTCGGAAGACGGCAAGACCGCGACGTGGCGCCATGTTCCGTCCAGCACGGACCTGGGGACGATCGACCTGACCTCCGGCGCGTTCGACATCGACCTCGGCGTCTTCGCGAACGCCTACACGATCAACGCGACGAACGCGGCGGACTACGTCTCGCTCGAAGACCAGACCTTCCGCATCGCCTACTCGGTGAACCCGGCGGTGGGACTGCCGCGCAAGCTCTTCCTCGGCAAGGCCACGACGGGGCATGTCCGCGAGGGCCTGAACACGGTCATCGCCTTCGCCGACCTCGACGGCGACGGCGCCTACACGGCCGGCGAGCCCTATGGCTGCGTCACGGGCGTGGACGTCTCGTGGAAGGGCACGTCGGTCGAGCTGACGCTGACCGACACGACGCCGGTCTTCACGCGCGTCGATCCGATCAAGGGCCTCGACGACCGCACGGCCCTCTACGGCACGGAAAGCGGCAACTACACGAACATCACGACCGAGGCGACGCCGAGCGGAGGTGCCTACGACCGCATTCGCGTCGTGCGCCACCTGCTGATCGGCACGACGGGCCAGGCGCTTGTGAGCAGCGTCGGCAACGGCGAACGCCGCGTGCTGCTGGATCAGCACGTCCATGCGACCGTGAACCCGTGGATCACGGAGGCCGACTTCCTCGCCGACGGTTCGCTGGACGTCGACTGGGAGACCCTTTATGACGAAGTCGTGAGCAAGATCAGGAACGGCGAGATCCCGTCGGCGACCAACCCGTCCCAGAGCTACCGGATCGGCGACCTCGTCGGCGTGGCCTACCGGATCGTCATCGGAAACGAGGACGTCAATTCCGGCAGCGCGGACAGCAACCTGTCGAAGGTGATGCCGGTGCGCTGGTTTGACGATGTGCGCAACCTGCCGGTGCCGCAGCAGACCGCCGAGGGCAACGGCGTGATCCTGGTGGGACGTCCGACCTTCTCGTGGACGATGCCCTACAACGCCAACGGCTACACGGCGTTCAAGGTCAAGGTCACGAGCGCCGACGGCGCGTTCAAGTGGACGAGCGACTTCCAGCGCATGCCGTCGGCGGACGCGAACGGCGTCTACACGTGGGCGGCGCCGCTGTTCGCCGGCGACCGTCCGGCGGGCGCGACGGGCGTCTTCGCGAACGGCCAGACGTATGCGTGGTCGGTGTCGGCCTACAACGCGAAGTACAAGGACGACGCCTTCGTGGACGGCGGCACGTTCCTCATGGGCGTGCAGACGAACGGCTACGAGACCGGCACGGTCCAGGCGTCTGTCCGCTACTGCGGGCCGAGCGCCGTCACGAACGACGCGAACGCGCTCATCCGCGTCCGGGCCTACACGTCGCCGGACTTCACGGGCGCGCCGGCCGGCGGCGGCTTCGTCGACAAGTCGGTCACGGACGGCGTGAACTGCCGTCTCCTCGGCCTCCCGAAGGGCACGTACTACCTGCAGGCGTTCATCGACTCGAACGGCAACGGCGTCTGGGACAAGTGGGAGTCGATGGGCTACCTCTGCGCCCGCGACGGCTCGACCGCCGATTCCCTCAACCCCGTGTCCGTCACGTTCGGCGACAGGTTCGGCCTGGGCGAGGCGGTGACGATCTACATCGAGGACGCCGACACGGACGGCGACAACCTGCCGGACGCCTGGGAATACGTGATGGCGACGGATGCCGCGCGCAAGGACGGCTCGTTCCTCAAGACGCGCGGCGTCACGGAGCTGGAGCAGACGGGGGCCGGCGAGCTGTGGGTCAACAACGCGCTGGCGAAGCGCCTTCTGACGGAGGTCAACGCCAACCGCCTGCCGTCGGCCGGCCTGATGGCGCAGGGCGTCCTGAACGCCTTCCGCTCGTCCGCGTCCTTCGCGTCGCTCGCGCTCGGCACGCCCGCGAACCTGGCGGTCGATCCGGCGACGGGGGCCCTCAGCGTGGATCCCGTCTTCGCGGACGGCACGCTGTCGATCTCCGGCCTCGCGTTCGACGCGGCGGCGGGCGAAGTCGCGCTCACGGTCTCGGGCGAACTCGCCCTGCCGGAAGCCTCCTCGTCGATCTATCGCGTCACGGTCGGCTCGACGGTCACGGTGAAGGTGCTGCACACCGCGACGCTGGCCGCCAACTGGCAGACGGTCGCGACGGAAAAGGTCACGATCTCGGGCGACACCGTGAAGTCGGGCGTCATCCGCGTCAAGACCGACGTCAACGCCACCGGCGGCTTCTACAAGGTGGAGATTGAGCAATAATCGAATAATCGAATGACTGAATGATCGAATGAGATGAATTCCCGTTTGTCCGCTGTCGGCTGTCCTTTGTCCGAGGCTCTCGAAGGAGGGACGGCAAACGAAGGACGGCGGACAGACGGGAAGGGAAAAGGACAAATCTGAAACCGGAATCAAAAACACTATGATGAAAAAGGAAATTCGCAAGGTTCTCGTCATCAACTCGGGCTCGAGCTCGCTCAAGTACCAGCTCTTCGACATGAAGACCGAGACGCGGCTCGCGAAGGGCCTCATCGAGCGCATCGGCTGCGGCGGCCCGAAGGACCACGCCGAGGCCCTGAAGCAGGTCGTCGCCGAGCTCGGCGACAAGGCGCAGGGCATCGACGCGATCGGTCACCGCGTCCTCCACGGCGGCGAGGTCTTCAAGGACTCGGCGCTCATGGACAGGGCGAACATGGCGAAGGCGAAGAAGCTCGTGAAGTTCGGCCCCCTCCACATGCCGGCGAACCTCGGCGGCATCGAGGCGTGCGCGAAGATCTTCAGGGGTGTCCCGAACGTCGGCGTCTTCGACACGGCCTTCCACATCGCGACGATGCCGGACTGCGCGGGCCTCTACGCGATCGCCCTGGAGTACTACAGGCGGCTCGGCATCCGCAAGTACGGCTTCCACGGCACGTCCCACAAGTTCGTGACGCTCGCGGCGGCGAAGTTCCTGAAGAAGCCGCTGTCGAAGGTGAACCTCGTCACGTGCCACCTCGGCAACGGCAGCTCGCTCGCGGCGATCAAGAACGGCAAGGTCATCGACACGACGATGGGCCTCACGCCGCTCGCCGGCCTCGTGATGGGCACACGCTGCGGCAACATCGACCCGGCGGCCGTCCTGGCGATCATGGAGGCCGATCACCTGACGCCGCAGGAGATGGACACGGTCCTCAACAAGAAGTCGGGCCTCCTTGCGCTCACGGGGTCGAGCGACTGCCGTGACATCTGCGCGAAGGCCGCGAAGGGTGACAAGATGGCCGAGCTCGCGCTGGAGATGCTCGCCTACCGCGACGCGCTCTACATCGGCGGCTACAACACGATCGTCGGCGGGGCGGACGCCATCGTCCTGACGGGCGGCATCGGCGAGAACTCGTCGGAGGTGCGCGAACGCATCCTGAAGCGCCTCGGCGCGCTCGGCATCAAGCTCGACAAGGCGGCGAACAAGGTGCGCGGCGAGCTGAAGGTCATCTCGACGAAGGACTCGAAGATCCCCGTCGTGGTCATCCCGACGAACGAGGAGCTGATGATCGCAAGGGATGCGGTGAGGGTTTTGGGGAAGGGGAAATAATCGAATAATCGAATTGCCGAATAATCGAATTTGTGAATTATTGGCCTCAAGGCCCTCGCGCCCCTCGTGTCCCTCAAGTCAAGACTTTGTGACGAGAGCGACAGGAGCGTCGAGCGAGACGAGAGGCGAAAGGAATTAAAGCCAGATGAACGCCATCAGGAACATCATCGAAAGGGCCTCGAAGCTGAACGGCACGGTCGTTCTGCCCGAGGGAAACGATCCGCGCGTCATCACGGCGGCCTGCGCCGTCGTTGACCGCAAGATCTGCACGCCGGTCGTGCTCGGCACGGCGGCGGAGATCGCCGAGGCCGAGGCGCAGGCGGGCCTGAAGCTCGCCGACCGCGGCATCCGGGTCATCGACTACACGCAGGGCGACGCGGAACTCGAAGCGGCCTATCTCGCGGCCTGGAACGCGAAGGAGTCGCGCAAGCCCGCCGAGAAGCAGAAGATCATTGACCTCGCCGGGGCGCAGAAGACACTCCGCACGAAGCGCATCTACTTCGGCGGCATGATGGTCAAGCTCGGCCGCGTCAACGGGCTCGTCGCCGGCTCCATCGCCTCGACGGGCGACATGCTGCGCGCGGCGTTCCACACGCTCGGCACGCAGAAGGGCGTGAAGACGGCCTCCTCGTGCTTCATCCTCGACCTCAAGCGGCCGACGGCCTCGGGCGACAGCGTGCTCGCGTTCGGCGACTGCGCCGTCATCCCCAACCCGACGGCGGAACAGCTCGTCGACATCGGCCTCGCGACGGCGCAGACGTACAGGGACCTGACGGGCAACGAGCCGAAGGTCGCGTACCTCTCGTTCTCCACGAAAGGCTCCGCCGGCGGCGAGCTCGTCGAGAAGGTGCAGAAGGCGGTTGCGCTTGCGAAGCCCGTCTTCGCCGAGAAGGGCATCCGGATGGACGGCGAACTGCAGTTCGACGCGGCCATCGTGCCGTCGGTCGGAAAGCAGAAGAACCGGGACGGCGCGATCCAGGGCGACGCGAACGTCTTCGTCTTCCCCGACCTCCAGGCGGGCAACATCGGCTACAAGATCGCGCAGCGCCTTGGCGAGGCGGACGCGATCGGCCCGAACCTGCAGGGGCTCGCGAAGGCGATGAACGACCTCTCGCGCGGCTGCTCGGCGGAAGACATCGTCGGCACGATGTGCGTCACGCTGCTGCAGAGCACGACGAAGTGACGGCGACGGGAGGGACTTGGGAGCCATGAGAGACGCGAGCCAGAGGGACAGGAGCGGCCATGAGAGAGGGTTCGGCCTCTTGTCTCTCGCGACCCTCAAGCCCCTCAAGTCAACGCAGACGACAACCGATAACGCCTAATCGCCAACCGAAATGACAGAAACCGAGATGATCGCGCGCGCGAAGCAAGTCTTCGACATCGAGATCGAGGGGCTGAAGAAGACCCGCGACTCGCTCGGGGCGTCGTTCGTCTCGGCCATCCGCCTCATGCTGGACTGCGTGGCGAACGACGGGCTTGTCGTCGTCACGGGCGTCGGCAAGAACCTGCACGTCGCGGAGAAGATGAGCGCGATCTTCGCCTCGACGGGCACGCGCTCGATTGTCCTCAATCCCGTGCAGGCGATGCACGGCGACCTCGGCATGGTGTCGTCGCGCGACCTGCTGGTCGCGCTCTCGTTCAGCGGCGAGTCCGAAGAGGTCGTGCGGCTCATCCCGGCGATCCGCCGTCACGGGCTGAAGGTCGTCGCGCTGACGGGCAACCCCCAGTCGACGCTCGCGCGGCTCGCCGACCTGCACGTGGCGATCCCCTGCGGCAAGGAGGCGTGCCCCTTCGGCATGGCGCCGACGAACTCGGTCACGGCGACGCTCGCGATGGGCGATGCGCTCGCGATGGTGATGATCGACGCGCAGAAGTTCTCGCTCGCGGACTACGCGGCGAACCATCCGGCCGGCGCGATCGGCCGTGCGCTCGTCCTGAAGGTGACGGACATCATGCGCACGGGCGACCGGCTCGCGAAGGTCGCGCCGACGGCGACGGTGATGGAGGCCGTGATGGCGATGACGAAGGCGCAGGGCGGCGCGGCCGTCGTCGCCGACGCGGCGGGCAGTCTTCTCGGGATCTTCACCGACGGCGACTTCCGCCGGGTGATGAGCCTGGGAAATAATCGAATAATCGAATTGTCGAATGATCGAATGAATGAAAAGATGGTTGCGTCATCGGATTCGGAGACCTCCCCCGATTCGACGATTCGACGATTCGATGGTTCGATTCCGGTGACCGCTCCCGATTCGACGATTCGTCGATTCGATTATTCGATTATTCTCTCGGCGCCTGTCGCCGAGTACATGACGAAGTCGCCCAAGTTCGTCCACGACGATGCCTACGCGGCGGAGCTGCTGAAGATCTTCGAGCGGATGCGGATCGACGACCTGCCCGTCTGCGACGCGGAGGGCCGCGTCGTCGGGCTCGTGGACATCCAGGACCTGCCGAAGATGAAGGTGATGTGAGAAATGGTCGAATGAGAGGATGAGAGGATAAGCGAATGGCTGAATGAGAGAATGGTTGAATGATTGAACAATCGAATGAGAGAATGACCGAGCGAGATTGTGAAACCAACAAAACCTGAAAACTGCAATCTGAAATCGTAAATCTAAAATCTTAAATCTTAAGTCTGAAATCTTAGATCTGAAATCTTGAATCTGAAATCGAAAACTGAATCTGAACTCGAAAACCAAAAACCAGAAAGGAACACGAACATGAAGAATCTGATGATTGTGACGATTGCGGTGCTGGCGGCCACTGCGGCGGTCGCGGCGCCGCGTGGCAAGAAGGGCGCCCAGGCGATGGCCGGCAACGACGACGGCCCGGCGACGACGGGGCGTGCGGCGAAACTGCTGATTGACCAGCCGCCGCGCCTCGGGCCGCAGAACCTCCTGTTCCCGCCGAACATCAACGGGCAGCAGATGGTCTTCAAGAAGCCGCGCAAGTGGATCGTCCTCAACATGGCCTACACGACGTTCGGCACGGACACGTCGAAGTTCCTGGATCAGCTCACGTTCACGTGGCACGTCCTGCTCGACTCCAAGACGGCGACCGAGAACAAGGGCAATCGCGAGAAGAACGCGCCGTACAGCTACTTCACGACGACGACGACCTATTTCAACATCCCGGCCGGGACGCATGGCGCGTCCGTCTGCCTGCCGCCGAGCTACCTTGAGCGCTACGGCGAGCCGAAGGCGATCGGCATCGAGATCTCGAACGAGAACGGCGACGTGCTGGCGAAGGGCAGCGTGAGCGAGATCAAGGGCATTCCGGCCAACACGGACTTCTGGGCCGAGCCGAAGATCATGGACGCGCAGCAGAACGGCAAGCCGATGATCGAGCGGCGCCAGGGCCTGGTCGATCGCTCGAAGACGATCTGGGCGCTCGCCTACCCGAACGACTACGAATCGACGGTGCAGTAAGGCGGCGATCGAATGAGCGCACACCCCCGTTCGTCCATTGTCCGCTGTCCTGAACGCGCTTCTCCCGAGGGACAATCGACAGGAGACGGCGGACAGGCGGCAACAAGGGCTTCAACCTATGGCTAAACGACTACTCACTCTCAACATCGGCGCGGCCAACATCGAGCTCGCCGAGTACGAGGTCGGCGCGAAAGGCGCGCTGACGCTCGTGAACTACGGCACGGCGCCGCTTGCGGCGCCGCTCGACGGCGGCGACGCGAACGCGATCCTCACGCCCGCGATCCAGGAGGTCGTGCGCACGAAGGGCATCCGCCCCGGCAAGATCGCGATCGCCATTTCCGGGCAGATGGTCTTCCCGCGCTTCGCCGCGATCCCGATGGCGGGCGGCGCGGAGAAGTTCGATCAGATGGTGCGCTACGAGATCGAGCAGAACATCCCGTTCCCGATCGACGAGATCGTCTGCGACCGCCAGGTGCTGGGCGACACGGGAACCGGCGACAAGTCGGTGATGATCGTCGCCGCGAAGGTCGACCAGGTCGAGGCGCTGACCGCCGCCGTCGCGGCCGCCGGCTTCTCGCCGGAGCTCGTCGATGCCGCGCCGCTCGCGCTCACGAACGCCCTGCGCCACGCGATCGGCGACGACGGCTCGTGCAGCGTCCTCCTCGACATCGGCTCGAAGACGACGTCGCTCGTGATCGTCGAGGGCGACAAGATCTACAACCGCTCGATTCCCGTCGCCGGCAACGCCGTCACCAAGGAGATCGCCGCCGCGCTCGGCTGCTCGACGGAGGAGGCCGAGCAGCTCAAGCAGGAGAAGGGCTACGTCTCGATGGGCGGCGTGACGGAGGACGACGACGAGGTCGCCGACCGCATCTCGAAGGCCTGCCGTGCGGTGATGACGCGCCTCAACGCCGAGATCTCGCGCTCGATCAACTTCTACCGCAGCCAGCAGGGCGGCACGGCGCCGACGCGCCTCTACCTGACGGGCGGCACCGCCCTCCTGCCGCAGATCGACGACTTCTTCCAGGAGTCGCTTCAGATCGAGGTCGTGTTCTTCAACCCGTTCGAGGCGCTGGCCGTCGGCCCGAAGGTCGATGCGGCCGCGCTGGAGGCGGACGGCGCGCTCATCGCCGTCACGGCGGGCCTCGCCCTGCACGAGGCGGGCCTGGCGCGCTTCGCGGTCAACCTGCTGCCGCCGTCCCTCGTCAAGGCGCGGGCCGAGAAGGCGAAGATCCCGTTCGTCATCGCGGGCGGCGTGGCGTTCGTCGCCGCGCTCGTCCTCGTGATGCTCGCGATCGGCCGCCAGGAGGCCGTCGTCGCCGCCCAGCGCGACGCCGTGCAGGCGCAGGTCGCGACGCTGACGGCGTCCGACCGCAAGGTCAAGGCGGCCGAGGAGGCGTTCGCGGCCGCCGAGGAAGACGCCGAGGCGCTGCGGAATCTGCTCGTCGCGCGCGCCGCCGCCGCGCAGCGCATCAACGCGGTGCGCGACTCCCTGCTGCCCGGCATGTGGATCGAGCGCTGGGACGACGGGCGCCTCACGGTGCGCTACTGGAGCGACCGCGTGAAAGGCCAGGGCGGCAAGACGCCGGGCGAACTCGTCGTCGACAAGCTCAAGGGGAGGCCCTGCATCGACGCCGACACGGTCAAGATCTCGGACATGAGCGCGATCGGCAAGGACGCCCAGGTCGAACAATTCACGGTGGAGCTGAAATTCAAATGAACAAGAACAGGATGATACTGGTCGCCTCGGGCGGCGTGATCGGCGTGGCCGTCCTGGCCATGGCCTATTTCACCTGGAGCGCCTATTCGGCGAAGGTCGCGGCGCTGGAGGGAGACATGGACGAGGGCACGGACGGCCTGGAGGCCGTTCAGCAGAAGGCCCTGACGCTCTCGCGCAAGAGCGTCTATCCCTGTCCGGCGAGCGTGCGGGCGATCGAGTCGAACGCGACGCGCGTCACGGCGTGGCGCACGGACGCGGCGAAGCTGGCCGCGCGCGGCGACCGCCCGGTCCGCACGATGACGCCGGCGCAGTTCAAGACCGACCTCATCGCGGACGCGAAACGCCTCTCGGCCCTGCCGGGCGCGGTCAACGGCGCGCTCGTGAAGCCCGAGTTCGCGTACGGCCCGTTCAGCGGCTACATCGTCGAGGGCAAGATGCCGACGGAAGCCGAGCTGCCGGAACTCCAGCGCCGGTGGGATGACGTCATGCTCGTCGTCGAGACGCTGGCCTCCTGCGGCATTTCCGAACTCGTCAACGTCGCGTTCGCGGCGGCCTCCGCCGAGGAGCCGAAGGCGAAGGAGCCGGAGAAGAGGGGCAAGAAGCCGCCGGCGAAGAAGAGGCGCCCGGCGACGGCGCCGGCGGTTGTGCCGCCGTCCGCCTGCTCGTACGTCTTCACGTTCGCGACGCGCGCGTCGGCGTTCGTCAAGGCGGTGAATGCGCTCGGCACGAACGAGCGGTTCGTGGTCATCGACGGCTTCACGCTCGCGCGCACGGAAGACCCGATCGCCGAGGCGCTCGGCGGCGAGAAGCGCGAGGGGGCGTCGCGGCCTGCCGCGCGCGGGCGCCGCGGCCGTCGCGCCGCCGCCCTCGTCGAGGAGAAGAAGCCGACGGAAAAGGCGAGGGGCGGCATCGTCACGGATCCGGCCCTGGACGCGCCGTTCACGGTCACGCTGACGCTGACCGTCTACGACTTCCGCACGCTGGCGGACGATCACAAGGAGGAGGGTGTGAAATGAGAAACCGCAATTTCTTCGCGGCCCACTATGACCGGATTGCCGCCGCCGTCGGCGTGGCGGCCCTCGTGGGCGGCATCGCGTTCTTCGCCCTTTCGCAGGGCGATGACCCGGAGACGGCCGCCGCGAACGCCGCGCAGGCCGTCAGCCGCATGAAGCCGTCCGAGACGGGCGTCGCGGCCGTCGACATGACGGCGTACGAAAGCGCGACGCGCCTCGTGAAGAGCCCGACGGTCGTGAACGAGCTGACGGGCACGAGCGCCTCGTTCCTCGCGAGCGAACGCCGCGTCAAGTGCAAGAAGTGCCACAAGGCGATTCCCGGCGACGTCAGGGCCTTCCCGAACTGCCCCTTCTGCGGCGAGAAGCAGGAAGAGGAGAAGAAGGTCGTCCTCGACGCCGACGGCGACGGCATGCCGGACGAGTGGGAGAGGCGCTATGGCCTGAATCCCAACGATCCGGCGGACGCGAACGCCGACAAGGACGGCGACGGCTTCACGAACCTGGAGGAGTACCTCGCGAAGACGGATCCGACCGATCCGCGCGACCATCCGGACTACCTCGACTCGGTCAAGATCGTCCTGCCGCTCAAGGAGACCTACCTGCCGTTCGTCTTCACGAAGGCGACGAAGATCCCGTCGGGCTGGCGGTGCGAGTTCTTCGACCCGAAGCAGCGCGACGACTACGGGCGCCTCGGGCGGACGCTCACGGCGGTCATCGGCGAGGAGATCGGCGCGAGCGTGAAGAGCCCGTCGGGCTATGTGCTCAAGGCGTACGTGAAGAAGGAGGTGAAGCGTCCGCGCAAGGGCATGAAGGGCCTGTTCGTGACGGACGACGTGTCGGAAGTCACGCTCGTGCGCAAGACGGACAAGAAGGCCGTCACGCTCGTGATTGCGCAGGACAAGCGCGTCAAGCCGCAGCCGGTCGACGTCATGGTCTCGCTGGCCTACGAGCGCGGCGGGCTGACGACGTTCGAGGCCGTGCCGGGCACGGAACTCGACCTGAACGGCGAAAAGTACAGGGTCGCCGAGATCCTGCCGGTCGGCAAGGGCGCGAAGGTGACTTTCCAGAACGTCCGCACGGGCAGGAGCCGCACCCTTGAAGCCCTTGAACAGTGAGAAAAGATATTGTATACTATTACCCACAATAACGAATAGGTGGTTTAAATGACGAGCTTCAAAATGATTGCCGCGTGCAGCGCGGCGTTGGCAATGTCGGTGGCTTCGCTGAATGCGTCGGCGCAGGACGACCTCGACGTCCTGCTCAAGGACCTTGAGGGCGAGACGGCGAAGCCGGCCGAAAAGCCGGCGGCGGCCGAAGCCCCCAAGGCGGAAGAGCCGGCGGCGGAAGAGGCGAAGGCCGAACCTGCCGTGGCGGAAAAGGCGTCGGCAACGTCGGCAAACGAGAAGGTGGCGGCCGCAGCTGACGAGGCCGCTGAGCCGAACGCGATGGCCGAAGAGGCCGCCTCGACGGCTGAAGCCGAAGCGTCTGCCGCAGTTAAGGGTTCTTCCGACAAGGTTGATGACGTGCTGAACCTGCTTGACCAGCTGGCCGAGGAGTCATCGTCCGAGAAGACGGCGGACAAGACCGCCGAGCCGAATGCGGTTGCGGCCAGTGAGACCTTGGAACCGAAGGCGACTGGAGTCTCTGCGGCGGACAAGACCGCTGAGCCGAAGGCGAAGAAGGTCGAAAAGTCCGCCGCCGCTAAACGCCCCGACGAGGAGCTTCTCGTGAACATCGCGACGACCGAGCGGCTGCGCCGCGACTCGCTCGATGCGCAGGCGAAGCGCGAGATCCTCTCGGCGCGCGCGAGCATGGAGGCGAAGGAGTTCACCGACGCGGTGCGCCACTACGGCCTCGCGGTCAAGCTCCTGAACGACAGCTCGGCATCGAAGGCCCTGCGCAAGGAGTGCGACCAGGGCATCGCCGAGGGCCTGTACCGCGCCGCCCTTCAGGAGGACGAGATCGGCCGCCGGGCGAAGGCCGTTGCGCTGATGGAGAAGGCTTTGGAGATGCGCCACCCGAAGGCGCGCCGCGCGCTGGAGAAGTGGACGGCGCAGAGCGACGTCGATGTCACGAAGACCGATTTCTCGGAGGCCTCCCAGCGCCGCAACGACGAGGACTACAAGGCGGAGCGCGACGTCATCCGCCGCCACCTGCGCCGGTCGCGCCAGTATCTCGCGCTGCGCGACATGTCGCGCGCGCTTGACGAGTGCGAGAGCGTGCTGAAGGTCGACCCGTACAACCAGGAGGCGATTCGCCTGCGCCGTGCGATCCAGAACAAGCGCCAGACGATTCTCCGACAGGAGCGCGTCGCGGCGCGCGACGGCATGATCGCCGATGTCGACGAGGCCTGGCGGCCCGTCTACGCCGTCAACGCCGCGCAGCTGGCTGAGACGACGTCCGAGACCGTCAAGTCCAATGCGGGCGAGGACCCGGAACGGACGATGGAGCAGGACATCGAGAAGCGCATGCGCGAGATGCGCCTGCCGACGATCGAGTTCAAGCCGCCGGCGACGATTATCGAGGCCGTCGAGTTCTTCCGCACGGCGTCGCGCGACTACGACCGCCCCGACATCCCGATCGAGAAGCGCGGCTTCAACTTCGTGCTGCGCACCCCGGTCGGGGCCATCAAGCAGCAGGCGGCGCAGGAGGAGGCGTCGAATGACTTCTCGTCCAATGTGGCGGAAGACACGGAGGCGACCGCGAACGGGCTGCCGCCGATTCCGAAGATCACCGCGAGCGACATCTCGTTCTATGACGCCCTGAAGCTCGTCTGCGACTCGGTCGACTACAAGTTCATCGTCCGCGGCCCGATCGTCATGGTCATGCAGAAGGACATGTCGACCGCCGAGCTCCTCTCGCGCAAGTACAACGTGCCGGAGGCGTTCGTCGAGCGCGTCAACTCCGCGTCCGAGGAGATGAAGGAGATGGGCGGTTTCGGCGCGTCCAACCGCCAGGCGAAGAAGGCGGACGAGGAGGGCGAGGGCGAAGGCCGCGACTGGAAGGCGTTCTTCGAGGAGATGGGCGTCAAGTGGCCGGAGGGCTCGTCGATCAAGCACATCAAGGCCCTCGGCAAGCTCTACGTCCGCAACACGCGCGAGAACCTCGCGGAGTTCGAGAAGGTCCTCGACGAACTCGGCGGCCAGCCGCAGCTCATCGAGATCGAGACGCGCTTCGTCGAAGTCTCGCAGGAAGACCTCAACTCGCTCGGCTTCGAGTGGATCCTCAACAGCAACATGCCGCTCACCGACCGCTTCGGCCTCGGCAAGGCGCTGGGCCTGAAGAACGCGGGATACGTCACGGAGACGACGGGCGGCGAGACGGTCACGGTGCCGGATCGCGTGATTACGCGGACGGAAGGCGGCACGACGATTACCGAGACGATCAAAGGCGGTACGCGCACCTTGGGCACGGCGACCACCTCGTCGAAGTTCAGCCGTGGCGGGGCGAGCCGGACGGTTGGCGTGGACGCCTTCGGCGGCACGTCGGACTACCAGAACGGCAACCGCTACCTCTCGACGGTCGGCAACCACATCTCGGGCGAGGCGGCGTCGAACAACGACCAGTTCATGCGCGTGAACGCCTTCCTCGGCCAGGCCGACCTCTCGATGATCCTGCACATGCTCTCGCAGCGCAGCGACACCGACCTCCTCTCGGCCCCGAAGGTCGTCACGAAGTCGGGCGAGCAGGCCATCATCAAGGTCGTCACGGAATACATCTACCCGCAGGACTACAACGTGCAGCTCCAGTCGAGCTCGTCGGGCTCGTCGGGCGGCACGTCCGGCGGCGGGCAGTCGGCGATTCTCGCCGTCGTCGAGCCGCAGAACTTCACGATGCGCGAGGTCGGCGTCATCCTCGACGTCATCCCGACCTACTCCGAGGCGAACGGCGGCACGATCGACCTGGAGCTGAAGCCGGCGGTGATCGACGAGCCGATCTGGTACAACTACGGCATGCGCATCCCGTTCACGGGCAACACGTCGTCCGGCACGATGGCCGACATCGGAAACATCTTCACGGGCATGTCGACGGCCCTCGCGCAGATCGGCGCGACGCTGACGCCGGACGAGACGGCGGCCTTGGCGAAGAACGTCGTCGCCTCGGCGACGGATGCGGCGGCGAACGTCTCCTCGTCCTCCTCCTCGACGATGACGTGGTATGACGCGCCGATGCAGCAGCCGTTCTTCCACGTGCGCTCGATCGAGTCGAAGGTCTCGATCACGCCGGGCGCGACGGTCGTCATGGGCGGCCTCATCACAGAGGCGCGCAAGGCGATGGACGACAAGATCCCGTTCCTCGGCGACCTGCCGTACATCGGACGCCTCTTCCGCAGCCATGCGGAGAAGACGACGAAGCGCAACTTGCTCATCTTCGTGACGGGCCGCCTGATCACGCCGTCCGGTCGCGAGCTCCGCGTGAACCAGGAGCGCGCGACGGACGCGGCCGAAGTCAAGCCCGCCCCCAAGGCGGAGTGAACGGACAGCTGAAGATCTGTCTCACGGGAGGGATTGCCTGCGGCAAGTCCCTCCTTTCGCATTATCTGAACGACTTCGGCGTCGAGACGATTGATGCGGACGACATCGTGCACGAGCTGATTCCCGACCCGGCGGCGCGCAGACGTCTCGCCGCCGAGGTCTTCGCCGACCCCGCGAAGCGCCGCGCCCTCGAAGCGAAGCTCCATCCGATCGTGAAGGAGAGGATTGAGGAATTCTTGGAGAAGGGAAGATGGAAGAAGGAAGAAGGTGGAAGGAAAGGAAGAAGGAAGAGGGAAGAAGGAAGAAGTGTGGTTGCTTCGGCGTTTTTTTCGTGCGGTACAGAAAAGCAAGAAGATGAAAATTCCGCACTTCTTCCTTCTTCCCTCTTCCCTCTTCCTTCTTTCCTCTTCCCTCTTCCTCCCATCGCCATCATCCCGCTTCTCTTCGAAGCGCACTGGGAGAAAAATTTTGATATAATATGCTGCGTCGTCTCCGAAAGGGATACGCAGATCTCGCGGATGATGACGACGCGCGGCTACACGCGCGCAGAGGCCGAGGCCCGACTGGCGGCGCAGATGCCGGTTGCGGAGAAGGCCGCCAAATCCCACTACGTGATCCACAATGACGGCACACCCGAAGAACTGAAAGAAGAAGTTAAAAAATTCCTGACTTGGGTCTCAACCCTCTCTTGACTCCCCATTCACCCATTCGACAATTCACCCATTCACCCATTCACCCATTCACCCATTCGACAATTCGATTATTCGATTATTTCTTATCATGGCTGAAGAACTTGACGTATTCGCGGGGGCGATGAAAGCCTCCAAGCAGCAGAACCCCGGCAACGGCGGCAACCCGAACGGCAACGCCGCGCCCGCGCCGAAGCAGAATCCGCCGAAGAAGAAGTTCTTCGGCAAGAATCGCGGCAACTTCAATCGCGGCGGCAACGGCGGTGCGCGGCAGAACAACTCGCCCATTCGCGGCGCGAACGGCGAGGAGTCGGTGAACCCGCTCCTCAACGCGCCGCTGCCGACGGAGCCGAAGGCGGCCGAGCCCGCGCCGGCGAATCCGCACCGCAACCCGGAAATGCCCGAATACCGCCTCGCCGACATCCAGACCTGGCCCGCGCCGGTCATCGTCGAGCGCATGATGCCGGGGGCCGACCCGGAGGAGCTCGGCACCTACCGCAAGCATGAGCTCATCTTCGCCGCGATCCGCCAGTACCTCCAGCAGGGCGGCGGCGTCCTCGCGTCGGGCTGCCTCGAGATCGTGCGCGAAGGCCACGGCTTCCTGCGGTCGGCGAAGAACAACTTTCTCGCCTGCCCGGAGGACGTCTTCGTCACTCAGCAGCAGATCCGCCGCCATGCGCTCCGCACGGGCGACCTCATCGAGGGGCCGATCCGCGACCCGCGCGACAAGGACCGCTTCTTCTGCCTCGGCAACGTCCAGACGGTGAACGGCAAGGAGCCGTCCGTCGCCGCGCGCGTCATCCACTTCGAGAACCTGACGGCGACCTTCCCGACGCGGCGCATCCTGCTGGAGACCGATCCGAAGGAGTTCTCGACGCGCGTCATCGACCTCTTCACGCCGATCGGCTTCGGCCAGCGCGGCCTCATCATCGCGCCGCCGCGCGTCGGCAAGACCGTCCTCCTGCAGAAGATGGCGAACGCGATTTCGAAGAACTACCCGGAGGCGATCCTCATCATCCTGCTCATCGACGAGCGCCCGGAGGAGGTGACGGACATGCAGCGCAACACGAAGGCGATGGTGCTGTCCTCGACGTTCGACGAGGAGCCGCAGCACCACGTCAACGTGACGGAGATGGTGCTGGAGTTCTCGAAGCGCCAGGTCGAGAACGGCAAGGACGTCATCATCCTCATGGACTCGATCACCCGCATGGCGCGCGCCTACAACACCGTCCAGCCGCACTCCGGCAAGATCCTGACGGGCGGCGTGGACGCGCTGGCGATGCACCGTCCGAAGCGCTTCTTCGGCGCGGCGCGCAACATCGAGGGCGGCGGGTCGCTGACGATCATCGCGACGGGCCTCGTGGACACGGGCTCGCGCATGGACGAGGTCATCTTCGAGGAGTTCAAGGGCACGGGCAACATGGAGATCGTGCTGGACCGCGGCCTTGCGGACAAGCGCATCTACCCGGCCATCGACATCGAGAAGTCGGGCACGCGCAAGGAAGACCTCCTGCTGGACCCGATGGAGCTGGAGAAGACGTGGGGCATGCGGCGCATCCTCGCGTCGGCGGGCCCCGAATCGGCGATGCGGTCGGTCCTCAATTCGCTGAAGAAGACGAAGTCGAACCCGGAGTTCCTGCTCGCGCTCGACGTCAACAAGAACCTGTAAGACCGAAAGACAACAATGCAAGACTGAACGCGCGCCGTCCGCGCGCAGAAAAGGAGGATATCATGTTGAAAAGGCTGTTCGCAAGACTTGTTGGATTAGGACTCGTGCTTCAACCTGTTGCGACGATGGCAGTAACGCAGCAACTAACGTGCGTTGAGATTGACGGTCCTTTTGGCCAATATCAGCAACATGAATCTCTTGTCCCGATAGTTAACTCGTCGTTCACCGTAGAGGTGTTGTTTCGCCAAGATGGATGGCAGACAAAAAACGTTTACGGCACAACAAGTCAAGGCCTTTTTTATTTCGGAACGAAAACAGATCTTGAGTGAGCAATAAAAAACAGGACGGTTGTCGCGCTTGAAAAGTGGCAGGAGAATGAGAAACGGATTTCTTGCGCTTATGATGCCAAACTGTCTTACGATGTCCTTGTTATCTGTCACGAACCCTATCTCTACGACATCGCGTTCGCCGCAAACAACGGTACAGGATCGATGACGTCGATGGAAGGCCTAAGCTACACGAACACGGTTGACACGTTGACGGCGAATGCGTTCGCGCGCACGGGCTATGATTTTGCCGGATGGGCGCTGAAGGCGGACGGCACGGGCACGGCGACATTCGCCGACCAAGACACCGTCGGCGGCGAAAAATTCGGCGTGACGGCGGATAGGCAGGCGATCAACCTCTACGCGCAGTGGAAGGCGCGCACCTACAAGGTTGGCTACAACAAAACGAACGGCGGCACGGCGGGGGCGTCGCGTCCAGCGTCGGCGACGTATGACACGCCCTTTTCGGTCTCCGCCCCGACGCGAACGGGCTACACGTTCGCGGGCTGGACGGTTTCGGGCTACAATGCCGAGACGGCGTGTTCAGGTTCGAGCGCTACGGCGTGCAACGCGAAGATCGGCGGCGACGGCAAGATCTCGGCCACGGGCGACATCTATCTCAAGAACCTGACGCCACAGGCAGGCGAGACCGTGACGCTGACGGCCCGGTGGACGCCGCTGACGTGCCGCGTCACGTTCAGCAAGGAAGGTGGTTCGGACGGAACGTCCGAGAAGGACATCTCTTATGGGCAGATGGCGGAGGGTCTGGCGACGATCGAGCCGCCGACGCGCGGCAACTACACGTTCCTGGGCTACTACACGACGGCGAGCGGGGAGGGCGTTTGCTACTTTGAGTTCTCCTATCATCTGCTGGCGACCGATTCGCTGACGACACCGGTTGTCTGGCATGATTTCGGCGCAACGAACGTTGGCACAGGTGTGGCGCAGGCGTTTGAAATTCCCATCGAAACGTCCAAGCCGCAGCGCTTCTTCAAGATCGAGACAATCCAGACGCCGGGCGACTAGTCCCCATTCTCACGCCTTCTCTTCCGAAAGGCACCCACCACACTTCATCCTCCACACTTCATCCTTTTTCCTTTTTCCTTCACCCCTCATCCTTTTTTCCTTCACCCCTCATCCCTCTTCTCTTCATGAATGCCTCGCCTGAAGCGGAAGTTTCGCGCGCCCGCGCCGTCGTGCTGGGCGAGGTCGGCGCGTCTTCTGACGCGCGGGAGCTGGAGGGGCTGCTGAAGAGTCCCTTCCCGGCCGTGCGGCGCGCGGCGGCGAGCGCGCTCGGCAAGCTGATCGGCCGGGCGCCTGACCTGCGGGGGCTGCTGGTCGTGCCGCTGACGGCGGCGGTCGAGAAGGAGGCGCGTCCGCAAGTCCTGCGGTATCTCCTGAAGACGCTGCGGAAATGTGCAGACCGGCTGACGGTGCTGCAGCTGGACGTCCTGCGGGATGTCGTGCGCAACCCGAACCATCCCGCATATGTGCGGGACGCCGCCAACGAGACGATCGCGGCGGCGGAAGCCGCCGAGGAGAGGCGTCGGGCGCGGCTGAAGCACTGGTGCACGCGCTGCCGCCGGGTCGTTTCCGAAGAGGAGGCGATGCGGAGCCGTGCGAAATACGGCAAGGTCTACTGTTTTCACTGCTTCGAGGAGAAGATGCACGAGGACGCCCTGTTCGAGACGAATGTCGAGGCGGCGAAGCGGCTCAGGACAGTGGACGAGGTGGCGGTGCAGTCGCGTGGCGAGAAGCGCATCGGCGACTGGCTGGCGGCGAAGGGGATTGCCTACCGCTATGACGCGCGCGTGCTGATGGCGGGCGGCGACCGGATTCGACCTGACTTCTACTTGCCGGAGTTTGACCTGTACATCGAGTATTGGGGAATGGACACGCCGGCGTACGTCGCGAACCGGCAGAAGAAGCAGATCCTCTACCAGCGCGAGAGGAAGCGGCTGATCTCGCTTTCCTTCCGCGACTTCGACCGGCTGGAGGACGTGCTGGCGGAGAAGCTGTCGCGCCAGATTCCGAACCTGTGAGAAGGGGAACCTGTGAGAAGGGGGAACCGTGGAAGGGAAAGCGCCTTGAGGAAAGAAGAAAGTGTCCTTGGAGAAGAAAGAGCTTTTGGAGAAGAAGGATGGGCACGCGACCGCTGTAGCCGCACTCACTCCCGCTTCGCGTCCGTTCGTGCGTCTTTCAGCCCCCCGCCGCCAGACACACCCCCGCCGCCAGACGATGTGCCGCCGGACGAATGGACGCGAAATTGGCAGTCGTCTGTCTTGGTTTCCCTGCCAACGGACGAATGGACGCGAAGCCTTTCTTCAATCGCGCCGCCTCTGCCAACGGACGAATGGACGCGGGGCCTTTCTTCCAGCGTTCCGCCTCTGTCGACGGACGATGTGCCGACGGACGAATGGACGCGAAGCGGGAATGAGTCCGTCAAGGCACCAAAGAAATTTCAGCAATACCTTAATTCGTTCAGGCGTTGCCCGCGTTCTTGTTCAGGCGTTGCCCGCGTTCCCGACCAGGCGTTGTCTGCGTTCCCGTTCGGGCGTTGTCTGCGTTCAGATTCAGAAGTTCCCGTTCAGGTCTTCCCGAAAGACCCACAGTTAGCCCCTCATCTCCCTTC
>CAKUGW010000014.1 GCA_934654805.1 uncultured Kiritimatiellota bacterium
CGCGATGCGCGCCGCGTTGACGTCCACCACCACGACCTTGCGGTCGGGGTTCATCTTGGCGATCACCGCCATCGTCGTCGTTGCCCCCGCCGCACCCCGACGCGGCTGGTCGACGAGAAACGCCGCACGTCCGCGACACAAGAAATAGGCCTCTTCAGAGGTTTGTGAAAAAAGCGTCATAGCGAGCGGGTGGTTTCCGTGTCCGGCAGGGCGTAGATCTTGAGCCTGGAATACTCCCTGTCCCTGAGCCCGTAGGCCTGCTTCACGAGCCACCGCACCTTGTTGTTGAACCCCTCCGCGCCGGAATTGCAGGCCTTGCCGTACCTCCAGTAGCCGAGGATTCCCTCCATGTGTCCCTCGATCGTCCTGGCCGTCGACTCGAGTTCCGGGACCTCCGTGAGGCGGGCTGTCGCGCACCCGTCCTCCAGCAGGAGTCTCGCGCCGTACTCGTGCCGCGCGAAGGCGTAGATGCCGCGCAGGCGCTCCTTCATGGCATACACGTCCGACAGTTCGCTGAAGGCGCCGCGTATCGGATAGGCCGAGACGTGCGCGCTCCCGCACGCCGGGCACCGGAACTGCGTCCTCTCCGCATGGACCATGATCCTGGACATCCTCCGCCTGTGGCACGAGAGCCTTGCGAGCCGCGACAGGTCCTCCACGCCGCACCCCTCGACGATCAGGTCCTCCCTGACCACTTGAAATCCGTCCAGCTGTTGCGTATACTTCCCCGTGCTTGACCGCATGCGTTCTCCTTTCTGTCCCTGCTAAGGACGAAAGGCATTGTATGCGGTCTTGCGCTTCCCGTCAAGCCCCCCTTGTGATGCGGCCCTCCATCCGGAACAAAGCTCCTTCGGCGCATTTCCGACGTGCGGCTCGTTCACGAAGAACTCGTCGCCGCGGCAGACGGCTTTCGCGCGGAGATGCTCGAAGTGGCCGGCGGCAGCTCCTGCAGGGCGAGCGCCGCCGCGTACTGCGACAGCGGCGTGACGACGATCGCGACGCCTTCGCGCGCGGCGGCTTCCGCCATGTCGGGCGGCACGGGGCGGCCATGGCAGAGGACGATCACCGAACACCCGACGTGCGTGCAGACGGCGACCGTGTTGAGGTGGTTCTGGACGGTGACGAGCGCACAGCCCGCGCCCGCGTGGCACATCACGTCCGACAGCAGGTCGCCGACGTAGCAGCCGCCCGCCGCCGCCCCGCCCGCCGCGACGGCGAGCGCGCCGCCGACCTTCCGGCGAATCTCCTCGGCCGTCAGGGTCATGGGCCGAACGCCTCCGGTCAGAGCGCGGAGCCGGGGAAGAACGTGCCGACCGAGCGCCCCGCGAACAGCGCGGGAAAGACGGTCTTGCGGCCGTTCGCGATGTACGTGTCGATGCCCGCCTTGACCGCCGCGCGGACGGCCTTGAGCTTCGAGTCCATGCCGCCCTTCGAGAGGTTGCCCTTCTCGCCGGGGCGCACGAGCGCCTTCACGTGGCGGAAGCTCGCGACCTCCGGGATGCGCCGCCCCTGCGAGTCGAGCAGGCCGTCCACGGTCGTCAGCAGCACGAGCGCGTCGGCCTTGACGAGCTTCGCGATCAGGAACGAGAGCCAGTCGTTGTCGCCGAATGTCTGGCCCTTGAGCTCCTCGTCCGCCACGACGTCGTTCTCGTTGATGATCGGCACGATGCCGGCCGTGACGAGGCGTTCGAGCGCCTTCTTCACGTTCTGGCTGCGGCGGCGGTCCTCGAAGTCGTAGTGCGTGAGGAGGAACTGGCCGATCCGCACGCCCTCGACGCCGAAGAAGTGCTCGTACTCGCCGATGAACCGCGCCTGGCCGACCGCCGCGCACATCTGCACGTCGTTGACGTCCTTCGGGCGCGCCTTCAGCCCGAGCGCCTCGACCCCGGCCGCGACGGCGCCGGACGAGACGAAGAAGACGTCGTGCCCGTCCTTGCGCAGGCGCGAGAGCTGCGCGACGAGGCGGCGCAGGGCCGCGTGATCCGGGTGGCCGCTCTTCGCGGCGATGGCGTGGGTGCCGACCTTGACGACGATTTTCATGCTGATATGCTTTCGTAGATGTGCAGTTCGCGTATTATACCACACGCCGCGCCGTCAGCGGAACGTGCGGTCGTAGAGGAGCGCCGCGTTCAGGACGACGAGCAGCGAGCCGCCGTTGTGGACGAGCGCGCCGACGACCGGCGTCATGATGCCCAGGACGCCCAGCAGCACCGCGACGAAATTGATGGTCATCGAGAGCGTGATGTTGAAGCGGATCGTGTTCAGGCAGGCCGTCGCGAGCCGCTTCAGGTAGGCGACGGAGGCGATGTCGTCGTTCATGATGGCGATGTCGCTCGCCTCCGCCGCGACGTCCGTGCCCGCGCCGGCCATGGCGATGCCCACGTCGGCGTACTTCATCGCGGCGGCGTCGTTCACGCCGTCCCCGACCATCGCGACGTGCCGCCCCTCGGCCGTCAGCGCCTTGACGGCGTTCACCTTCTCCTCGGGCAGGAGGTCGGCCCGGACGTCCGTGATGCCGCAGGCGGCGGCGAACGTCTCCGCAATCTCCCGGCGGTCGCCCGTCAGGAGGCACGACCGCACGCCGAGCGCGCGGAGGCGCCGCACCGTCTCCGGCGCCGTCTCGCGCAGCTCGTCCGCCACGTCCATCTTCGCCCCCGCGAGGATGCGTCCGTCCGCATCGCGGGCGAGCGCGTTCGCCCACGTGCCCTTCGTGAGCGTGCCGGTCTTGTCGAAGGTCACGGTATCGACCGCGCCCATCCGCTCCAGCGCCGCGCCCGTCTTCACGAGCACGCCGCGCTTCGTCGCCTGGCCGATCGCGGCCATCACCGCAGTCGGCGTGGCGAGCGCGAGCGCGCACGGGCAGAACGTCACGAGCACCGTCACCGCGCGGGTCAGGCTCGCGTGCAGCCCGATGCCGAGCGCGAAGTGGCAGACGACGAGCGTGGCGAGGGCGACGCAGAGGGCGGCGGGCACGAGGATCGACGCCCAGCGGTCCGCCAGGCGCTGCATCGGCGCCTTGTGGCTGTTCGCCTCGTTGACGAGGCGGATG
Organism: uncultured Kiritimatiellota bacterium; assembly: GCA_934654805.1. GTDB lineage: Bacteria > Verrucomicrobiota > Kiritimatiellia > RFP12 > UBA1067 > UBA1067. Next base: position 3,050 of record CAKUGW010000014.1, read on the forward strand.
ATCTTTTCGAGGCTCGTGTCCGCCCCGACGGCGGTCGCGCGGATCTCGACCCGTCCGTAGCGGTTCAGCGTCCCCGTGTAGACGGGATCGCCCGCGACCTTCCGGACGGGCACGGACTCGCCCGTGACGATGGACTGGTCCACCGTCGTCTCGCCGCCCGTCACCACGCCGTCGCACGGGAACGCCTCGCCCGGCGCCACGGCCACGATGTCGCCGACCGCGACGCCCTTCTTCACCGCGTCCTTCAGGCGGACCAGCGCCTTCACGCCCTTCGAGGCGCGCCCGACAGTGAAGTCCTCCAGCTTCTCGCCGATCGCCATGATGAACGCCACCTCGCCCGCCGCGAACAGCTCGCCGATCGCGATCGCGGCGACCATCGCCATCGTGATGAGAAGCCCGGACGTGATCCTGCGCCGTGCGAACAGGGCCTTGAGCGCCCGGTACGCCATCGGCAGTCCGCACAGCAGCACGGACACGAGCGCGGGATCCCACCACGGCGAGCCGCCCGCGCAGCCGGCATGCCCGCCCTTCACGTGCAGGACGAAGCCCGCCAGCACGCAGAGTCCGCTCGCCGCGACCACCCACCACGACTCCGCCGACTCGCAGAGCCCTTCAAGACGCGCGTCCAGCCGCGCCCAGGCGGACGCCGCTTCGGCGGGGCGGCCCTTCTTCGCCGCCCCTTCGCAACAACAGCAACAGCCCATGGCGACGCCCCCTTCCTTACCGAATGCCCACGTACTGCTCCAGCGACTCCGAGAACTTCTCGATGGCCTCGTCGGCATGGCCCGCCTCGATGCCCTTGCGCACGCAGTGGCCGAGATGCCCTTCGAGGATCAGCAGGCCGATGCGGTGCAGCGCGGCATCCGCCGCGTTGATCTGGATCATGATGTCCTCGCACTTCGCATCGTCGTCCGCGACCATGCGCTTGATGGCGGCGATCTGGCCCTGCACGCGGTTGAGCCGGACCTCCATCTTCTTCTGGTCATAGCAGTCTTTCATCTTGATTCTCCCTTTTTACCTCAAGTGGCGCGTAGTATACCACAAAGGGGTATGGGGTATCAAGAGGGTGACTGCCTTTCCCCGTCACGGACGCTCTCGCGTCCGCGCGCTCAGCTCAGGTTGCCGATGACCGCCTTGATGCGGCGGACGCCGGCGGACGAGCTCTGCTCCTTCGTGATCTTGAAGCTGCCGAGCTCCTTCGTGTTCGCGACGTGCGGCCCGCAGCAGATCTCCTTCGAGACGTCGCCGATCGAGTAGAGCGAGACCTGGTCGCCGTACTTCGCGCCGAAGAGCGCCATCGCGCCCTCCTTCTTCGCCCCCTCGACGGTCGTCATCTTCTTCGTGACGTCGATGCCCTCGGCGATCCACCTGTTGACGAGCGCCTCGACCTTCGCCTTCTCCTCCGCCGTCATCGGCTGCGGCCACGTGAAGTCGAAGCGCAGGCGCTCGGCCGTGATGTTCGAGCCCTTCTGCAGCGCCGTCGGCCCCAGCACCTGGTGGAGCGCCGCGTGCAGGAGGTGCGTCGCCGTGTGCATGCGCGTGACGACCGCCGAGTTGTCCTGGAGCCCCGCCTTGAACGCGCCCGCGCTCGTCGTGCGCGACAGCTCCTGGTGCTTGCGGTTCGCCTCCTCGAAGCCGTCCCTGTCGACCGTGAGGCCGTCCTTCGCCGCCATCTCGCACGTCATCTCGAACGGGAAGCCGAACGTGTCGTAGAGCTTGAAGGCCGTCTTGCCGCTGATCTGCGACTGGCCGTGCGCCTTCAGCTGCTCGGCGACCTTCCGGTACATCGCCTCGCCCTTGTCCAGCGTCGCGTTGAAGCGCTTCTCCTCCGCCTCCAGGTCGAGGCGGCACTGCGCGAGGTTCGCCTTGAGCTCGGGGTAGACGTGGTGGTACTTCTCGCAGATGACCTCGGCGAGCTTCACGGTGAAGCCCTCGGCGATGCCGAGCTGGCGCGCGTAGCGCACCGCGCGGCGGATGAGGCGCCGCAGCACGTAGTTCGCGCCCACGTTGCCCGGCTTCACGCCGCCCTTCGGGTCGCAGAGGATGAACGTCGCCGTGCGCATGTGGTCGGCGATGATGCGGCGGGCCTTCAGGACCTCGGCGGGGTCCATGCCCGCCGGCACGTGCGCGAGGCCGTCGATCGCGTCCATGATCGGCCTGAAGATCTCGGTGTCGTAGACGGTCGGCGCGCCCGTCATCATGCAGACCGTGCGCTCGACGCCCATGCCCGTGTCGACGTTGTGCCGGCCGAGCGGGACGAACTTGCCCTCCTCGTTCTTGTTGTACTGCATGAAGACGTCGTTCCAGATCTCGACGTACTTGCCGCAGTGGCAGCCGGGCCGGCAGTCGGGCCCGCACTTCGGCTTGCCCGTGTCGATGAACATCTCGGTGTCGGGGCCGCAGGGGCCGGTCGTGCCCGCCGGGCCCCACCAGTTGTCCTCGCGCGGCAGGCGGAAGATCCGCTCGTCGGGAAGCCCCAGCGACTTCCAGATCGCGACGGCCTCCTCGTCGGCGGGGATGTAGCCGTCCTCGCCCGGCCGGCCCTCGCCGCGGAAGACCGTGACGTTGAGCTGTTCGGGGCTGAAGCCGAGCTTCGTCGTCAGGAACTCGAACGACCAGCTGATCGCCTCCTTCTTGAAGTAGTCGTTCAGGGACCAGTTGCCGAGCATCTCGAAGAACGTGAGGTGCGCCGCGTCGCCGACCGCGTCGATGTCGCCCGTCCGGACGCACTTCTGCACGTCGGTGAGGCGCGTCCCCGCCGGATGCTCCATCGCGCCCATCAGGTACGGCACGAGCGGGTGCATGCCCGCCGTCGTGAAGAGGACGGTCGGGTCGTTCTCGGGAATCACCGAGGCGCCGGGGATGATCTTGTGTCCCTTCGACTCGAAGAACTTGAGGTAGAGGTCGCGGAGCTCGTCCGCCGTGATGTCGGTCTTTGCCATTTCGATGCCTTTTGTCTGAAAATCCTGTTTGAATTTGCGCATTATACCATATTCGGCTCCGTCCGTGCCACTCGGCCGCGCGCCTCCACATTGACCTCACGGGGCGGTTTATGCTAAACTAACCGCCCTTCGAATCGGGAACCCGCCTATCCAACCGTCCAACAAAGGGAGTAGATGAAGAGATGAGAAGCCTGCTGTGTTCCGTTGCCTGCCTCGCGGTCGCCTGGACGGCCTGTGCGGATGTCGTGTCGCACGTCTCGGGAACGGGCGAGTTCCGCGTGACGGTCCCGGACTTCGCGCGCGGACAGGTCGTTGCCGTGCGGGACGGCTCGAAGGTGCGGCCATTCCGCCGCGAGGGCGACGTCTTCGTGCTGCCGGCCGGGCCGCGCCGCCACTTCCGCTACCAGACGATGCCCTGAACATGAAATTCGGAAATGTCGCGCTGCTGCTGCCGAACCGCACGGTCGGGTTCGGCAGCCTGGAGACGGAAGGGAACCGCATCTCGAGAATCGACCTTGTGCGGACAGCCTCCGCCGCTTCCCATCTCATCCTCCCCGGCCTCGTCAACTGCCATGGGCACACGGCGATGACGCTCGTGCGCGGCGTGGGCGGCGGGCTGCCGCTGCAGCGCTGGCTGGAGGAGGCGATCTTCCCGGTCGAGGCGCGGATGACGGCGGACGACATCCGCGCGGGCGTCCGCTGGGGCGCGCTGGAGATGCTCGCGGGCGGCACGACGCAGGTGATCGACATGTACGACTTCCCGGACGCGGGCGAGGCGGCGTTCGACGAGATCGGCCTCAGGGCGTCCGTCTCGCGCGTGGGCCTCTCGTTCGTGCCCGGCCGGCTCGCGGACTGCATCGCCTTCACGCGGGCGCATCCGCGCGCGCACGTCTGCATCCATTCCGAATACCTGACGGACGAGCCGTTCTGCCGTGCGCTCGCGGAGGCGAACAACCGCGAGCTGAAGCGGCCCGTGCACGTCCATGTCTCCGAGACGGAGAAGGAGCATCGCGACTGCCTCGCGCGCCACGGGATGACGCCGGTCGCCTATCTCGCGGCGACGGGGCTCTTCGACTGCGGCGGATTCGCCGCGCACGGCGTCTGGTGCACGGACGACGACTTCCGCATCCTGAAGGAGAAGAATGTCGTCCTCGTGCACAACCCGTCCAGCAACATGAAGCTCGGCTCCGGCTTCGCGCGCATTCCGCGTGCGCGGGCGCTGGGCGTGAAGGTCGCGCTCGGCACGGACGGCTGCGCGTCGAACGACAACCTCGACCTGTTCGAGGAGATGCACCTCGCCTCGCTCATCCACAAGGGGCTCGCGAAAGACCCGACCGTCCTCTCGCCGTGGGACGTCATCGAGATGGCGACTTGCGGCAACCGTCTCGCGGTCGGCGCGCCCGCCGACTTCTGCGTCGTCGACCTGGACCGCCTCCACCTGCGGCCGGCCCTGGATCTCCCGAACCTCGTCGTCCATTCGATGCACGCCTCGGACGTCGTGCAGACGGTCGTGGACGGACGGCTCCTCTACGACCACGGAAAATTCCCGTCCGCTGACGTGGATCGGATCCGCGCGGATTTCGACGCGCACGTCCGCCATTGCCACGGCGCAATGTGACGACGGCCATCAGTCGTCAATCAGGCTGCCGAGGTCCATCGCGTGGGACGCCTTGAGCAGCACGAGGTCGCCCGCCGAGACGTCGAGGCGGAACTTCTTCCGGAGCGCCCTCAGCTCCCTGTAGACGCAGTGGCAGAGGCACTGGGCCGACAGCTCGCCGACGCCGATCACGAGCGGGATCTTCAGCCGCATCGCGTGGTCGAACACCTTGCGGTGATACGCGAGCGCATCCGGCCCGAGCTCGAACATGTCGCCGAGGACGGCGATGCGCTTGCCGTCGCACGGCGTCGCCGCAAGCGTGTCAAGCGCGGCAATCATCGAGTCGGGGTTCGCGTTGTACGTGTCGTCGATGAACGTCGCGCCCCACTTCTCGCGCAGCCGCCACCGTGCGCCGGGGAGCGTGAAGCCGTCCAGCGCCGCCCGCGCCTGCTCGCGCGTCACGCCAAAGCGCGCGGCGACCGCAAAGGCGAGCGCGGCGTTCGCGGCGAAGTGCGGCGGCGTGGGCCGCGCCGGGTCGAGAAGGCCCGTCGGCGGCTCCGCCGCGATAGGGACGGCGCGCGGCGAACGCGCGGCAAGGGCGTCCGCAAAGTCGTCCGCCGCCGGAAAGACCGCAAAGTCCGTCGCGCGCGCGAGGAGCGTCCCCTTCTCGTCCGCAATGCCCGCGCGCGTGCCGAAGAACTCGAGGTGCGCCGTGCCGACGCCCGTGACGACGCCGACGTCGGGCGCGGCGATGTCGCAGAGGGCCGCGATCTCGCCCGGATGGTTCGAGCCCATTTCAAGGACGAGGAACGCCGCGTCGTCCGGGCAATTCAGGATCGTGAGCGGCAGGCCGATGTGGTTGTTGAAGTTCCCTTCCGTGCCGTACGTGCGGCCCGCGCACGCGAGAAACGTCTTCAGGAGCTCCTTCGTCGTCGTCTTGCCGGCCGAACCGGTCACGCCGATCACCTTCGCCTTCAGCGCACGGCGTTTCGCGCGCGCCTTCGCCTGAAGCGCTTCAAGGCCGTCGACGATTTCCGCCGCGCCCCTTTCAAGCGCCATCGGGATGAAGTCGTGGCCGTCGGACTTCTCGCCCTTCAGCGCGACGAAGCCCATGCCGGGCTCGACCGCGCGGCTGTCGAACGTGTAGCGCATCAACAGACGCCGCGCGTGGAGTGGCGGTAGAAGGCGACGAGCTCCTTGATTTCGTCGAACGGCTCGACGTCGTTCTCGACGCGCTCCAGCGCCTGCGTGCGGTTGAGGCCGTCGCGGTAGAGAAAGCGGAACGCCTCCTTCAGGGCCTGGATGACGTCCTTCGAGAAGCCGCGCCGCGTAAGGCCGACGACGTTTGGGCCGATCGCCTTCATCGAGCCCTCGACCATGTCGCAGAGCATGTACGGCGGCACGTCCTGGCGGATCTTGCACATGCCGCCGACCATCGCGTGGCGGCCAACCGTGCAGAACTGGTGCGACGCGGCGCACCCGCCGACAATCACGTAGTCCTGCAAGTGCACGTCGCCCGCGAGCTGCACCGTGTTCGAGCAGATCACGTGGTTGCCGAGGATCACGCCGTGCGCCGCGTGGCAGTAGGCCATGAACAGGCAGTCGTCGCCGATGATCGTCTTCTCGCCGTCCGCCGTGCCGAGATGCACCGTCGCGAACTCGCGGATCACCGTGCGGTTGCCGATCTCCACGTAGCTGACGGACCCCTCCTTGTACTTGAGGTCCTGCGTCTTCATGCCGATCAGGGCATACGGGAAAATCTGGCACTGCGTGCCGATGGTCGTGTGCCCGTCGACGATCGCGCCCTGCCCGACGGACGTGCCGTCGCCGAGCTTCACGTACGGGCCGATGTGCGCGTAGGGGCCGATCTCGACGTCCGCGCCGAGCTGCGCGCCGTCCTCGACGATCGCCGTCGGATGAATCTTCGCCATGTCAATGTCTCCTTCTTTACAGGCAGGCAAGCCCTACAGGTGCCTGCGGATGAGCTTTGCGGCCAGCACGGCGCAGAGCAGCACCGGCAGCCAGATGAGATACCAGGGGTAGATCGCGTACCGCTCCTCGCACGAGAGCATCAGGATCACGAGCACGTAGTAGCCGAGCGAGACGGCGAGCGAGATCGCCATGCCGACCGACGACTCCCTGCGCTGCGAGCGGATGCCGAGGGGGATGCCGACGAGCACGAAGCAGATCGAGGCCATCGCGAAGACGAACCGCTTGCTGAGCTCGACCTTGTAGGAACTCAGCTCGCGCCGCTCGAACTCGCGCTGCGTGTCCGCCAGGCGGCCGTCCTGCCCAAGGCCGCGAATCCGGGCCTCGCGCGCACGGATCTGCTCCAGCATCTCGAAGAAGCGGAAATCCTTCAGGCGCTTCGTGTAGCGCGAGGTGCCGACCACGTCCTTCATCGTGTAGACGAGCCGGTTCGCCCGGGCCATCGTGCGGTGCGTGGCGTCCATCGGGTCGATCGTCGTGCGGTAGAGCTCCAGGTCGATGTCCGCACCGCGCTGCGTGACGAGCGCCTTGTCCGCCGTGATCATGCGGTCGATCCGCGCGTCCGAGTAGTCGAGCGCCACGAGGTCGTAGAGCCAGTTCCCCTCCTTGCGCCCGAAGTAGATCTTCACCTTGGGGAAGTCGTTGATGATGCGCCCCGGCTCCAGCAGGCTGATGCCCGTCTTCACCGAGACGCGCGTCTTGAGCGTCCGCCGCACCTCGTGACCGCGCGGCACGATCTCGTTGTTGATCCAGAAGCCGAGCAGCGTGCAGAGAAGCCCGAAGAGGATCGGGTACTTCATCACGGAGAGGATGTTGACGCCGCACGCGCGCATCGCCGCGATCTCGCTGTCGGCCGACATGCGCGAGAAGACGAGGACCGCGCTCACGAGCAGCGCGAGCGGCATCGACCACTGCAGCGTCTCCGGCAGCGAGACGGCGCAGAACTCGCCGACGAGCGACATCGGCACGCCGTCCATGATGTAGCCGACGATCTGGATGAGAAGCCCGATCGTCAGCACGAACGAGAGGACGAGGAACGCGAGCACGAAGCTCGAAAGGAACGCCCCGAAGACGTATCGCTCGATGGTTTTCATCCGCCGACCCCGAAAGTCCCGTCAGGCGAACCGCAGCACGAAGTAGTTCCGCTTGCCGGCGCGGAGGACGGCCACGCCCTCCTTCACGTCGTCCGCCGCGAAGACGCGCTTCTCGTCGACCTTCGCGTCGTTGAGCGACAGCCCGCCCTGGGCGGCCATGCGGCGCGCCTCGCCGTTCGACTTGAACATCCCGGCCGCCGCCGCGACGGCGAACACCGCCTTGCCGGCGCAGTCCGCGAGCGCGACCGTCGCGCTCGGCACGTTCTCGGCCTTCGCGACGTCCGCCGCCGACTTCTTCGCGTACAGGGCCTCGGTCGCCGCCTGCGCCTTCCTGAGCCCCTCCTCGCCGTGCACGAGCCGCGTCAGCTCCTCGGCGAGGGCCTTCTGCGGGATGCGCGCCTCAGGGTGCGCCTTCATCTCCGCCTCCAGCGCGGCGATCTCCTCCAGCGAACGCATCGAGAAGACCTTCAGGTAGCGGATCACGTCCGCGTCCGCCGCGCGCAGGAAGTACTGGTACCAGTCGAAGACGGGCGTCATCTCGCCGTTGAGGAAGAGCGCGTTGCCCTCCGACTTGCCGAACTTCTTGCCGGTCGAGTCGAGCAGGAGCGGGAACGTGAGGCCGTAGGCGGTCTTGCCGCGCATGCGCCGCACGAGGTCCGTGCCCGCCGTGATGTTGCCCCACTGGTCCGCCCCGCCGACCTCCATCTGGCAGCCGTAGCTGTCGTAGAGGTGAAGGAAGTCGTTGCCCTGCAGGATCTGGTAGGAGAACTCGGTGAACGTGAGCGCGCCCTCGGACGCCTCCAGCCGCTTCTTCACGGACTCCTTCGCGAGCATCTGCGGCACGCGGAAGTTGATCGCGATGTCGCGCAGGAACGCAATCGCGCTCGTGTCCCTGTACCAGTCGTAGTTGTCGACCATCACGGCCGCGTTCGGCCCCTCGAAGTCGAGGATGCGCGCGAGGTTCTCGCGGATGCCCCGCTTGTTCTCCGCGACCTGCTCGACCGTCAGCATGCTGCGCTCGGCCGACTTGCCCGACGGGTCGCCGATGAGGCCCGTCGCGCCGCCGACGAGCGCGATGACCTTGTGCCCGGCCTGCTGGAAGCGCTTCAGCACGATGATCGAGACGAGATTCCCCGCCTGCAGCGAACGCGCCGAGGGGTCGAACCCGCAGTAGACCGTCATCGGCTTGTCCAACGCCTTCTCGATCTCCGGATCCGTCAGCGCCTCGACGAGTCCGCGCGCCTTGAGCTCTTCAATGAGTTTCATGCGCACATTATATCAAATATGGGGGCGGCGCGTGGACGCGCCCCCACATCCGCGCACGCTACGCCTTCATGAACCGCTCGACGAGCGCGCTGCCGATCACGAAGCCGTCGCAGTGCGCGGCGACCTGCACGCCCTCTTCCGGCGTGCGGATGCCGAAGCCCGCGACGACCGGCATGTCCACGAGCCGCTTGATCTCCGTCAGGCGCGACGCGAGCTCCGGCGGCAGGGCGGCGCGCTGGCCCGTCGTGCCCTTCACCGTCACGGCATAGAGGAACGAGTCCTCGACGCCCTTCGCGCTCGCCCGGATCCGGTCCGGCCCCGTCGTCGGCGCGATCAGCGGCACGAACGTGAGCCCCGCCGGCCTCAGCGCGTCCAGGAGCTCGTCGCGCTCCTCCAGCGGCAGGTCGACGACCAGCGCGGCGTCCACGCCGCGCGCCGCCGCCGCGTCCGCGAACCGCCTGAGCCCGTAGCTGAAGATGATGTTGTAGTAGGTGAAGATCACGACTGGCGTGTCGGGGTGCCGCGCGCGGAGGGCGGGCACGCCCGCGAGGACGTCGTCCAGCGTGACGCCGTTCGCGAGCGCCTTCTGCGCCGCCGCGCGGATGACCGCGCCGTCCGCGACCGGGTCGGAGAACGGCACGCCGAGCTCCAGGATGTCCACGCCCTCGCCGAGGAGCGTCTCCACGGCCTGGAAGCTTTTCTCCAGCGTCGGCGCGCCCATCGTGAGGTAGGCGACGTACGCCGCCTTGCCCTCGGCCTTGCACCGCGCAAATGTCTTCTGAATGCGATTCATCTTCAAACTCCTTTTCTTTGACTGTTTGACCTGAGCGACCGACGGGTCACGAGAGACGTGAGACGGGTTCGCCGACGGCGCTTCGCGCGTGATCCCTCTTGTATCTCTCGACGCTCTCCATGTCCTTGTCGCCGCGGCCGGAGAGGTTGACGAGCAGGATCGCCTCCTTCGGCAGCTTCGGCGCGCGCTTGATCGCCTCGGCGACGGCGTGGCTCGACTCCAGCGCGGGGATGATGCCCTCGCAGCGGCAGAGCGCGTCGAACGCGGCGATCGCCTCGTCGTCGTCGATGGCCACGTACTCGGCGCGCCCCGTGTCCGCGAGATAGGCGTGCTCCGGCCCGACGCCGGGATAGTCCAGCCCCGCCGAGACGGAGTACGTGTCGACGATCTGGCCGGACGGCGTCTGCAGGAGGTACGACTTCGAGCCGTGCAGGACGCCGACGCGCCCGCCGTTGATGCTCGCGGCGTGCTCGCCCGTCGCGAGGCCCCGGCCGCCCGCCTCGACGCCGACGAGCTTCACGGACGGATCCTTCAGGAAGCCCGCGAAGAGCCCCATCGCGTTCGACCCGCCGCCCACGCAGGCGATGGCCTGGTCGGGCAGCTTGCCGTATTCCTTCAGGCACTGCCGCCGCGCCTCCTTGCCGATGACGCTCTGGAAGTCGCGCACCATCGCCGGATACGGCGCCGGGCCCGCCACCGTGCCGATCACGTAGAACGTGTCGTCGCAGTTCGCCGTCCAGTCGCGGATGGCCTCGTTCATCGCGTCCTTCAGCGTCGCGCTGCCCTCGCTCACGGCGTGGACCTTCGCGCCGAGCATCTTCATGCGCGAGACGTTCGGCGCCTGCCGCGCGACGTCGACCGCGCCCATGTAGACCTCGCATTCCATGCCGAAGAGCGCGGCGACCGTCGCCGTCGCGACGCCGTGCATGCCCGCGCCCGTCTCGGCGATGAGCCGCCGCTTGCCCATCCGCCGCGCGAGCAGCGCCTGGCCGACCGTGTTGTTCACCTTGTGCGCGCCGGTGTGGTTCAGGTCCTCGCGCTTGAGGACGATCCGCGCGCCGCCGAGGTACTCCGAGAGCCGCCGCGCGTAGGTGAGCGGACTCTCCCGCCCGACGTAGTGCGTGAGGATGTCGTTGAATTCGGCCTTGAACGCCGGGTCGCGCTTCGCCTCGGCGTAGGCCTGTTCGAGTTCGTGCAGCGGCGTCATCAGCGTTTCCGCGACGTACTGGCCGCCATAGATTCCGTAGTGTGTTTTCATGGCTTTCTCCTTGGGGTTCAAATTGGGGTTCAAAGTCTGTCCTCTGCGTCCGTCTGCCCCTGTCTGTTCTTTGTCGGCTGTCCTTCGTCGGCTGTCGTCCTGGAGATTCCGGGACAAAGGACGCGGGACAAAGGACAAACGGGACAAAGGACGCAGGACAAAGGACAAACGGGGGTTATTCTCTACATTCTCTCATTCGATTATTCGACCATTCGACCATTCGATTATTCGATTATTCGACCATTCGACCATTCGATTATTCGATTATTCGACCATTCGACCATTCGACCATTCGATTATTCGACCATTCGATTATTCGATTATTCTCTCATTCGATTATTCGACCATTTCTCTCAACGCCTCGCCCGGGCGCTTCGCCCGCATGAGCGCCGTGCCGACGAGGAAGCCGTGCGCGCCCGCGTCCGCGAGCCGCCGCAGGTCGTCCGCCGTCCTGAGGCCGCTCTCGGCGATGCGCACGCGGTCGGACGGGATCGTCCCGACCAGCCGCGCGACGATCGCCGGATCCGTCCTGAACGTGCGCAGGTCGCGGCAGTTGACGCCGATGATGCGCGCGCCCGCCGCGACGGCGCGGCGGATCTCGTCCGCGTCATGCGTCTCGACGAGCGCCGCGAAGCCGAGCGCGTGGCAGAGCGCCAGGAGTTCCGCGAGCCGAGCGTCGTCCAGCACGGCGGCGATCAGCAGCACCGCGCTCGCCCCGGCGGCCCGCGCGGCGGCGACCTGGTACGGCGTCGTCACGAAGTCCTTGTAGAGGACGGGGATCGACACCGCGTCCCTGGCCGCGCGCAGGTACGCCTCGCTGCCGAGGAAGCGGTGCGGCTCGCAGAGGACGGACAGGGCCTTGGCGCCCGCGCCGGCGAGCTCGCGCGCCAGGGCCGTCGGCTCGAAGTCGTCCCGGATCAGCCCTTCGGACGGCGAGGCCTTCTTCAGCTCGGCGATGACGTGCAGCCCCGGCCCGGCGAAGGCGGCGGCGAAGTCCGGCGGCACGGGCGCCGTCTGCGCCCGCTCCCGCAGTTCCGCGAACGGCTCCTGCCGTTCGCGCAGCGCGGCGTCTTCCCGCCGCCGCGCGCTCAGCTCCTCTAAGATGTCTGTCTTCATTGGATTGCCTGTTTCAAGTGGATTGCGAAAAAACAAGAGGCGGACCGTCTTCGTCTGACGATCCGCCTTTGGGTACTGGGCTTGGTTTCGCGTTTCGCAGCTATGCGGCAACCGGCCCGCGGATCTTCGACCCGTGGCGCCACCACCAGATGCTGCTGAACGTGTTGCGATTCATGTCTTTTTCAATTGCCCTTCACAGGCAAAACGGCGCGGAGTATATCATTTTCTCTGGCCAGAAGTCAAGGGCGGCGATAGCGCCAAGGATCGCGGCGTGATTTACAGGAATCGCCGCGCGCCGTCATTTCGCGAGCGGAAGGCGAAGAGAATCGCGTTCAGGGCGTCGATCGACTCGGAAATCTCGGCCTGGCCGGACACGGCGATGCGCAGGACGGCCGTCTCGAACTGGGAGTAGAGCAGCGCCGTCGCCCGGTTCGCGTTGACCGAGGCGTCGTACTCGCCCCGGTGGATCGCCTCGACGACGAAGGAGTGGAGAATCCGCTTCAGCCCCATCGTGTGCCGCAGGATGTTGTCCACAGGGATCTTGCCGCCGCGCCGGACGGCGCAGAGGAAGTCGACGATGACGCAGAGGAAGTCGCGGTTGTCGAAAAGGAGCGCGAAGACCGCAATGCAGATCTGGCGCAGCTTCGCGTCCGGCGACAGGCGCGAGCGGACGATCTCGCGGTAGCGGACGCCAATGACGCCCGTCGCCTCGTCGATGGCCTCGTTGAAGATCTGCCGCTTGTCCTTGAAGTACGTGTAGAGCAGCGTCCGCGAAATGCCGCAGGCCTCCGCAATCATGCCGAAGTTCACGTCGCCAAAGCCATGACGCGCGAACAGCCTGAGGCTGATCGCGCGTATCTCGCGTTTGCGCTCCTTGTGGTTGACCGTCCTGTTCGCCATCAGGAGCGCATTATACCAAAACTTCCGTCAGAAGGCATACGAAAGCGAGGCCGCCAGCATGTGCGAACAGGCATTGCTCGTCCCGAAGAAATGGGATCGCTCGTAGGCGGAGCCCTTGTTCACCGTGATCCAGCGGTCGCCGTCATCCATCATGACCAGGTTGTAGCCGATGTCGAGGCGCAGCGAGCGCCAGATGTAGTAGCCCGCGCCCAGGCCGAGGATGTTGCGGTGTCCGCCCGGCAGCATCGTCGTGCCGCGATCCTCGGACGAGGGGTCCATGTCGTAGACGTAGCCGCAGCGGAGCGAGAGGTCTTCCGTGACGTCATATTCAAGGCCGACCGAGAAGCGCCAGACGTCGTCCCATTCGAGCGGCAGGTCGAAGGAACTCCGCGCGCCGGTCGGCGTGCGCGCCGGGATCTTGAAGCTGATCGTGTCCACGCTTGACCACTGCGTCCAAGTCGTCGCGAAGCCCGCGTGCCACTTCTCGTTCGGCGAGTCCCAGTTGAGACCGGCCGTGAGCGACTGCGGCAGCGTCAGGCGCGCGCTCGCGTCGCTGTGCGTGTCGGCGGGATACGCCCCTGGCACCGACTGGTAGGGAAAGCCCCCGATCGTACCGCCGATGTCGAAGTCGCCCTTGATGTTGTGCTTGATCTGCGAACGGTAGACGACGCCGAGGCTGAGGCGGCCGAAGTCCTGGCTCTCGAAGAGCCTGAACGTCGTGCCGAAGTTGTAGCCCATCGAGATGTCGTCGCCGTCCAGCTCGCTCATCAGGTCGTAGCCCGGCGTGCCGTGATGCGGACGCTTCTTGTTGTTGAAGGTGATGTAGCTCATCTTGAGGCCCGCCGCGACCGACCACCAGTCCGTGAGCCGGTACGCGAGGTTCGGGTTGAGCGTGAACTGCATCAGCGTCGTCTCGACCGTGTCTCCCGCCAGCGTCCAGTCCGTCCCGTATTTCGTGCCGAGGCCGTTTTCGCAGTAGGCGCCAAGCCCGAAGAAGAGGTCGTCCCCCCAGACCGGCGTCGTGACGAAGAGGTGCGGAATGCAGAACAGGCCGGGATTCATGTTCCGCTCGCTGCGCCCGTCCACGGAAATGTCCGAATAAAGCCAGACAAGCGTCGAGCCGACCATGACCGACACATTCGTCGTTTCTGTCATGTTTGCCGGGTTGTAGTAGACGGCCGAAGCGTCCTTCGTCGAGCCGACGAGCGTTCCGCCGAGCGCATTGCCGCGCGCAGACGCCTCATAAAGGCCAAATCCAGCCGAATAAGCCGCCCCAACGGGAAGCGCCGCGCCCAAGCAGAAAAGCAGTTTCTTCATATTTGACACTTTCCTTGTTTTTGTCAGTGGCGCGTATTATAGCATAATCGCTTCCGACAATGCAACCGCCCCTTACGCACGTCGCACGTAGTCGTCGTAGATGCGCGTCGCGTCAAAGACCTCTTCGCACATCCGCCGCGACGCGCCGCGTTCGAGGGTCGCGGCCCGCCGCACGGCGTGCACGAACGAATCGACGTCGCCCGCACGGTAGGCGACGCCGCAGCGGTAGCGCTCGAGCAGGGCCGTCGACTCGCCGCCGAGCGACGAGACGATGGGAAGCCCCGCCCGCGCGTAGTCGCAGAACTTGTAGGGCACGCCCACCCAGCTGTCCGCCGCCATCGGGATGATGCCGACGTCCGCCGCCGCGAGCAGCCTCTGCAGGTCGGCTTCGGACAGAAGGCCATGCATCCGCACGCGCGGGCAGGCGTAGGCGAACGCGCCGAACCCCGCGACGTCCAGCTCCAGGTCCGGGTTCGCCTGCACCGCCGCGACGACCGTCGCGAGATCGTAGGTGCGGCCCAGGTTGCCCGCGTAGACGAGGCGAAGAGGGGCTTTGGGGGTGCCGAGATGCGGACGTGAGAGACGTGAGGGGCGCGAGAAATCGCAAGAGCCAAGCTCGATTCCGTGATAGGCCAGACAGTAGTCGGCGCGCCCCGTCAGCTCGCGGTAGCGCGCGCAGACGCCCGTCACGCGGTCCGCCGCGCGGTAGAGCCGGCGCGCCTTCCGCCGCATCGGCCACAGGAGCAGGCGCGCCAGGCCGCGCAGCGGCGGCGGCGCAAGGCGCTCGAACGTCTCCGGCCAGGCGTCCATCACGTCGAGGACGACGCGCGCCCCGAACTGCCGGCCGAGCGCAAGCGCCGCGTCGGCCGCCGACAGCGTGGGCATCGACGAGACGATCAGGTCGGGCGCCTCGACGCCCGGCGCCGTCGCGAGACGCCGCCAGGCGCGCGCATAGGCCGCATGGCTTCTGACGCGCGCCCAGCTGACGTTGCGCGCGTAGGGCCGCGTCGGGATCAGGCGGACGTCGAACGCCGCGCCGGCGGACGGCCCGCCGACGAGCCGGCGCGGCGCCTTCGTCGCGTGGCTGAAGTCGCTCGTCCAGAACGTGACGCGGTGGCCGGCGCGGGCGAACGCCTCGCACATCAGCCAGAACCGCATCTTGCGCGAGCCCTCGCCCGGCAGGCTGTCGAACGGATTCTGGACCCAGACGACCATCGGACGCGGCGCGCGAATCAGGCGTTCGGCAGGCTGTTCAGGATCGCCAGCACCTCGTCGCCCTTCTCCAGCGAGAGGTCGAGCACGAAGTTGAGGCGAGGCGTGAACTTGAGGCGCACCTCGCGGTTGATGATCGCCTGGAACTTGCGCGCGTTGTGCTTCAGGTGCTGAAGCGCCGTCCTCTTCAGCGCGTCGTCACCGAAAACAGAGACGCGCACCGTCGCGTCGCGCAGGTCCTTGCCGCACGCGACGCCCGTCACGGTGACGAGCCCCGGCGCGACCGTGTCGCCCTGCATCACCGTGAACATGCTCTCGGCGATGACGCGCTTCAGGAGCGAATTGATTCTTTCAAGTCTGTCTACTGCCATAACGGGACGAGATTATAGCAAATGCGGCGGACGTTGGCAAAGACGGGCCGGCCGTTTTTTGTTATAATTCCGCCTTCAAGGAACCTGAAGAATGGATACTGCGAAGCCAGACGGCGCGACGCGCCACAACAAAAGCGACTCCCTTTCCGCGCTGATCCTCCGCCGCGCGGGGATCTACTCCGACGAGACGGTCGCGAAGATCGTCGCGCTGCGCGCGGCGAATCCCGGCATGGGGCTCGCCGAGGCCGCCGTCAAGTTCGGCGGCGCGAAGGAGCGCGACTTCCTCGCGGCGGTCGGCAAGGCCCTGGGGCTGGAGACGGTCGACCTCGAATCGCACAACCCCAGCCCGGAGGCGCTCGCGAAGCTGCAGGCCTCCGCCGTCAACCAGTTCGGCGTCCTGCCCTACCGCGTCGACGCCGACGCCCTGACCGTGGTCGCGTCCGACCCGTTCGACACGGCGGCGGCGGACGGGCTGCGGCTCGTCGCGGGCTGCCGCGTCCGCACGGCGCTTGCGCCGCGGGAGGACGTCGAGAAGGCGATCAAGAAGTTCTACGGCGTCGGCGCCGAGGCGATCGAGAAGATGCTGGAGGACGGCCGCTACGACGTCGGCGAGGAGTTCGGCGCGATGACGAAGATCGACGTCGGCGAGATGGGCGAGGAGGCGTCGATCGTGCGCTTCGTCAACCAGATCATCGCCGAGGCCGACCGCCAGGGCGCGACGGACATCCACATCGAGCCGCAGGAGACGGAACTCCGGATCCGCTACCGCATCGACGGCATGCTCCACAAGGTCGATGTGCCGCCGCAGCTGAACCGGCTGAAGTCCGCGATCATCTCGCGCATCAAGGTCATGGCGAACCTCGACATCGCCGAGAAGCGCCTGCCGATGGACGGGCGCATCGGCATCCGCATCGGCGGGCAGGACATCGACATCCGCGTCTCGACGATGCCGGCGGCCTACGGCGAGTCGATCTCGCTGCGACTCCTGGCGAAGAGCGGCAGCTTCGTCAAGATGCAGGACCTCGGCTTCAACGACCGCGACTACGCCGTCGTCGACAGGATCATCCACCGCCCGAACGGCATCTTCCTCGTGACGGGCCCGACGGGCTCCGGCAAGTCGACGTCGCTCTACTCGTTCCTTTCCGAGGTGAACAAGATCGACGTCCGGATCATGACGGCGGAGGACCCGATCGAGTACCACATGGCGGGCATCAACCAGGTGCAGATGCAGGCGGAGATCGGCATGACCTTCGCGCGGGCCCTGCGCGCGTTCCTCCGCCAGGACCCGGACATCATCATGGTCGGCGAGATCCGCGACCGCGAGACGGCCGAGATCGCGATCAACGCCTCGCTCACGGGCCACATGGTGTTCTCGACGCTGCACACGAACGATGCGGCGGGCGCGTTCCCGCGCCTCATCGACATGGGCGTCGAGCCGTTCCTCATCGCGTCCGCCGTCGCGGGCGTCATGGGCCAGCGCCTCTGCCGCCGCCTCTGCCCGAACTGCCGGCGGGAGGTGCCGCTCGACCGGAAGTTCTACACGCTCGCCGCGCCGCCGGAACGCGAGACGGTCTGGGAGCCGGCCGGCTGCGAGAAGTGCACGAAGACGGGCTACAAGGGCCGCCGCGCGCTCTTCGAGGTGCTGGAGGTCGACGAGGACATCGAGGGCGCGATCGTCCGCCGCGAGAACGCGACGCAGATCCGCAACCTGTCGCTCGCGAAGGGCATGAAGACCCTGCGGGAGGACGGCTGGGCGAAGGTCTTCAAGGGCGTGACGAGCGTGAAGGAGATCCTGCGCGTCACCGAAGAGCAGTAAACCAAAAAATCGCAATTGAAGCCAAGGGGTCGTGGCCATCCTCTCTCTGCGCGACAGGCGTTCGAATCTTGGCCCGTCGGCCCGACAGATCGCCCGCCCGGACGTCGCTGCGCTCCGTCTATGTCGGCCTGCGGCCTCGATCCGGGTCGCTCCGGGAGTCGCACCTGTCGCCACACGTCAGTCAACCAGACGTGGCCGATTGCGAAGCAATGTCCGAAGGACCTACCCATTCCCCTCGGCGGAATGCGCTTCCGCAAGCGAGAAAGCCGAGGCGACAGGCGATCCCTTCGCTCCTCCCGTGCGATTGTCGGCGGGCGCCCGCGAAAGACCTCGGAGCGGACTGCTGCCCGCAGCGCGCCGTTCGTCCGCACCGACTGTCGCGCAGGGATCGAATCAGCTTTTCAGGATGAAGTCATTTCAGCACCCACGCGCCCAGCTCGGAATAGAACTTGCCGAAGCACGAATGGGTCATGCCGAGACCGTGGACGATGCCCTTGTCCGAAACGCGGATTTCGTTGTAGGCCGCGTAGACCGCCGCCGGCGGACATGTCGTGTCCGAGAAGCCGACGGCGACACGCACGGGGCACGCGATGCGCGCGGCGAAGTTCGCCCCGTCGAAGTACGGCGCCCACCTTTCGGCGGCGGCCCGCGCCGCCGGCGTCTTCGAGTTGTTCTCGACGATCTGCGGCCAGCCGCTCTGGCGTCCCTTCAGGTAGCCCATCGTGTCCGTGATCGCCGGCACGTAGAACGCCGCGCGCGTGAACGCATGGTTGAGCCCCGTCAGGTAGAGCCCGAAGCCGCCGCCCTGCGACGTGCCCTCGTAGACGAAGCGCGACCGGTCGACGTCGGGACGCGCCGCGAGCCAGTCGACCGCGCGGTCGATGCCGAGCAGGACCGGATGGAAGAAGTAGTCCTCGCGCGAGACGGCGATGCCCGCGCACGAGTAGCCGCACCCGCACTTCGCCTCGCACGCCGCATTCAGCGCGTCGTACGTGCGCTTGAGGCCGCGCGCCTGCCACCGCCAGTCCGGCTCGAACGGATAGACGCTCATCCGCAGGCAAATCGCGTCGGGACGCCCGTTCAGGTCGTTCGTCCAGCCGCCGAAGCCCGCCGCATTGACTTCGACGTGCGCAGGGAACGGCGCCCTCGCCGTGTCCGTCGGCACGCTCAAGTAGCCGTAGACGCGACGGCCGAATGTCGCGAACGACACGCGGAAGAAGTCGAACGTTGCCGTGCAGCGTTCCGGCACGCGCACGACCTGCGGGTCGAGCGGCACCTCGCGCCGAAGCCGCGCCCGCTCGCCCGCCCAGTAGGCGTCGAAGTCGGCGGGCGACGGGCTGCCCTTGCCAATCCTCTCCGGCTCGTAGGCGACGCTCCAGACCTTCGCGCCCTTTCCTTCTGGCGCCGGCGAAAAGCGGATGCGCAGGAAGCCCGGCGCGTCCAGCTGCCCCGCGAGCGTGAAGACGTTCGTCGCCGCGAGATCCCACGTGGCAACGGCGACCTGCTGCGTCCCGAAGTTGTCGAGCGTCGCCCGAACCGTGCCCGCCGTGACGGGTAACCCGTTCGTGCCCGTGATGGTGACGGTGAATGTCGTCCGCTCGCCGCAGCGGGCCACGCAACCCGCGCGGTCGGCCGTCACGTCATAGCGCAGCGGTTCGACCGCAAGCGCGCCAAGCGCATAGACCGCCAGAACCGAAAAAAGGACTTTGCCTCTCATGCTCTCTCCTCCGCCTTTCATGGACAGGCGAAGATTATAGCATATCTTCGGACACGCAGTCCGTCTCTCTGCCGCGCAGCGTCTCGCCCGGTCCGCCATGCCGCGGCCGGAACGGTCAGAGCAGCGTCCGGTGCACGGGCGACGTCTCGCGGCTGTGCGGCTGGCTGCGGTAGAGCGACCAGCCGTTGTTGAGCCAGAAGGAGATGCCGCAGACCCACATCGCCGGCACGAGGAGGCCGTGGTTGCCGGAGATCTCCGCGACCATCACGATGGCCGCCATCGGCGTGCGGATGGACGAGGCGAGGAAGCCCGCCATGCCGACGAGCGCGAACGCCGCCGGCTGGATGCCGAACGACGCCGGGAGAACGGCGGCGAAGACCCGGCCGACCGCCGCGCCGAGCGCGCCGCCGCAGACGAGCGCCGGCGCGAAGACGCCGCCCGACCCGCCGCTCCCGACGGTGAAGGACGTCGCGACGACTTTCGCGAAGAAGAGGGCCGCAAGCGCCGGAAGCGCGAGCGAACCGCCCGACAGCACCTGCTGGATGACGGGATAGCTCGTGCCGAGAATCGCGGGAACCAGCAGGCCGAGAAGCCCCGTGGCAAGCCCGCCCAGGACGACGCGCAGCCAGCCCGGCACGGGCAGGGACGCGAACGCGCGCTCGGTCGAGGTGAAGAAGCGGATGTAGAAGCGCGCGCCGAACGTGACGACGAGCGCGAGGACGAAGTACGGCAGGAGGCGCAGCCCGTTCTCGTAGGCGACGTTCGGCATCTGGAAGAGCGTCCCCCACCCGTAGAAGCAGGCGAAGACCGTGTAGGCGACCGTCGCCGCCGTGAAGCACGGCAGCAGGCACTCGTACTCGACGTCGCTCGACGAGTAGAGGACCTCGAAGCCGAAGATCGCGCCCGCGAGCGGCGCCTGGAAGAGCGCCGCAATGCCGGCGGAGATGCCGGCCGTCATCAGGATGCGCCGCGCGCGCGCCGGCAGGGAGAACCACGAGGCGACAAGGCTGCCGCACGCCGCGCCGAGGAGCGTGACCGGGCCTTCGTAGCCGGCCGAGCCGCCGGAGGCGATCGTCAGCACCGAGGCGACAGACTTCACCGGCAGCACGGCCGGCGGCACGTAGCCGCAGCGGCGGTGGTAGGCGAGAATCGCGCTGTCCGTGCCGCGCGCGTGCTCCAGCGAGTCGAAGCGGCGGATGAGCAGGTAGCCCGCGAGCGCGCCGGCGGGCGGGAGGGCGACGAACAGCCAGCGGAGACCCGACGCGGCGGCGGGGTCGAAGATCCACGCGAAGCCGAGGTCAATCAGGAAGCGGAACGCCACGACGACGAATCCGGCGAGCGTGCCGACGAGCAGCGCCAGCCCGAAATGCTTGCCCGTCTGAAAAGAAAGGCCCTTCCCCGCGAGGAAGAACCTGAAGGACGAGATGGACAGGCGGCGGAACATCAGACGAGGACGTCCGTCACCATGCCGCGGGCGACGCGCTTCGCCGTCTTCTCGTCGGTCAGCGACTGGAGGACGACAAGCGCGAAGAGGAGCGCGGAGCCCGGCGCCTGCCCGGTGATGACGTTGCCGTCCGCGACGACCGGCACGGGCGTCCACGGGCGGTCCAGCTCCACCTGGCAGGTCGGATAGCACGTCACGTGCAGGCCCTCGGCAAGCACGCCCGCCTCGACAAGCACGGTCGGCGCCGCGCAGATCGCGCAGAGGAGCTTGCCCTCGTCATTCTGACGCCGGAGACGGCGGATGAGCAAGTCCGAGTTCTTGAGGTTCTCGGTGCCCTCGCCGCCGCCCGGCAGGACGATCGCGTCAAAGTCGCCGTCCGCGACGTCCGCCAGCCGCGCGTCAGCCTTCATCGGAAGGCCGTGCGCGCCGACAACCTCGGCCGACTCCCGGACGGACGCCATCACGACCTCGACGCCGCCGCGACGGAGAACGTCGACGATCGTCACGGCCTCGACTTCCTCAAACCCCTTCGCCAACGGTACCAGCGCCTTCGCCATCTGATCGCCTCCCGAACTCGTCCATTCAACAATTCGACAATTCGATTATTCGATTATTCGACAATTCGATCATTTCTCAAATGAGGTTCTTCGCCTCGTTGCACTTCATCTTGCGGCCCAAGACCTCCTTGTCGTTCAGGGCCTCGCACGCCTTCTCGGCCTCCGAGCGGTTCGGCATCTGGACGAAGCCGAAGCCCTTGGACTTGCCGTTGAACTTGTTGAGGATGAGCCGCGCCGAGTTGACCGTGCCGAACGCCTCGAATTCCTTGCGGAGCTGGTCTTCGGTCATGTCATAGCTGAGGTTGCCGACGTAGATCTCGACCGAGCCGTCCGCCGGGGCGGGATGCGGCTTGCGCTTCTCGAACGGCCGCTCCTCCTTCTTCTGGCCCTTGCGCGCGTCGACCTTCTTGCCGCAGGTCTTCTTGCCGCACGGGCAGAAGATCTTCGCGACGAGGATCGCCACAATGGCGCCGAGAACGAAGGCCACGACGGCCAAGGCGATGGCCGGGCAGGACGTCTGGCAGTTCTTGAACAGTTCGATGATTCCGTTGATGCAGTTCATTTTTCTCCTTACTTCTTACTTTTTACTTCTTACTTCTTACTTTTATTTTTTACTTCTACTTTCTCTCGCTCAGCTGTTCTTGTAGTCGCCGAGCGACTTCATCCGGCTCGGGTGGCGGAGCTTGCGCAGCGCCTTCGCCTCGATCTGGCGGATGCGCTCGCGCGTGACGTTGAAGAGCCGGCCGACCTCCTCCAGCGTCCGGCTGTACCCGCCGATAAGCCCGAAGCGGAGTTTCACGACCTGCCGCTCGCGGTCCGTCAGCGTGTTCAGGATGTCCTGCAGCCGCTCCTGAAGCAGGTGCCCCTCCGTCACCTCGAACGGGTTCTCGCTCGAGAGGTCGGGGATGAAGTCGCCGTAGTGCGCGTCGTCGCTGTCGCCGACCTTCGACTGCAGCGAGATCGGCTGCTGGGCCATGCGCCTGACCGCCCGGACCTGGTCCGGCGGCATGTCCATCTCCTGCGACAGCTCCTGCTCGTTCGGCTCGCGGCCAAGCTTCTGGATCAGCCGCTTCTGGACGCGCATGAGCTTGTTGATCGTCTCGATCATGTGCACGGGGATGCGGATCGTCCGCGCCTGGTCGGCGATCGCGCGCGTCGCCGCCTGGCGGATCCACCACGTCGCGTACGTCGAGAACTTGTACCCGCGCTTGTACTCGAACTTCTCGACCGCCTTCATGAGCCCGGTGTTCCCCTCCTGGATGAGGTCGAGGAACGAGAGCCCGCGGTTCATGTACTTCTTGACGATCGAGATGACGAGGCGCAGGTTCGCCTCGACCATCCGCGTGCGGGCGACCTGCCCCTTCTTCAGGATCGTGCGCAGCTCGGAGAACGTCGAGACGAACTCCTCGCCGGGCATGCCGAAGAGGGCCTCCTTCTGGGCCATCGCCGCGCGCACCGCCTTCAGCTCCTCCTCGCGCCGCTTCGAGGGCCGCTGCTGCAGCAGGCGCGCCTGCTTCGCCACGAGCGCGCGGTACGGTAGGTAGATGCGCTCGTCCGCGTCCGCGCACAGCGTCTCGAGGACCTTCTGCTTGTAGCTGAGGTCGTCGAAGCACTTGCGCAGCGCCGCGCGCGCGTTCGCCAGCCCCTTCTCCGCGCCGCGCACCATCGTCGGCGACGCGTCCGCCTGGGCGATGACCGAGAGGTACTTCGCGCTCGCCTCGCGCAGGCGGCGGTCGACGTCCTTGATCTCCTTGCGGAACTGCGGGATCAGCTCCATGTAGGCGTCGCGGTTGTCGTCGAACTTGTCCGTCACGATGCGGTCGAAGCGCTCGCGCTGCCCCTCCAGCTTGTCGAGCAGCGAGGCGTACATCGACGGCACGAAGAGGAAGCGGTTGAACATGTCCTTCGTCTTCGCCTCCGCGTCCTCGATGATCGCGCAGATCTCGACCTCCTCCTCGCGCTTGAGCAGCGGCACCTGCCCCATCTGGTGCAGGTACATGCGGATCGGGTCCTCGATCATGTCGGACGAGCGCGCCTTCGGGTCGGTCGCCTTCGCGTTCTTCGCGTCGAGGTACTTCTTCACGTCCTCCTCGCGCAGGACCTGGACGCCCAGCGCCTCGAGGATCTTCAGGTACTTGTCGCTCTGGATCGCGTCGACGATGTTCGACGGCAGGATCTGGTTGAGCTCCTCGTAGGTGATGTAGCCGCCGTTCGCCTCGCTGCGGCGCTTCACGTCCTGGATGACGTCGTTGAGCTCCGTCTCGCGAAGGATCGACATGCCCTCCATCGACGGCAGCACCGTGTCGGCGTCGGACGCGTCGGCCGACTCGTCCATCGCCACCGCCGGCATCGGCGGCACGTCCTCGTCGACGGCCTCCTCGGCCTTCGCCTTGGCCTCCGTGCGCTCGACCTCCGTCGCCAGCAGCTCGGTGTCGAACGTCTGGTCGATCGTCTCGACGTCTTCCGACTCGTCTTCGCCGGGCGGCATGTCGTCGTCAAGCCCATCGACGGCGTCGCCCATCTCAAGCGCCTTGGACGCCCCCCGCTTCGCCGCCTTTTTCGCCGGACCTCCCGCAGCGGATTTCGCGCCCGCCGCTCGTCTGCCCGGCTTCTTCATTTTTGCCATAGTCACTCCAGTCTACAATTCACCCGACTGCACCTTGTCAAGTGGTTCGGTTATTATACCATATTTTCGACCGAACGTGTGACGACAAACGGGAAATTGGCGGAGGGAGGGGGATTTGAACCCCCGGTACGGAGATTAGACCGTACGACGATTTAGCAAACCGCTGCCTTCAGCCACTCAGCCATCCCTCCAAATCGCAGATTGGTGTGTATTGTATCAAATCCGCTGCTCGCCGTCAACGAAGACGGCTGACGGCTTCCAGCTGCGCGGGTCGATGACGACGAGATCGGCGCGGTAGCCCCGCTCGACCTTGCCGAGCTCGCCGCCCCAGCCCTGCTCGATCGCCTGGTTCCACGCCGTCGTGCGCACGAGGTCCTTGAGCGGAATGCCCGTGACGTCATGGACGTTCTTCAGCCCGTCGCCCATCCAGAGCGTCGAGCCCGCGAGGTTGTTGCCCTCCACGAGCCGCGCCTCGCCGTCCTTGAGGAGGACCTTCAGGCCGCCCATCTCGAAGGCGTACCCGTCCCTGCAGTGCGAGCAGCGCAGCGAGTCCGTGATCATCTGCACGTGTTCGAGCGAGCGCCGCGTGAAGATCAGGCGCAGCATGTCGTCGCAGAGGTGGATGCGGTCGCAGATCACCTCGGTGTTGAGGTCGTCGATGAGGAAGCCCGCGCCGACCATGCCGATCTCGCGGTGGTGGAGCGGCGTCATCTGGTTGCAGAAGTGCGTCATGTGCCGCAGCCCGTTTCGGTAGGCGGCCGCCAGGTCCTTCATCTTCGCGGCCGTGTGCCCGCAGCTCGGCACGACGCCCAGCCTGAAGCATGCCTTCGCGAACGCCGCGCCGCCTTCCGCCTCGACGGCGTAGGAGACCTGGCGGACGGGATAGACCTTCGCGATCTCCCTGAGCTCCTTCACGGACGGCTTGCGGACGTACTTCGGGTTCTGCGCGCCGCAGCACTTCACGTTGATGAACGGCCCCTCGAGGTGGATGCCCGGAACTTTCGCGTAGGGCTGGCCCGCCTCGGCGTACCCCCTCGCGTTCCCCGCCGCGACCAGCAGCTCCTCGTGCGAGACGGTGAGCGTCGTCGGCAGGAACGTCGTCACGCCCTCCTGCAGCTTCGCCTGCGCGAGCGCGAAAATCGCCTGCGGGTCGGCGTCGCAGAAGTCATGCCCCTGCGCGCCGTGCGTGTGGACGTCGATGAAGCCCGGCATCACGTACTGCCCCCGCACGTCGACGACCGTCGTGTCCCGGCTGGCCTTCGCCGCGACCTTCCTCGCGGACACCTGCCGGATCCGCCCGTCCGCGATGACGATCGTGGCGTTTTCGAGATCCACATCCGGCGAGATCACGTGGGCATTGACGATGACAGTCTTCTCCATTTTTCGAGCGCTCCTTGAGTTGCGTGCAACTTGAATTGGTAAATTATACCACATTTCGGACGAAATTTGGGTCGGGATTGACAAGACGCGAAACCTTTTGGTAAACTGCCGTTTCAAAGGAACGGAAACGAAAATGGACAACGAACCCTACAAGACCTACCTGAGCGAGTCGGAGCTGCCGACGGCGTGGTACAACATGCGCGCGGACATGAAGAAGAAGCCCGCGCCGCTCCTGAACCCGGCGACGCTCCAGCCCGTCACGGCGGCGGAGCTCGAGCACGTCTTCTGCAAGGAGTGCGTCCGCCAGGAGCTGGACGACACGACCGCACACATCCCGATCCCGGAGCCCGTGCGGGCGTTCTACAAGATGTACCGCCCCTCGCCGCTCGTCCGCGCGACCTTCCTCGAGAAGGCACTCGGCACGCCCGCGAAGATCTACTACAAGTTCGAGGGCAACAACACGTCCGGCTCGCACAAGCTCAACAGCGCGATCGCCCAGGCCTACTACGCGAAGGCGCAGGGCCTCACGGACGTCACGACCGAGACGGGCGCGGGCCAGTGGGGCACGGCCCTCTCGATGGCGAGCGCGTTCTTCGGCCTGAAGTGCCACGTCTTCATGGTCAAGTGCTCCTACGAGCAGAAGCCGTTCCGCCGCGAGGTCATGCGCACCTACGGGGCGGACGTCACGCCCTCGCCGTCGATGACGACGGACGTCGGCCGCAAGATCAACGCCGAGTTCCCCGGCACGACCGGCTCGCTCGGCTGCGCGATCTCCGAGGCGGTCGAGTCGGCGCTGAAGCGGCCGAACGCGCGCTACCTCCTGGGCAGCGTCCTCAACCAGGTCTGCCTGCACCAGTCGATCATCGGTCTGGAGACGCAGGCCGCGCTGAAGAAGCTCGGCGTCACGCCCGACGTCATCATCGGCTGCGCGGGCGGCGGCTCGAACCTCTCCGGCCTCATCGCGCCGTTCATGGGCGAGAAGCTGCGCGGCGAGGCCGACTACCGGATCGTCGCCGTCGAGCCGGCGAGCTGCCCGTCGCTGACGCGCGGCCGGTACGCCTACGACTTCTGCGACACGGGCAGGGTGTGCCCGCTCGCGAAGATGTACACGCTGGGGAGCGGCTTCATCCCGTCCGCCAGCCACGCGGGCGGCCTCCGCTACCACGGCATGAGCTCGATGCTCTCGGAGCTCTACGACCAGAAGCTCATGGAGGCGACGAGCGTCGAGCAGACGAAGGTCTTCGAGGCGGCGACGTTCTTCGCGCGCACGGAGGGGACGCTGCCCGCGCCCGAGTCGGCGCACGCGATCCGCGCGGCGATCGACGAGGCCCTGCGCTGCAAGGAGACGGGGCGCGCGGAGACGATCGTCTTCGGCCTCACCGGCACGGGCTACTTCGACATGGTCGCCTACGGCAAGTACAACGACGGCACGATGAGCGACACGATCCCGACGGACGCCGACCTCGCGCGCGGCTTCGCGGGCCTGCCGAAGGTCTGAGGGAAAAAGGAAAAAGGAAAAAGAAAAAGGAAGAGGTGGAGGAAGCGGTGGTGCGGAAGGTCGGCGTCAAGGTCTGCGGCGTGAACGACGCCGCGTTCGCCGCCGAGGCCGAACGGCTCGGCGCGGACTGTCTCGGCTTCATCTTCGCCGAGGGGAGCCCGCGCCGCGTGACCGCCGAGGCCGTGCGGGCGATGCGGGCGAACCTGGCGGGAACGGCACGGTGCGTCGGCGTGTTCACGACGGCGGCCGTGCCGGAGATCCTGCGAACCGTCCGCGCGTGCGGTCTCGACGTCGTGCAGCTGCACCGTCGGGCGACGGCCGAAGACGTCGCCGCGCTTCGCGCCGCGGGCCTGGAGGTCTGGACGCTCGCGGGCGGCGCCGCGGGCGATGCCGTCCTCTTCGACTCGTCGCACGGCGACGGCGAGACGACGCTGCGGCGCGGCAAGTTCAAGGCCGTCCTCGCGGGCGGCCTCTCAGAGGCGAATCTCGCGGCGGCGCTGGCGCAGCGGCCGGACGTCATTGACGTCTCCGGCAGCCTCGAGTCGGCGCGCGGCGTCAAGTCGGTCGCGAAGCTGCGGACGTTCT
Source organism: uncultured Kiritimatiellota bacterium (assembly GCA_934654805.1). GTDB lineage: Bacteria > Verrucomicrobiota > Kiritimatiellia > RFP12 > UBA1067 > UBA1067. The sequence goes on from CAKUGW010000014.1 coordinate 30,528, forward strand.
TCGCCGCGCTTGCGCGCGAAGCTACCGCAGGAACGGATTGCCGCGCTTCTCGTCCGCCAGCGTCGTGAACGGGCCGTGCCCCGGAATGACGCACGTGTCGTCCGGCAACGCCGTCAGCTTGCGGAGCGAAGCGCGCAGCGTCGCCATGTCGCCGCCGGGGAAGTCGGTGCGCCCGACGGACCCCGCAAACAGCGTATCGCCCGACAGCAGCAGCCCGTCACCCGGGAAGTAGTAGCAGACGCCGCCGGGCGTGTGGCCGGGCGTCTCAATGACCCGAAGCTCCGCATACGCGCCGCCCGGCGCGAAGACGGCGAGCGTGTCGCGCCGGTCTGTCGTCACGAGCGTCGGCGGACGCGGCACCGGCGGATAGTCGGGCGGCAGCTGGTTCATCGGATGCGTCAGCACCGGCACGTCGGCCGCGCCCACAAGCACGGGCAGCGCCGGGTAACGCGCCAACAGGCCGGGGACGCCGCCGATGTGGTCGAAGTGGGCGTGGGTCAGGAGGATGGCCGCCGGCGTGAGCTTCGCCTGCTCGAGCGCCGCGGCAATCCGTGCGGCGTCCGCGCCGGGATCGACGACCAGTGCCTGTCCGCCGACGTTCAGGATCGTGCAGTTGACTTCGTAGAGTCCAACGGGGAAAGTCGTTCGTTCCATGTTGCTTACGGGGCCTTCTTGAGGGCGTCGGCGAGCGTCTGCCTGACTTCGGGCGAGTCCGGCAGGATCTTCAGCGCGCGGCGCGCGTAGTCCTCCGCCTCCTTGTAGCGGCGGAGCTTGCGGCAGACGATCGAGAGGTTGTTCAGCACCGCCGGCTCGTTGGGCCGCGCCTTGAGGCAGCGGCCCAGGTAGCGCTCGGCATCCGCGTAGCGGTTGCCCGTCAGCGAGCTCATGCCCATCGCGAAGTTCGCCTCGGCGTCGTCCTCGTTCGCGCGCAGGACGGCGGCGGCGTAGCGGCGCGCCTCCGCGAAGTTCGCGCGCCGCAGGGCGATCTGCAGCCCCTCGCGCGGCGTCATCTGCAGGAACGTCCGCTGGCGCTCCTGCTCGATGACGGACAGCATCTTCTTCAGGGCCGTGTTCGACTCGTCAAGGTCATTGGCGAGCTCCGCGTCCTCGCGGATGCGCGCAAAGCGCGAGATCCGCCACGAGACGGCCGAGAACGCGCTCGCGAGCGCGGGCGACGGGTCGGCCGCCTCCGTCTTCGGCGCGAGCGCGAGGATGCGGTCGGCGAGGGCCTTTGCCCGCGCGATGCCGGCCTGGGCCGCCGCCGCGTCCAGCCCCTTCTCGCGCGCGACCATGCCGGAGAGCGTCGGCAGCGGCTTGCGCTCGCGCTTCCAGAACTCGAAGCCGAGCTGGATCGCCGCCTCGTCCATGCCGCCGGGCTTCTCGCCGGCCCAGATGCGCAGGAGCGCCGGGATGCCCGTCTGCGCGTTCCGCCAGTCGTCCGTCTCGGGCGCGAACGGACGCGACCGCACCGCGCATTCCCACGCGCGCGCGCCGGACATCATGTTGAGCGCGTAGAGGGCCTGTCCCCGGTCTTTCGCGCACAGCTCGACCGCCGCGTCGAGATGGCCGTCCGTGAAGAGGTATTTCGCGCCGGCGCATTCCGCGACCGTCTCGCGCACCGCATCGTCGACGATGCGCTGCATTTCCGTCTCGACCGGCTTCGGCACCGTCCGGCACGCGAGCGCGACGACGGCGACCGTCAGGCACGGCACGAGCCCGCGCAGGAGGGCGCCCGGGCGCCGTTCGCCCTCGCCGAGGTACGTGCGCTGGCACTCGAAGGCGAACGCCGCGCCGAAGAGCGCGAACGCGACCATCGCACAGAACGCGAAGAACGCGAGCAGGAAGCCGCTCTGCACGAGCACGATGTCCTTCGTGAACGTCCAGAACCGCGCGGCGGGCAGCGCGCCGCACTGCATGACCGCGAGCATCCCGACGAGGAAGAGCAGCACGCCAAGGCCGAACGGCATCGGGCGGTCGTCGCGCGTGACCATCGGGAAGACCTTCAGCGCGACGAGGAGCGGCAGCACGCCGAAGACGAGGCCCAGCACCCAACCGACGACGCTCGCCGCGCCCGCGAAGACGCGCCAGTAGCCGCCCGCATAGCGGAAGTAGACGTCGTTCGCGCCCCAGCCGTTGGCCGCGGCGCCGCCGAGCGAGACGAACTCCGCCGCGTTCAGGTACGCCGCGAGCGCCAGCGAGCCGAAGAAGAGGAAGAACATGCGCCACTTTGGCAGCTCGTCCGGCTCGGGCAGCTTCTCCGGCTTCGGGAAGAGGCCGTCGACGACGCCATGCCAGACGAGGACGTACGCGCCGATGAAGAGGACGGGCAGAAGGAAGCCGAACGGCGTCTCCGCCGCGAGCAGGCCCATCAGCGCGACGCACGGGAAGAGCCGCCAGCGTCCGCCGGCCGCGAGCCAGCGCAGCGCGAGGTGGACGACGAGGAGGACGGCCGCGAGGCGCAGCAGGGACGGCGAGAGGACGCGCGCGATGCGCGAAAGCGGGTCGCTCAGGCCGAAGAGGACCGCCGCGACGAACGCGAAGAACGGCGCGATGCGGTCGCTCCAGACGGCATACGGCCGCCCCGTGCGGACGAGAAGCGCGAGCGCCTGGCGCACGATCAGGTAGGCGAGCGCGACGGCGACGCCGCCAAGGGCCGCACCGGCGAAGGTGAGGATGCGGAGCGCGCCGCTCACGCCGAACGCGGAGAAGAGGCCGACCGAGACGATGCGCCAGAAGCCGGGGAAGATCGCCTGCGGCGGACGGATCCGCGCGGCGACGGCGGCCTCGCTCCACATCGCGGGGTCGAGGCCGGGAATGCCCCAGACGAGAATCGCCACGGCGGCGACTCCCCCCGCCAGCGTCGCGAGCGCCAGGTTCTTCAGGCCGAGGCCGCACGTGTCGTTCAGCCCGTCAACAGCTTCAACGTTTTCCATTCTTTTGCCTTGATGTCGTTCGTTAAGCGAGTTCCGCACGCCCCGGGCGGAAGTTCGTGAGAGGATATGATACTAAATCCATCGCGTGGAATCAACCGCACGGACACCCCACGCCCTGCGGCCCTGCGCGAGGCGGGACACCCGTGCCAGCGGAGCTCCAAGACGGGCGAGCAAGCCTTTTTGTGCCTCGACGGACGGCTTCGTATCGCACAGCAAGGCGCGACCTCGGCCGCGCAAAGCGCGGTCTCGCGGCAACGCCGTTTCGTGTTCGCGCGCCAGCGCTCAAGTTCGAGACCGCCTACTGTCGCAGCGCGAAAAGCGATTCGGCCTCAGTGGATGTTGCCGCGCGAGGGGTGCGACTTCGCCTTCGGCTTCTCCAGCTTCAGGAACGTCGCGAACTTCAGGGCCTCCGCCGGGATCTCGTCGCCCGTCGTGTCGGGCATCTCGGAGAGGTCGGGCGCGTCGGCGTGCGTGTGGTGGAACTTCGCCTTCGGGTTGACGAGCGCGCGCAGCGCGTCCTTGAAGGCGTCCAGCCCCTCGCGCGTCGTGCACGAGACGGCGATCGGCTCGACGCCCGTCTCCTTCACGAAGCGCGGCAGGTTCTCGCGGGCGGCTTCCGTGTCGAGCTTGTTCACGACGACGAGGGCCGGACGCTCCGCGAGCTCGACCGAATACGCCTCGATCTCCCTCTTGAGGATCTCGTAGTCCGTCCACGGCTCGCGGTTGTCCGTCCCCGCCAGGTCGATGACGTAGACGAGAACCTTCGAGCGCTCCAGGTGCTTCAGGAACGCGAGGCCGAGGCCGACGCCCTTCGCCGCGCCCTCGATGATGCCGGGCACGTCCGCCAGGCGCACCTTCGCGTAGTCGTCGTAGACAACCGTGCCGACGATCGGGTTCAGCGTCGTGAACGGATAGGACGCGATCTTCGGCGTCGCCGCCGAAAGCGCCGCGAGGAGCGAGCTCTTGCCCGCGTTCGGGAAGCCGAGGAGCCCCGCGTCCGCAATCGACTTCAGCTCCAGCCGGAGGCGCCGCTCCTCGCACGGCCCGCCGGGCGTATGCTCGGTCGGCGCCTGGTTGACGGAGCTCTTGAAGTGGACGTTCCCGAAGCCGCCCGCGCCGCCCTTCGCGACGATGACGCGCTGGCCGGGCTCGGTGACGTCGGCGACGAGCTCGCCCGTCTCGGCGTCGTAGACCTCGGTGCCGAGCGGCACGGGCACGACGAGATCCTTGCCGCGCTTGCCGAACATCTTCTGGCCCTGCCCGGGCGCGCCGTCCTGCGCGTAGCACTTCGGGTCGTAGTAGAGCGACAGGAGCGAGTTGACGTGCTCGGACGCCGCGAAGACGACGTCGCCGCCGCGCCCGCCGTCGCCGCCGTCCGGCCCGCCGAACGCGACAAGCGCCTCGCGGCGCATGGACGTCTTCCCGTCGCCGCCCTTGCCGGAGCGGACGAGCACCTCGACCTGATCGATAAATGTCTTCGCTTTCATAAGAATGGCCGTATTATACCAAAATTTCAGTCCCCACTTGCACATGCGGCGAAGATTATGATATACTACGCGCCATTGAACGTTAGTTCAGCTTCAATTGACATTCGGGCGTGGCGCAGTGGTAGCGCAGTTGACTGTTAATCAATTGGTCGCTGGTTCGAATCCAGCCGCCCGAGCCAATCAGACCTCAATCCGCATGGACTCCAAACCCGTCACCTTGGCCATCGTCGGCGGCGGTGCCGCCGGGCTCTTCGCCGCCGCCGTCGCGACCGAGCGCCGCATCCCGTGCGCCCTCCTCGAACGCAAGGCCCGCCTCGGCTCGAAGGTGCTGATGACCGCAAACGGCCGCTGCAACTTCACGAAGGACATCTCCGCCGAGCAGTTCCTGCGCGATCTCGCCTGCGGCCCGGCCGACGAGCGCGTGTCCCGCTTCGTCGCCGAGGCGATCCGCGAATGCCCGCCGCGCCAGATCATCGCCGGATTCAAGTCGCTCGGCGTGCCGCTCCGGCGGATGCCCGACGGTCGCATGTTCCCCGCCGACGGCAAGGCCGCGACCATCCTGCACGCCTTCGGCGACCTCCTGCGCGACGAGGAGGTGCCGATCCTGACCAACGCCCCTGTCACGGCGATCCGCGCCACGGGACACGACGGCGCGCGATTCGTCGTCTCGACGCGGAACTTCGACCTGCTCGCCGAGAACGTCCTGCTCGCGACGGGCGGCGTCAGCTATCCGAAGACCGGCTCGGTCGGCGACGGGCAGAACTTCGCCCGCGCGCTCGGCCATTCAGTCGTGCCGTACCGCCCCGGCCTCATCGGGCTGGAGACGGACGATCCGCGCGTCACGCGCCTCGCCGGACGCCGCTTCGAGGACGACGGCCGCGTCAAGGTCCTCGCGCCAACGGGACAGGTCCTCTTCGACTACCGGGGCGAAGTCGACTGCGAACGCTTCGGCCTCAGCGGCGCGGCGATCTACAACGCCCAGCGGTTCATCGAGCACGCCCGACGCAACGCCAAGACCTCCCAAACGTCCAGACCTACCGAACGCCCAGACCTCTCCCTCGAAGTCTGGTTCGGGCACAGCCGCCTGACGTTCACCGACCTCACGCCGCGTCCCGTCAAGGAGGCGATCGTCACCCTGGGCGGCGTGTCGACGGACGAGATCGACCCGCACACGATGCAGTCGAAACTCGTCCCCGGCCTCTCCTTCGCGGGCGAGGTGATGGACATCGACGGCCCGACCGGCGGCTACAACCTGACGCTCGCCTTCGCCACGGCGCGCAAGGCCGTCACATCAATCCGCCGCAGGGCGAACGATGCGCGATTCCGGCCTGCCTGACGGGCAGAGTCCGGCGGCCGAACGCCCAGCGCGCCGCACAGGACGGCGGCGAGGGCGAGCGAAAGCGTCGAGTTGAGCGAATCGACGCACCGGAAGGCGTACTCCGACAGCGGGAACGGCCAGCCGACGAACGCGCACAGGCCGTGCGCCGCGAGGAAGGCCCGCGAGAGCGAAAGCCCGGCCAGCCCCGCGAGGCACCAGAGGAAACGCGACGACGGCGCGCGCAAAAGCGCGCGCACGAGCGAGAACGCCACGAACCAGCCCATCGCGTGGCTGTACGCCTGCGTGTACGTCCAGCAGCACGACGTGATGGCCGCCGGCATCAGGAAGACGAACCAGTCCCGCTCCTTCCGCATCCGCCACGTCATCGCCGCGCAGACGAGCGCACCGACCACGAGGCCGGCGAGGATGTCGCATCCGCGCGTCGCCTCGGAGCAAAGGAAATACGGCCACGTGCCGCAGCCCAAGAAGAAACTCGTGTTCGCCGCCGGCCCCTGAAGGAGCATGCCGACGACCGACGACCGGCAAATCACGGCGGCGACCAGCGACAGCAACAGGCAGAGGCCGCCCGCGACAGAAATGGCCGTCCACTTCCGTCGCAGCAGCAGGGGAATCGCAAACGCCAAGCCAATCTGGGGCTTCAGCAGGGCAACCGACCAGCAAAGGCCGGCCAAGGCGTCATGTCCGCGATCGAGCGCCCACGCCATCGCCACGGAGGCCGCCAGCACAATGAGCGCGAAGTTGCCGACGGCCGTGTTCGACCAGATCGGATAGGAGACGGCCAACAGGGGCAGCGCCGCCTGAAGAAACGGCTCCGCCGTCTCCATGCGCGTCGGAAGCCACAAGAGGAGCGCGAACGACAATCCCATCAAGATGCAGTAGGCGGCCCAATCCCAGCCTTCGGGCAGGAGCGAAATCGGCAGCATCGCCACGTACGCCCACGGCGCATAGGCGTTCACCTGCCTCGTGCACCCGGCAGGAGGCTCGCCGACATGCGTGTTCGGATAGTAGGGCGGCAAGTCCACCGCGCCTTGCCACACGTCGTACGGGTTGACCCTCTGCCGAACACAGGCCAGCTCGTTCATCCGCAGGCTGAAGTCGTAGTGATCCGTCGGCGAGCAGATGCACGTGACGGCCAGCGCAATCGCCAGCGCCAACAGGAAAACGACCACTCCGATGACAAGCGGCCTCTTCATGCGCGCTCCAGGACGTTGTAGCGGAAAATGCACCAGAGCGCACGCACGCCATCCCGCCAGCCGATCTTCTTCCCCTCGCGGAACGAGCGCGGACGATAGCGGATCGCGCACTCGTAGACGTGCCAGCCGCGCTGGCGCATGCCCTGCGCGACATACGCCACGCATTCGGGCTCGAAGCCGAACCGCCGCTCCTTCAGGCGCGGCGCGATCTCGCGGATGACTTCGGCCGTAAACAGCTTGTAGCACGTCTCCATGTCCGTCAGCGCCAGATCGGACAGGACATTTGAACACAGCGTCAGGAACCTGTTCATCGTCGAATGCCACCACCGCAGCACCCGGCGCTCGTGCTGCTGAAGATAGCGCGAGCCGAAGACCACGTCGGCGCGTCCCTCGACCATCGGCTTCAGCATCTTCAGGTAGTCGTGCGGATCGTATTCGAGATCCGCGTCCTGTACGCAGACGTAGTCGCCCGTCGCCGACAGGAAGCCCGTCTTGAGCGCGGCGCCCTTGCCCTGGTTGACCGCATGGCAGAGGACGCGCACGGACGGATCCGCCGCCGCCAGCTCCTCGGCCACGCGACGGCTGTCGTCCGTCGAGCAGTCGTCGACGATCAGGATCTCAAGCGCGAGGCTGTCCGACGCAAGCGACTTGACTTCCGCGACGATCTCCTTGAGCGTTGCCGCTTCGTTGTAGCAGGGGATGACGACGGAAAGCGTCTTCATGCACCAGACCCCTTCTTCACGCCACGCTTGAAATGATCGTCTCTCAAAATGCAGACAACCCCTTTACCCGACACGTTGGGCATTCTCTCAGCTCTCATTTGGCTGGCGTTCGATTCTTCCATGGCGAGAAGTATACCATATTCACGGCTCATGCACCTGTTGGGCAAGGCGTTTTCCTCTTTTTCCTGCCGCTTCCAGAGGTAAAGTTGATTTCGTTGATGGTTTACCCCCTGTAAAGATTGGCTGTTGTTGAAGGATGG
>CAKUGW010000015.1 GCA_934654805.1 uncultured Kiritimatiellota bacterium
CTGTCAGTATGCCATTATCCTTACTGAGTAGATTCCTTTCATTCTACAAGTTCAGCCAAGCTTGCTTGGCGCACCACTTTGCTGTTTTCCTGTTTGGCTTATTGTCGCTGTCGCGCCATTCCGCTATCTTTCCACCACATAATGGAACGTCGCCTGGCCGTCGCGGCCGGCCGTCGAGGCCGTGAAACGCAACGCCCCGTCTTCGTATCGCGCCGGAACCGCATAGCGGACACGCCCCTCTTCCGACAGCGCGGACACCCTCCACGCGCCCTCCGGCACGGCCAGCGCGACATTCGCCGACGTCTTGCGCACGAGCTGCGGTGCCTTGCCCCAGTCGAAGAGGATCTTCCGCGACGCATCCGTGAACGTGATGCCCGTGTTGACCGTATCGACCAGATGCACGAACAGAAGCCGCCGCGACGCGGCGATCTCCGCGCCGTCCAGCGCGCTGACCCAAAGCGCCGTCGGCTCGCGGTCGCCGGTCCGCACGCGCAGCGGCCCCGCCGCAAACGCGCCGCCCGGCACGTGGCCGCCGCACGTGCGCGGCGTCTCGACGACGAACGTCCCCTTCTCCGCGTCGATGCGCACCGCCCCGCCGCACGCGGACGGCAGCGGATCGTCCGCGCCGAGGCCGAGCGCGCGCCGCCGCACGGCGTCCAGGCTCTTGTGCGCGTAGTCGTCCGGATAGCGGAAGACCTCGCACACGCCGTCGGGCAGGGCGTCCGCCGCCGTCGCCGTGCCGACCTTGCCGTGCCACGTGAGCCAATTGAGGTGATGCCACGTGTCCTCGGACGGCCCGACGTCCGCTGGACGCGCGAAGACGTCCTTCGGGACGACGTTCGCGAACTTCTTTCGCGCCTCCGGGAGGTCGCCGCGCAGGTAGAGGCAGACGGCGGCCAGGTCTGCCGCGCGCATCACAGGGTCGCCTGCCATGACGAACGCCCCGAGCGCCGCCGAGGCCGGGTCGGCATACTGCGTGCGGTCGCCCGCGAAGTCGAAGTGCCACAGCCCGCCCCAGCCCTGGAACGCCGCCGCCGCGCCGACGAACAGGCCCTGCCCCACGCGATACGGGTTGGGCGCGCAGTAGTTCCACTCAGTGACCGTGAACGGCTTGCCCCACTCCTTGGCGAACGAAGGAAAAACCGCGCCCATCGCGTTCTGCACGGGGTTGCCCGTCCCCGCCGTGGACGGCGGCTTCCAGTTCTGCCCGAGGAAGTTCGGATGGTCCTGGTAGAAATGCCCGTCCACGTAGTCGTAGGGCTTCACGCGCGCCAGCCGCGTGTGCATCGGATGGAACACGCCGTTCATGTCGCAGAGAAGAGCCTTGCACCCCAGCTCCTCGCGCAGGAACTGCCGCGTCCGCCGGGCGAAGCGCCGTTCGGCGTCCGAGAGGAACAGCTTGAAGGCGACGGCGTGCCGCGTCGGCGCCATGACGTTTTCGGGGAAGTTCTCCGGGATGTCCGCGTAGTCGGCGGGCGACGTCTCCCGCTTGACGGCCAGCCACTTCTTCCACATCGTCCGCCAGGCCTCAAAGCTTTCGAGGTGCGCGGTGTTGGAGCCGAGGCAGCCCTCGTTCACGAGCGAGATCCAGCCGAGCGCCGGCTCCTCCGCGAGCGATCGCCCCGTGTAGACGTTCCGGTGCGTGAGGAAGTTCCGCGCGAAGTCCAGATAGTTGGAGTAGACGCCTTCGTGAACCTGCACGAGAGCCTTGAAGTCCCCCGCCCCGATCGTCCCGTCACGGTCGAAGCCGACGCTCCGCCACGTGATGTTCCAGTTGCGCGAGCAGAAGAGGTCGGTCGTCAGGTAGAGGCCGTTCGCGACGCACGCCGCGACGAGCGCGTCGAAACGCGCCATCTTCACGGGATCGGGCGTGACGCCGTCCGGCGCGCGTTCCAGCAACTCCCACTCCTGATGGTGGATGCGCACGGCGTTGTAGCCCATGCGCGCGAGACGCACGGCGAGCGCATCCGCTTCGGGCTTGTCCTGCGGACAGAGCGCGCGCGTGCAGAGGTTGACGCCGTAGAAGCGCGCCGGCACGCCCGGACGCCCCTCGAACTCGAAGTCATCCCCCCTCGCGACGATCCGCCCCCATTTCCCGGCGGGGGCGCCCGTCGGGCGCATCGCCGAGAAGTCGAGCGGCGAGCCGGCGACAATCGCCTTCGCGGGCTTGAACGGCACCCAGCCCTTCCCGCCGGAGATGACGTAGTTGCCGTCCGGCCCGACTTTGAGTCCGCCCGGCGCGGCAATCGTCAGAACCGCCGCCGCCGTCACGCCCGGTTCGGGACGATCCGCCAGCGGGATGCACAGGATCAGCTTGCCGCCGATCTTCGGGTCACCCGCCATCTCGACGCCGACACGGCGCGGCGCGCCGAAATCGACGGTCATCCGCTCCTGTCCATGCACGTCAACGAGCGTCAGCCGACGCACGTCGCGGTCGAAGCAACGTGACTTCGGGTTCACGACGGGAATCTCGGCCCGTGCACCGTCCGCGACGAGCGCACCGCCCGCGTAGTCTTCGAGCGGCAGCGTGCCACGTAGCTCCAGATGGCGAATCACGGCCTTCTCCTGCGGCGTCAGCGTCCACTCGGCCCGCACGGCACCATCCGCGTCGCGGAACGCGCAGGTCCCGTCCACGTCGCCCTTCGCCCCCGCCTTCAGCGGAATGAAGCACGTCCGGTTGCCGTCCCTGTCCGGCGCGAGGCCGTCCGCCGCCTCGCGCACCTCCCACATGCCGTTGCGCACGACGTAGGCGCGCGGACGGAACTCGGCCCCCGCGCACGGCACGCGCAGAACCGCCCCATAGGCGGGCCGCGCCTCATGGGCGGCGCGCGGAGACGCGTCCGCGGACGCGCTCCACGCGACGAAGGCCAGCAGCCCCAACAGGCCGTTCGCCGAACAGATTCCGTTTTTCAGCAACATGCCCTCACCTCACTTGATCGTCAACAGCAGGCCACGACGCACCTTCGCGAGAACGGCGCCGTCCTTGACCTTAAACGTCACCTTGTCGGTCGCGGTTCCGTTCAATTGGCACGTCCACCCCGACAGATCCGTCGCGCCGCCCCAGCTCGTGTCACCGCTCTTGCCCATGTTCTCGAAGCGCGCACCGGCGCCCGGATGCCGGATCGCCGTCAAGTATTCGAGATAGAACGCCTGGTTGCCGGCCTCGGAAATCGAGTCGCCGAAAAAGCCCACGCGCTCACCGGGCTTGAACGGCGTCGGCGCTGTCGCGGCCATCGCCGTCGTCGAGACGGCCATTGCGACCGCAATTAGCAGTTCAGATAGTTTCATTTTTCTGCTCTCCTTTATTTGGTTTGCTTGAATGAGCGCAAAGCCGTTTCGCGTTCCTGGATTTCTCGCGCCGCAGAGGTCTCACACGGAGGGACGGAGCCACGGAGACGGGTCGGAACGCTCCGTGCCTCCGTGGCTCCATGTGCGCTTGCCACCCCAAAGGCTCTGCGGCAAGGGCGCCCTCTGCTCACTCGTAATCGGCAAGACTCCACCGGTCGCGCCATTCCAGCCTTGGGCGGCCATCTTTTCCAAAGACAAGCGGTAGCCAGACCTGCCGAGCCTCGCAGATCGGCGCGTGCATCGGATAGAGCTCTCCACCCGTCTTCTCCCTGAACAGATCGACGAGTTTCGGGTCGAAGGGGCGTCCGAACTCCTTGTTGTAGGCCGCCTCGAGTTCCGGCCAGTTCACGTCGAGCATTCCCGGAAGCCACCGGTCGGCGATCGCCACATAGAGGTCTTTCTTTCCGGGGACTTTCAGGACCTGGCAGACCTGGGAGTGAAATGTCGTGTGGGACGGATCGTCTGGCGCCAGTTCGCCGAGGTTTGTCCACGGCCCCGTGCGGCCGTCGGAGACAATCGTCTCGCTTGGGTTCGGGTAGTAATGCGTCGTGCCAGAGGTGATGATGTAGTGACGGCCATTGCGGACGAAAGGAGATGGAGCCTCCCGCGTCAGGGGTGGGCCTGGCGTGTAGGCGAAGGTCGCGCACACGCCCTTCGTGTCGGTGTAGTCGTCGCTCAGCTCAACGATGGCCAGCATGCTGTGCGGCCTGTTGAAGTAGAGATAGGCGCGCCCGTCGGCGTCCTTCGCGATGCTGAAGTCCCCGCAGTCCATGCCGTTCGGCCGAATGCCACGCCGAGCCAGCGTCCACGGCCCCGTCAGGCATTCCGCCGTGAAAGTCGCCGCGCACTGCCCGCCGTCTTCAAGGAGGTGGACCCAGAGGACGAAGCGCCCCGTACGGTCGTTGTACACGAGGGTACAGCGGTCAAGCAACCGGCTTGGATGCAGAATGGACGACTCGTCCCTTTCGTCTGCCGGGATGATCACGCCCTCGCGCTTCCAGCGTGCGAGATCGCCCGACGAGTAGAGGACGATGCCGTTATGCCAGACGCTGTCCTTCCCTGTCGTCCGGTTCCGGTTGACGGCGCACCACCAGTAGACGCCGTCGTGGACGAGAACCGAACCGCCCTGCGCGCAGATCGGGCTCCCGTCCGTGTCGTACCATTTCTCACCCGGGCGGATCACCCCTTCGGACATCGCCCCTGAAGACGCCGAGGCACACGCCCGGACCACCTCGCCGTTCGTGTCCGCCGACAGGGCGTACGCAAACTGAAGTCCCACCCCAAGGGCCAGGGCGAAGGCCCTTTCGCGCTTCCATGCGCGTCCCGCCCTCTTGTTTCTGGCTTCCGCTTTCATCTTCTTTCTTTCCTTTCGTTTTGCGTTTCGCTTTCACGGGATATCCCGCCGGATCTCCGTGACCGTGTGTCCGTTCCTGTCCACGAAGACGTGGATGGAGCCCCACGGGGTCGGCACGTCGCCCTCCATCCAGTCCAGACCGCCGAGATTCGGCTTCACCTCGTAGGTCGCGAAGCCGGGCGCGGTCGGGACAACGCCCAGGAAGTGCTTGCCGAGCAGATATGCCGGGCTCGCGCCCCAGGCGTGGCAGAGCGACTTGCCGAACCGGCGTCCGTACATCGCATAGTGCGCCTCGCCCGTCTCCTCGGGGTTGTAGAGTTCCCAGAAACTCGTCGCGCCCAGCCGCAGCATGCCGCCCCAGTAGCGCTTGATCTCGCGGAGGACGTCCTTCTGGCGACCGAGCGCGCAGAGCGCTTCCATCTCGTAGAAACGCATGTACGGCGTCTGGATCTTCATGACGGCCTCGTTGAAGATGACATTGCTCACGACACTGTCGAGTTGTGCCGCGTTGAAATAGCCGTAAAACAGGCCGAACATGTTCGGATAGCGCGTGAGCATCGGATCCGTCCGCCCGTCCGCGTAGATCATGTGCATGAGTCCGCCCTTTTCCGCGTTCCAGTAGCGCGGCACGATTTCCGCACGCAGCCTCTTCGCCCGCGTAAGCCAGTCCGCGGCGTCTTCCTTTGCGCCGACATCATCCGCGACGGACGATGCCGCCTCAAGCGCGCGCACGAGGAGCATCTGCTCAAAGCTCGTCACGCCCCCGTAGTTCGGCAGGGGCTTCGGCGCCCAGTCGATGAACATCCAGTCGCCCGCCACGTCCGCAGGTCGGCCGTCGGCGTCCAACCGACCGAGGGCGAACGCGAGAAGAGACTTCAGGCGAGGATAGACTTGCCGTGCAAAGCTTGCGTCGCCGGAATAGAGAATGTACTTCTCGACCGCATCGAACCAGTAGAACGTGTAGTCCATGATGCTGTTGAGGTGCATCTTCACGGGATCCTTGCCGCGCACCGCCCACAGCGTGTCGCGGCAGCCGTCATAGTCGCCGAAGACGTAGTAGTTCATCAGGAGGCTCTGCACGGCATCGCCGCTCCACACCCAGCGGTCGCGCTTGATCCCCTCGATGAAGACCTCACGGCAGGTGAGCGCGAGCGTATGCGCCGAGACGTCCCAGATGCGGTTGACCTCGGGGTCGCTGCAGCGGAAGCTCCCACGCAGGGGCACGTCCTTCCACTCGTGGTCCACCGTCACCGAACCGACCGAGATGTCGCCCGAGAAGGGAATCACGTGGACGTAGCGGAAGCCGTGGGCGATCTCGCGCCGATACTCCGGCGTCGCCGTCAGCTCGACCTGCTCCCAGCCGTCCAGCGCATCCGGCTCGGTCTTCACCAGATCCTCGGCCAGCATCTCGGGCTCGCTTTCGGCGTAGATGATACGGACGGCGCCTGCGCCCTTCACATCCTTGAGCCGAAGGTAGCCGTAGGTCTCCTCCCCGAAGTCTGCGAGCAGATGGCGGCCCTTGTGGCGTCGCACCCATTTCGCCGACTTTTCTCTTGTCGGGAGCCTTTTCAGCCCCGGCGGCATCGCGGGGTCTGCGAAGCGCGCGCTCGATTCGACAGGCAGGTTCTCGGACACGTCACCCGTCGTCGTCCAGCCGACCGTCCAGCGGCCGTCCGAGACGAGCGTCGGTCCCATCACCCAGGCGGACGGCGGACGCGCCGTGTTCTGGACTTTCAGCCACAGCGTCTTGGCGGACTTCGGCAACACGAACCTTCCGCCGACGGCAGACGCCTCGCGAAAGGACGTGCCGTCCGAATAGCAGAGCGAGGCATGTCCGTCGCACCGGATCTCCAGAGGCTCGTCCGCCTTCAGCTCCAGGCCGTCCCGGCGGAAGATGACACGCGTCTCGGGCGCATACAGCGGCCAGAACGGCGTCAGGCGCGAGCCCCACTGAAGGCGCTGGCTCTGCAGCTCATTCCCCCACCAGAGCCCGTAGTCCCCCGGATACCAGATCCAGCGCGGCGACGGGCCGGACGCCTCGGCCGTTGCGGCGAATGCCATGCAGAGGATTCCGCAGATTGCTCTCATTTCCATGTCCGCTGACAGACCTTTCTCTTGACCTCGACCGTCACCGTCCGCTCCGGCAGCCCTTCAGGCCGGACGGAGACCGTCGCCTCGCCAGCCGTGCGCCGCGTCCGGAAAATCGCCAGAGCAAACCCGTCATGCAGGCGCTTGGCGGAGACCTCTGGAACAAACAGCTCGTTCGTCGCGTGGTCGCCGTCGTCCACCGCCAGAAGATCCAGGCTCCCCGTCGCGACGAAGGCGACGCGGTTCGTGGACGAACGGACCTGCGTCCCATGCGCGTCCACGGCCCGGCACGCGACAAAGACGAGATCCCGTCCGTTCGCGCACACGCCAAGAGGCGCCTCAACGTCGACGTCTATCCGCACGGCTTCTCCGGCCGTGCGCACGGCATGGCGAACCAGGCGCTCCCCACCAACGTCCGCAACGGCCTCAAGAACGCCCGGCGCATAGGGGACATCCCATTCCAAGACGTTTTCCCTTTGGGGGTCGCCCCGGACGTTCGCGCGCACGCCGAGCGAGACGCCGTTCAGGAAGAGATCCGCCCGCGCGCCGTTCGTGTAGACGAGGACGCGCTTCCGCTCGCCCGCGACGCCGTTCCAAGCGCTGACGCGGCACTGCATGCCGACGTCCACGCTGTTCCAGCGCCGCCGCGTTTCCTCGCCGTCCTCGACGGCGAGACGCACGACCGGCTCGTCGGACAGGACGGAGCGGATGAGATACGCCTCGGGAAGCGGCTCCAGCGCATGCGTGAAGAAGCTGTAGTTCCAGCCCTTCTTCGGCCAGCCGTCCGTCTCGCCCCAGTAGGGAATCGCGCCCCACCAGCTGCAGCCGATCGAATGCGCACGATCCATCTGAAGGTAGGGCGCCTGCAGCCCCCGGACGACCGCCTCGCTCTGGAAGATGTTCAGGCCGGGCCTCCGCCGCGCGAATTCCGCATAGTCGGGCGCCTGGTAGTTGAACGAGGCGATGTCCGTCGCGCAGGCCAGTTCGGGCGGGTCCAATGCCGCCCCGTAGCCGGGGTCGCCCTTCTCGCGCGAACCCGTATGCATGGGGTAGAGCGCGACTGTCGTCGGGCGCGTCACGTCCCACCGCCGCGCAAGTTCGCGAAAAACCCGGTAGGAGGTCACGCCGTAATCGCCAGTCTCCGGGAAACCCCACAGCTCCTCCTGCTGCTGCATCTCGTTCCCCAAGCTCCAAATGACAATCGAGGGGTGGTTGCGCCCGCGCTTCATCCACTCCGTCATCAGCTGCGACCAGCAGTCGAGGAATTTCCCGCGTCCCGCCCAGTAGTAGCCCTGGTCGCACGACCACTTGTCGATCAGCTCGTCCACCACGAGGATGCCCATCTCGTCCGCGAGTCGGTAGAAGTCCTCCGAATACGGGTTGTGGCTGCACCGCACGGCGTTGAAGCCAAACTGCTTCATGACACGGAACTGCCGCGCAATCGCCGCAGGAAACGGCGCCGCACCAAGAGCCCCGTGGCATTCATGGCCGGACACGCCCTTGAGAAAAATCTTCCGGCCGTTCAGCTTGAACCCAAAGGCCGCGTCAAAGGCCAGCGTCCGAATGCCAAAGCGCACCGCCGTGCGGTCAATTTCCTCTCCCTCAAGCGTCAGCGTCGCCTCCGCCGTATAGAGGCTGGGGCGATCCACGTCCCACAGCAGCGGGTTCTCCACGACAAGTCCCGGCAGAGCGACCTCCTGATGGTAGAGCCGTGACCACGGGGCGCGGGCCGTCGTTTGCGCGACCTTCTTCCCGTCCGCGTCACGGATGGCGACCTCCACCTGAAGGTTCTCCTTTTCGCCGCGAAACCTGAAGCCGTCCAGCTCGACCGTCGCCGACAGCGTCGCATAGCCGTTCGCAACCGACTTTGTGACGATGCTGAGGCCATGCCGCGCAACCGACAGGTTCGGCCGCGTACGGACACGCACCGCCCGCGTCAGCCCGACACCCGTGTACCAGCGTACCGACCGATAGGAGCCGGACGCACACCAGACGGCAAGCACGTTCCGCTGCCCCGCCGGACGAAGGTGGCGCGTCACGTCGATCTCGAACCCCAGGTAGCCGTAGTCGCACGTCCCCACGCGGACGCCGTTCAGCCAAACGTCACCATAGGTGGACAGGCCGTCGAAGTCGAGGAAAACACGTTGCCCCGCCCAGCGCGCGTCCGTCTCGAACGAATTGCGGTACCAGGCCTCGCCGAGCGGCTTGAAGCCCCGTCCGGGGCCGGCCTCGCGCAGCCACGGCTGCTCGAACTGAATGTCATGCGGCAGGTCGACGACCTTCCATCCGCTGTCGTCAAACCTGTCCAGCGGAACGTCCATCTCGAACGCCCCCCAGTGGCAGCGCCAGCCCTGGTCAAGCGGCAGCTCGAAACGGGGCGCCGCGCGGCACGTCAGCGCCAGCGCCACCAGGACAAGGGGCAAAGGCTGTCGCAGAGCACTCATTTGCGAACCACCTCATAGGCAAGGACGGCATGTCCATCCGGGCCCCTCACGTCCGCCGTAAAGAGCAGACGCCCGCCTTTCACGCGCGACGGGACCTCGGCGATGCGCTCGCCGTTCGTCTTCAGCGCGTAGACCTTGCACTGCGCAGGGGACTGAAGCGCCAGTGCGATCTTCGCCCGCCCGGCGCGCGCCAGCGGCACGCACGTGTCGGCATCGTAGCGTTCAAGGACGTCGAAGTCGTTCTTGCGGAACCGGACGCCGCGCCCCTGCATGTCCGTCAGATGGAAGAGGACGAGCCGTTTCGAGGCCGCAATCGGCCTCTCGTCGAGCGAACTGACCCAGACGGTCGCCGTCTTGACGTCAAGCGAGCTGTCGATCGTAGTCTTGCAGTCGAGGGAGAATGCCAGCGGCCCGCACGTCACCGTGCGCGCATTCTCCTTCGCGAACGCACCTGCCGTGCGCGCGGTCGTCACGGCGAAGACGCCACGCGCCTTGTCGTTGACGATGCCCGCCGGATACGGCGCCTCGACAGGCGCCTTGTCGCCGGCAAAATGCTCGGAGGCGGAAAACGTGCGGAAGCCGCCCTCGTAGCCGGCGACCGTCGTGCCGACACGCAGACGCCACGCGGCGTCCATCCACTGCGGGAACGGACCATTGACGGCATACGCACCCGTCTTCGCCGACTCGTCAATGACAAGGGCGCAGGTCGGCCCGATGCGCGCGAGGTCGCCGCGCCGGAACAGGGTCACGATCGCCCGCTCCGTCATCCGCCGCAACGGGTCGCGCAGCAGGTCGAAGAAGTCGAACCCGCCCACGTTGTCCGCAAGATACTTCGGCTCGCTCCCGACCATGAAGCGGTAGAGAGAGTCCCAGTCCTGCAGCGCGGCCAACGCGCCGACGAGAAGCCCCGCACTGCCGCGGTAGACGTTCGGCGGCGCATAGTCCCACTCGGTGACGGCGAACGGCTTGGACGGATTGCGGACGAACGCCTGCTCGCACTGCGGAACGTTTCGCTCGGTCAGCGGCCCGACCTGCCACGTGTGCGAGCCCCCGCCCCAGCCGCCGGACAGAAAGCTCGGGTGCGCGAGGTAGAAGTGGCTCTCGACGAAGTCGTAGAGCGGCGCGCGCACGGCCAGCGTGCCCGCATACTCGTGTACGCCATTGAAGTTCGTCAGCAGCACGCGCGAGCCGATCTCGTCGCGGACGATCCGCTTGACGCGGTTGAAGAAACGCGGCTCGACCTTCTCGACGAATTGTCCGAACGCAATCCGTCCGGGCTGCCCCTCCTCAATCTCCTTCTCCGTCGGCACCTTCACGTCGCCCATCAGCTCCTTCCAGGCCGCCCGAAACGACGGCAGCTTGATCGTCGCCGCCCAGTTGGCGCGCAGCGACCCCTCATTGACAAGCGAGAAGGACACGATCGCCGGCTCGTCCCCATAGGTCCGTCCCGTGTATGGGTTCACGCGCTTGAGCCAAAGCCGGATGCTCTCGGCATAGTCCCCAAAGGCGTCCTCCTCGAAGTAGATGCGCGCACGGTAGTTCGCGATCTGGGAATACGAATGGCGCCGCGAATGGAAGTCCGTCACGACGTAGAGGCCGCGCTTCGCCGCGCAGGCGACAAGCCAGTCGAGCGCGTCAAATTCAGCCTCCTTCACCTGGGGGCCGAAGGAGCCGCCCGTGAAGATGTAGCCGTCGTGCGTATGCAGGCGAATCGCGTTGTAGCCGCTGAGGACGAGCATGTCGACAAGATCCTGCGTCTCCTGCTTGTTGGCGTTGACGCAGACGCGGTCGATGAGGTTCACGCCGACGAACCGCTGCGGCACGCCCGGCAGACGCTCGAACTCGAAGTGGTCGCCCACGACCGTGACGCGCCCATACTTGCCGCACGGCCCTTCGGCGGCACCGATCTCCGTGAAGTCGAGCGCCGACCCCGGCACGATCTTCTTGAGGTTGTCGCAGAAGATCCAGTCCGGCCCTTCGACAATCTCGAACCCGTTTGTCTCAGCCGTCAGGGGGTGGGCCAGCAGCGCACCCGTCACGAGCGAAAGAAAAACGCCTACACTTTTCCCTTTGAGAGCTCTCATCTTGTGGTTTCCTTTTCCATCTGCCTTACCGAATCACGATCGCCAGACCGCGACGCACCTTCGCGAGAACGGCGTTTCCCCTGATCTTGAACGTCACCTTGTCCGTCGCGGCTCCATTCAGCCGGCACGTCCACCCCGACAGGTCTGTCGCTCCCGCCAGCGACGTGGCGCGCGCGACGACGTAGGAACGCCGCGTGTCGGCGAGCAGCGTCTCCTCCGACTCGGCAAAGCACACCGTCGCCACCGTCGGCAGGGTCAGCGGCCCCGTCATGTCAATGGCCGGCGTCTCCGACGTGCAGGCGAGGACGGCGTTCTCGGCAAATGCGAGCGATCCCGGCCCGAAGACCGTACCCGTGAAGCCCGAAGCCGAAGCGGCCGCGAGCGTCCCGTGCGCGCCGACGGACACCGCACCCGCCCCCGTCAGCCCCGCGATCGAAGTGGATACCGGCGTGTAGAACGACGCCCCTTCGTCAACGGACACCGACGAGTCCGAAAGCGGGTTCGGCCCAGAGCCCGTCTCCAGCGTCTGCAGAAGGCGGCGAACCTGCGCCGCGTCCAGCGCCTCGGCGAAGACCTGCACGTCGTCTAGCCGGCACGACATGCGCCGATCCGGCACGGCCGGATTGTAGGCTATGTAGACCGTCCCCTGCGCCGCGATGTCCGGCGGCGACGCATTCCCGACCGTGTCCGCCGGGCGTGCATCTCGGTAGCAGGTCATCGTCCCGTTCGCCGCATCGTGGACGAACGTGAAGACCGTATAGATGCCGTCGCCCGACACGCCCTCAAGCTGACATTCGGCGCCTCCTGTCATTTTTGTCGTCGAATAGCCGATCCTCCTCGGATAGTTGCCGTTGCAGATGCGGAAAGCCTTGCCAGACTGCGTCACGTCGCCCATCGAGAAGAGGTCGGCGTCGCCCTCTTCCCAGCCCGCCACGCGGACATTGACCGTGAAGGACGCCCCGCCGGACGGGAAGCCCGCCGAGCGTCCCTCGCCCTTCAGTTTCAGATAGGCACTGCCCGCGGCGAACCGAACGGCCTTTCCGAAGGCATCCGCATCCGACGTCAGGTTCAGCGTCTCGCCGCAGACTTCAAGGTCGTGTCCGTTGCCGCTCGTGTCCTTTCCGGGATTCTCCGCGTCATTGAACGCCCAATGCGCAACCGGCGCGGGGAGCGTCGAGACCTCCGTTGTCGGCGCCGGGAACGGGTTTTCGCTCAGCGCCTTCACCTCATCCGCCGAAAGAGCGCGGTTGAACACCAGCAGCTCATCGTAGTCGGCAGTCACGTTCGTCCCCAGCTGAATGGGCGTCGAGCTGAGATCCCAGTCTCTCGTCTTGGTCTCGGACAGCGTCCCGTTCGTGTAGACCTTCGCGTCCGTCCCGTCGAATGTCAGCGTGTACTGCCGCCAGTCGCCGGTCTGCCACGTGCCCTGCCACAGCCAATTGCCGCAGAACGTCATCAGGCTGCCGAGCGCGTAACCGTCAGCAGAAATCGCCCCCAGGCCGATTTCCCGCGTGCCCTCCGAAGACCACATACCGACGTTCAGGAAGAGGCCGCCCTTCTCCCACGTCTCCGTCGACGCCGTGCGAACCCAAAATGAGATCGTGAACGGCATCTTCCCGGAGATGAAGCTGTTCGCAGCCGTCTGCATCCTGGCCGCGCCGTCGAAGCGCGCGCACCGCGAGCCGCCGATGCCGCCCGTCGTCGGCGTCGGCGCACCGGCGGAGACTTTCAGGTCATTCGCGCCCAGCTCGTCCGTCGTGAGGTCGCAGTCGAACGAGTAGCGGCTGACGAGTCCGGCAGGATAGCCCGAAAGCGCCGTGCCGACCGTATCGGCGGCGACCAGCGTGCCGGCCTTGACGCGCATCGTGCCCGTCAGCGTGTTGGCGCCCGACAGCGTCAGGGTCTGTCCGGGCGCATCCAGCGCGAACGTGCCCGCACCCGACAGCCGCGCGCCATACGTGCCGCCGCCCGTCACCGTGAGCGTCTTGCCGTCGGCAATCTCGATGCCGCCGAGCGTCGCCCCGTCGGACAGGCGGGCGACGGTCTGGTTGGAGGAGACGACGAACGTGCCCGACTCGACGCTGACAACCTGCGCCTTCGGCCCCAGCGTCCCAGTCACGTTCACCCGCGCCGACCGCACCTCGAAGCGTCCCATGAAGTCCGGCGAGTTTCCCGAAAGCGTCCAGATGCGCGCACCGCACGGGATGATCACGCCCTCGCCCCGAAGCGCCCCAGCGAACGTCCCGCTGGCCTGATGCAGAACGAGGGACTTTCCGCCCAAGTCAAAGACGTCCGCCTCGCTTTCAGACTTCAGCGCGTAGACATCGAAGTTCGCCTCGGCCGTCAGCTTCGCGCCGCCCTTCAGGCGGATCTCCCCAGCGCCGTTCGCGCTCATGCCGGTTATCATCCGAGCCGCGACGCCATCCAGAGTCAGGATGCCGCCGACATACGTCCCAAACCACTGCGCGTCGATCTTCAGCGTGCCACCGCCCGAAACCGTCAGTGCCCAGCCGACCCAGTCGCCCCACCCCCCGACCCTGAACTGCGCGTCAAGCGTCGTTCCGGTCGGAATGGTAATCTTGCCGTCCGTTGGCGCGGCTATCCTGTCCGACGTCCACGTGACCGTCCCCCTGTCCGCGCCGAACGTGACGGCGCCGAACGTCGTCGCCGCGTCGTTATGGATTGTCGCGCCGTCCGTAAGCGCCGTGAAGTCGAGGTCGTTCGCCTCCGACCAGTTGGGCACCGCATTCCAGTTGTTGGCGTCGCTCCATTTCGTGCCGTCGCCGCCGCCCGTCCAGACCAGCTGCGGATTCGCAGCCCACGCGCTTCCAGCAAGCAACCCTCCCGCCAACACCGCTCCGGCGACGACGAAAGGAAAGGACATCTTCCGACATGTTTGCGTCTTCATTTGCGTATTCCTTGTTTGGTGTTCACTGTTTTGTTCCGAGTCAAGAGCGAAGGTCTTTTAATCAAACTGGACCTTGACCGAGGCGATCTCGGTCGGGCCGCTGAAGACGGCGGAGACCGTCCGCACAAGGCCCATGTTCGGCGGTGGCGCATTCGGATTCGTCTCCGTCCCCCAGAACGGCTTCAGGCTGCGGACAGGCACACGCACCGTCGCCCAGTCCTCCGTCAGGGGGAAGTCCCAGCCATAATACGTCTCGTTGGCGAACGTGAAGATGAGGCGCACCGTTCCCGGCTTGCCATCCGCCGCACGGAGCGTCGCGACCACCTCGCGCCCCGGGCCAGGCCGCCCGAAGGCACGCTCGAACGACACCGCGTCAAATGGCGTGTGCTGGACGAGGTCGCCCTTCTCGATCCGCTCGGCGGACGCCGTGAAGCCAAAGGCGTCGAGGCCCAAGGGCCCTTTCGCCACATAGCGGTACGCATTCGCCTCGGCGATCTGGCCGTGCCGCACGGCCAACGTCACGTCCAGGAACTCGAAGTCCGAGGGCGTCGGATAGGCAGGACAGACAAACGGCGGCGTCTTGAGCGCGGCCAATGCGGCCCGCGCGTCCGCACCAAACGCGGCGACGGACTCGACGACATAGTCGCCTGGCATCAGGCTGACGCCGCCATCGACGGCCACGGCGACGAGCGCGGCATCGTCTTCCGCCGCCCGCACGCGGTAGGTCGGCGAGAGGCCGGGAATCGTTAGACGAACCGCACGTGTCTCGCGGAGCGTCAGGTGCTTGGGCGACGTGTTCCCCGAATAGGGATCGGCAAGGTCGAGGACGTTCGGATAGAGCTGCAACCGCCAGACGCCCCGCGCCGCACGGTCGAGGAAGTAGGCGCCATTCCCGGTCACTGCGGCGACGGACGAGGCCCCGACGCCCCAGATGCGGCGCAAGGCTTCGGAACGCGGCGGCGGATCCAGCGGATCGGCCGTGTAGAGGTAGTCCGCGTCCGTCACGAGCTGCGACAGGTTCCGGCGGGCGTCAATCCGAACGCCAATGTCATCGAAGCGCAATTCGTCGATGGCGGGGCTATAGGGGCAGCCCAGCGGCGAGCGACGGAAGACCTCGGCGGCAATTGCGAACGAGATTGCCTTGGCCGGCGTGTAGACGAGGTTGAGGTGATGGGTCTTCCAGGCGAGATTGCGGTCAGCCAGGGCCAGCGCATCATACTGGAACTGGTTCGCGACCGAGCAACCCTCGTGGCGAAACTCGCGCGCCATGGCCGGATACATATAGGCCCCGCCGACGTCCGCGCAGTCGAACTCGTAAATCATCTTGAGCTTGTCCGCCACATGTTCATCGCCCTTGATGGTCGTCGCGACAATGCGCCCCAGCTGACTGCCGAGAAGCTCGCGGTCGGCGACCAGCCCCGTCGGATAGTCATTGCCCGTCACGCCATCGATCGTCGAGGCGCCGCACGCCGCCGTGCGCCCTTCCCAACAGTTGTAGAAAAGGGGCTTCGTCGTCCCAGTCGAACGCAGGGCTGCGGCCAGTCGGTCGATGTACGCCGTCACCTTCGCGTCCGGCCAGTCTTTCGGATAATGCGGCTCGTTGATCAGCTCGAACGCGATGATCGCGGGATCGTCCGCATAGCGATAGCCCGTGTAGCGGTTGACATGACCGGCGAAGGCGCGCAGGAAGCGTTCCTGGATCGCGATTGCACGCGGGTCGGACACCATCTGCTGAATCGTCCAGTCAGACGAAAAGCCCTTTCCCGATGCATTGGAATGCCACCAGGCAATCGGCGTCAAAACGGTTTTGATGCCGTTTGAGGCACACAGGCTGATCAGGTCGTCAAGCAGTTCAACATGCTCGTTGTCGATGAAGTCGCCCGCCTTCGTCGAGAACTCCGCGTCAAACGTGTGAAGACGAATGCAGTCGAGCCCGAGACGCCGAAAATGCGCGACGTCACGGCGCATCTGCTCCTTGTGGTCGAGGCCGCGCGCCTTCAGCAACCGATACTCGCCGGAAAACGCCGGATAGTAATTGACGCCGAATCGCGTCTCCAGAGTCTTCCTGTCCGCCGCCGATGCCGCAAGCGCAAGGCCAGCCACAAGCAGGGCTCCGGCCCAAGCGCAGCGGCCTCGCGGAGATCGCCCGTCAGCTAGCTCACAGCGATGTGTGTGTGGGGGGGGGGGGTATTGGAACCGTGCGCAAACGCGGCAGAAAGCGCCCCGGCCGCCGTCTCGCCAGCCGTCGCCCCGCCCGCGCAGTTCTCCGTCAGAAATGCCCTTCTCGTGTCCATGCGCGCTATTATACCAAAAATTTTGCGTCTTGTGAGGAAATGATTCGCAAAAACTTTCGGAAGCGATTCGCACGGCTGGCGAGAGGGCGAACGAACAGCGAACCCTACCACTTTCGCCAGACGGCCCTGCGGTCTCTGCGTGAAATAAACCTAAAAATCGCCTGTCGCCTCGGCTTTCTCGCTTGCGGAAGCGCATTCTGCCGAGGGGAATGTCTTGCCGCGTCTGATTGACTGACGTGTGGCGACAGGTGCGACTCCCGGAGCGACCCGGATCGAGGCCGCAGGCCGACATAGACGGAACGCAGCGACGTCCGTTTGGGCGAGATGCCGGGCCGACGGGCCGAGATGCGGACGACTGTCGCGCAGGGACTCAAATCCGGCCGAAGCCGCATTTACCTCGGAAGGTGAAGGCGTCGCCACGCCCAGCCCCCAGCAGATAAAGGCTGAAGCCGCCTTTGGTCGGCTTCAACTGCGACAGTTAGGATAAAGTTTAGAACGAGAAATCAAGAGAAGGGGAAGACCTCTTCGAGGCGCACGAGGTCGCGGCCGCGGAACTCGTAGCAGATGAAGTGGACGGGCGTCCCGCCCGCGAGCGCGGGGAGGTTTGGGTCGGCCGCGTACGCCTTCAGCTGCGCAAGGGCCTCCGCGTGCTTCGCCGCGACCTCCGCGTCCGTCGCGTCCGCCTTCGCGTGCTTCATCTCGATGACGTAGCTCTGCTCGGGGACCGAGCTTGCGGGCAGCATGCGATTCGGGAAGAGCGCGTAGTCCGAGAAGCCGCACGGGTGCGACAGCTCCGGCTTCACCATGTAGACGCTCTTCATCGTGAGATACGCCCGCAGGTAGCCGTTGATCCGCGCCTCGCCGTAGAGACCGTCGCGCGGCGAGCCGTTGTCGCGGTACTTCTCCGCGAGGTACGTCAGGAACTCCCGCCACGCGCCGTCCCACGCGAAGGCGTTGAACTTCGCCGTGAACTCCGACGTGTCCACCGCGTTCGGACGCGAGGCGTACTGCGCGCGCATGTAGTCGAAGATCTGGCGGCGGACGCATTCGTTCGGAATGCGGAACATCAGGTCGCCGCGGCAGAAGCGACCCATCGTGACGATGCCGTAGTAGTAGTAGAGCGACTTGAAGTTCGCCTCGTCGAGGATCTTCTCGATCGGGAACGACTCGACGAGGCCGAAGGTCGTCTCGTCCGAGTCCGCCAGCTCCTCCGTCAGCGGCAGGACGCCGGAGACCGTCTCGGCGTGACGTTGCGCGGCGAGGATCATGTTCAGCTTGCCCCAGTCGCTGCGGATGTTGCCGTCGATGAGGTTCCGGGGCGCCTCGCCGTTGGCGACGAGATAGCCGAGGTAGTAGAGCGCCATGTCGCAGTTGTAGAGCGACTCCTTTCCGACGCACTCTTCCGAGAAGCAGTAGCTGTCATACCATGCCTTGACGGTCCTGAGGTGAACCTCCTCCGAGCCCGTGAACTTTCCCGTCCCCCGGAAGTCCTCGAAGAGGCGTCGCGTCTCGTCCGCCGTGAAGCCGACCATCGCGTGGAAGCCCGCCTCCTGCGAGATGTTCGTCGCGATGTTGAAGCCGCTCGTCAGGTCGTCCATCGTCACGGGCGAGACGCCCGTCATGAAGATGCGGTCGCACGTGCCCTTGAACTTCTTGAACCAGCCCCGGTAGAAGCCCGTGCCGTGCGTGATCTCCTTGTAGGGGACCTTCCCCGCCGTCGAGACGATCTCGTTCGTGAAGTTGTCGTACTCGTCGACGATCACGTAGAGACCGTAGCCGAGGCTTTTGGCCGCTTCGACAACAGCCGTGTACTTTTCGGATGCCCCTGGCCGGTGGCGGACAGCCTTGATGTCGGGCATGTCGCCTATGAATGTCTCATGACTGGATATGAAAGCATCCAACTGCTGATCCATGTAGGACGCGAACTTGTCCGTCCACGTCGCGCCCGTACAGACATTGACCTGCGAGAAGTCAAGCGAGAGGACGAAATACCGGTTCGCGTTCGCCGTCGGGCACTTCCCGATGTCGAGTCCGCCGAAGAGCCGGTCGAAGTTCCCCTTCTCCACGACGTCGTAGTAGCACCTGAGCGTCTCGCAGAGGAGCGACTTGCCGAACCGGCGCGGCCGCACGAAGAAGAGAAAGTCCGCGCGTTCCTCCATCTTGCGGATGAACGCGGTCTTGTCGACATAGTAGCGGTTCTCCATGCGAATGCGCTTGAAGTCCTTCACGCCATAGGGTATCTGCCCAGGTCTCATGGCGGATAGTATAGCATATCCATCATGCAACGGACAATCGAGGCGCAGCGCAAAGAAATGGATGCGTTCAATGGCGATTCGCAGGCCGGAACCGCAAAGGCCCTGCCCTCACCCTTCCGCTTCGCGCAGGTTCTTTGCGCGCCACGCGCGCGGGGAGAGGCCGGTCGCCTTCGTGAAGGCATAGCGCAGGGAACGCGGATCGCGGTAGCCGCAGCGCGAGAAGACCGAATCGACGTTGGCCCTGGAATCGGCCAGCAGCCTCTGCGCGTAGGCGACGCGGACGGCCACGATCTCGTCGCGGATGGAACGCCCGGCCACGGCGCGGAAGCGGTTCTCCGCCGTGCGCGTCCGCATGCCCATCTCGCGCACGACATCCGCCGCCGTGAGGCCCTTGCATGCATGGACGCGCACGTACTCGACGGCGCGGACGGCCCGCAAATCGACGCGCTCGGTCTTGCGCGTCGAATGCCGCCGCTCGACCGGCGACGAGCCAAACGTCAGCACGACCGGCTTCAGTTTCGGGCACTTGAACCGGCGGGCCAGCAGCCCGGCGGCCAGTTTGCCCGACCGCCCGAACGCCGGCGCCACGCTGGAGAGCGTCGGCAGCGTGTTCTCGCAGACCAGCACGTCGTTGTCGATGCCCATGACGGCCATCTCCTCCGGCACGGCCACGCCCGCGCGTTCCGCCGCCCGCAGGACGTGCACGGCCATCTCGTCGTTCGCCGCAAGGACGCCGCAGGGCTTCGGCATCTGCGCGACGAACGCCTCCAGGCGCGCGGCAAAGCCCGCAAAGGGCTCCGTCCGCCGCCCTTCCTGCACGCGGAAGACGTGGCCTCGCTTCGCGCGCCGCTTCACCTCGCGCAGGAAAACGGCCTCGCGCTCCGCCGACCAGTCGCGGCACGTCCGGTAGTGGACATAGCCGTAGTCGGCGAAGTCGCGCGCAAAAAGCTCCGAGAGGGCCCTTTCCACGACCTCCTCGGAGTTGTGGCGCACGGCGAACGCCTGCGCGCCGACCTGCGCGGCGTCCGCATCGCAGTAGACGGCGGTCAGGCCGTCAAACGCCGCCGCCGAGCAGCCCCGATGGCGGAAGACGCCGCCCTCGACGATCACGCCGTCCGGCTTCCAGTAGGCAAGCGCGGGCTTCACGCCGCGCGGCAGCTCCCCGACATCGACGGCCTCGACGTGCCACCGCTCCTGGCGGGCGACGGCATAGATGCCCGCGAGGCGCAGGCGCCACATCGTGAACGCGCTCTCGTAGAAGTAGACGACCGTCTTCATCTCAGCCGACGGGCGGAGGCGGGGGCAGGCGCCCTTCGAGCGCGTCGGCGGCGATGGCCTTCACGTCCGTGTCGAAGTCGCCCTTCACGATCCAGCGGAGGAAGCTCGGCTCCTTGAGCATGATCCGCTTCAGGGGCTCGCCCTTCTTCTTGCCGAAGTTGACGTAGAGGACGCCGTCGCGCCAGCGGAAGAGCCCCGCACGGTCGGCGTTGAGCGGATCGTGCGGCACAAGGTAGCCGTCGATCGCCGCGACGTCCTTGCCCTTCAGCTCGGCGTAGCGGTCGCCGTCCGCCGCCGCCTGGGCGCGCGCGAGCTGCGCCGCGAGGACGTCCCGCGTCGCCACGGCGTCCGCCATCGCCCCGTGCGCGCCCTCGTGCGGACGGCCGCAGTAGAACTTCACGGCCGTCGAGAGGTCGCGCGGCTCCATCCGGTGGTAGATGCGCTGCACGTCGATGCGGTTGACGATGGCGGCGGAGAGGTTGCGCCCGACCCGCAGGAACTCCGACTCCAGGCAAGGGATGTCGTAGCGGTCGGAGTTGAAGCCCGCGACGTCGCAGCCCTCGAAGAACGCGTAGATCTCGTCCGCCAGCTCGGCGAACGTCGGGCAGTTCTTCACCGTCGCGTCATCCACGCCGTGGATGGCCGTCGTCTCGGGCGGAATCGGCATTTCCGGGTTGACGAGGCGCTCCAGCCGCTCCTCGGTCCCGTCAGGGTTCATCTTGACGGCGGCGATCTCGAGGATGCGGTCCTTGCGCGGGAAGAGCCCCGTGGTCTCAAGGTCGAAGACGACGAGCGGGCGTTTGAGTTCAATCGGGAATTTCATGGGCGAGATTATATCATAAATGCCGCAGCTCGATCGTCTCCGGCGGCGCAAGATCCGGTCAGATCACGATCTGGCCGTCCTTCGCCGTGACCTTGATCGTCGCGCCCGGCAGGTAGGTGCCCGCGACGATGAGCTTCGCGATCGGGTTCTCCAGGTCGCGCTGGATCGCCCGCTTGACGGGACGCGCGCCGTAGGCCGGGTCGTAGCCGTCCCTGACGAGCACGTCCATCGCCTTGTCGTCGACGTCGAGCGTGAACTCCTGGTCGGCGAGCCGCTTCTTGAGGTCGGCGAGCTGCAGCTTCACGATCTCGCGGATCTGCTCCTGCGTGAGCGAGTCGAACTCCAGCACCTCGTCGAGACGGTTCAGGAACTCGGGCCGGAAGATGTCCTTCAGCGACTCCTTCGACGCGTTCGACGTCATGATGACGACCGTGTTCTTGAACGAGACCGTCCGCCCGTGGCTGTCCGTGAGCCGTCCGTCGTCCAGCACCTGCAGGAGCAGGTTGAAGACGTCCGGGTGGGCCTTCTCGATCTCGTCCAGGAGGACGACCGAGAACTGCTTGCGCCGCACGGCCTCCGTGAGCTGGCCGCCGTCCTCGAACCCGACGTACCCCGGAGGCGCGCCCACGAGCCGCGAGACGGCGAACTTCTCCATGTACTCGGACATGTCG
The DNA here is from genome assembly GCA_934654805.1 of uncultured Kiritimatiellota bacterium. Taxonomy (GTDB): domain Bacteria; phylum Verrucomicrobiota; class Kiritimatiellia; order RFP12; family UBA1067; genus UBA1067. The sequence goes on from CAKUGW010000015.1 coordinate 21,548, forward strand.
AGGCGCACCATCGCGTTCTCGTCGTCGAAGAGCTCCTGCGCGAGGGCCTTGGCGAGCTCCGTCTTGCCGACGCCCGTCGGGCCGAGGAAGAGGAACGCGCCGATCGGGCGCTGCCGGTTCTTGATGCCGGCGCGCGAGCGGATGACCGCGTCCGCCACCGCGTCGACGGCCTTGTCCTGGCCGATCACGCGCTTGTGCAGCGTGTCCGCGAGGCGCACGAGCTTCTCGCGCTCGCCCTCGACGAGCTTCGTCACGGGGATGCCGCTCCAGCGCGAGACCACCTCCGCGATCTCGTCCGCCGTCACCTCCTCGCGCAGGAGCGCCGAGCCGGCGTTCTTGTGCAGGTCGTCCTCATGCACCTTGAGCTTCTTCTCAAGCTCCGGGATGAGCCCGTACTTCAGGCGCGACGCCTCGTTGAAGTCGCCCTCGCTCTCGGCGCGCTCGTAGCGGTGCTTCGCGTCCTCAAGGCTCGTGCGGACGCGGCGCACATCCTCCAGGGCGCGCTTCTCCTCCTGCCACTGCTCCGTCATCTTGTCGGACTTCGCCTTGAGGCCCTTGAGCTCGTCCTGCAGCTCGACGAGCCGCTTCTTCGAGTTCTCGTCCTTCTCCTTCTTCAGCGCGATCTCCTCGATCTCCAGCCGCCGCACGTGGCGCGAGATCTCGTCCAGCTCCTGCGGGCAGGAGTCCATCTCCGTGCGGATGCGGGCGCACGCCTCGTCGAGGAGGTCGATGGCCTTGTCCGGCAGGAAGCGGTCCTGGATGTAGCGCGAGCTGAGCGTGACGGCCGAGACGAGCGCCTCGTCGCGGATGTGCACGTTGTGGTACTTCTCGAAGCGCTCCTTGATGCCGCGGAGGATCGAGATCGCGTCCTCCTCGCTCGGCGGGTCGACCTGCACGGGCTGGAAGCGGCGCTCCAGGGCGGCGTCCTTCTCCATGTACTTGCGGTACTCGTCGAGGGTCGTCGCGCCGACGCAGTGCAGCTCGCCGCGCGCCAGCATGGGCTTGAGCATGTTGCCCGCGTCGGACGACCCCTCGGTCTTGCCCGCGCCGACGATGGTGTGGATCTCGTCGATGAAGAGGATGATCTTGCCCTCCGACTCCTTGATCTTCTTCAGGACGGCCTTCAGGCGCTCCTCGAACTGGCCCCGGTACGACGCGCCGGCCATGAGGGCCGTCATGTCGAGCGAGAAGACCATGCGGTCGCGGAGGCCATCCGGCACGTCGCCGCGCACGATGCGCTGGGCGAGGCCCTCGACGATGGCCGTCTTGCCGACGCCCGGCTCGCCGATGAGGACGGGGTTGTTCTTCGTCTTGCGCGACAGGATGCGCACGACGTCGCGGATCTCCGTGTCGCGGCCGATCACCGGATCGAGCTTGCCCGCCTTCGCGAGCGCCGTCAGGTCCGTGCCGTACTTCTCAAGGCAGTCCTTCGTGTCTTCTGCCGGATCAAAGCTTGCATTCATGTTTTCGTTCTCCTTTTAATTTCAGATTCTCGATTTCAGATCTCAAATTCCAAATCTCAAATTCCAAATTTCCGGTTTCGGGAATGCAAATCCCGTGCCAGCGTCAGCGTCGGCTGCCTGTCTTCGCCGCAGACGCGACAGAGTGTCCCAACGTGCGCCAAATGCGCCCGCTTCGGTTACCGATAGACGCGCTTCAGCAGCGCCGTGCACTTTCCGCAGTGCGTGCAGTCGTTCGCCTTCGGACACTCGCGCACGTCCGCCCAGAGCGGCGCGGCGGCGTCAAACGCCTTGTTCTCGAAAGTCCCGGGCAGCGTCGGCCGCGCGTCCATCAGGTCGGCGAGATTGCCGTCGTAGGCGCACGTCGCATAGGCCGCGACGATCTTTTCGGGGAACGCGTGCCGCCGCGTCGCGAGCTTGACGACATCGACGTACGGCTCATACAGCGACAGGTCTTCGGGGCGGATCCACGTCGCGCGCAGGAAATCCTCCTCGTGCCCCTGCGCATAGTGCTGCAGACAGAGCATCGGCGAGAAGCCGAAGCGTTCGCCGACCTTCGACTGGGCGATGCGGTCGTGACCGTGCAGGTTGTCGTGGAACGTCTGGTACGGGCACTGCCGGAGGCACCCGGAGTTCGCCTGGATGCCGATCGCCTTGCCGTGGGCGTGCGCCCAGTCGGACATCCCCTTGAGCCACGCCGTCTCGCGGTGCCGTTCGCGCGTCGCGTAGAACGAGTCGAAGAGCGGCAGAATCGGCTCGAAGCCGACGGAGCCGTGGACGCGCTGGTTGACGCTGAGGCGGATCTTCACCGTCGGAAACCGCTGGCGCAGCACAGTCGCGATGAACGGCGAGGTCGTCGTCACCGTCTCCGGGAACAGCCCTTCGGCATCCATCTCGCGCAGGATGCGCTCGACGAAGTCCGCCAGGTCGGGCGAGATCGCCAGGTCGCCGTAGCAGTTGCAGTTGAAGAGCGTGTCGAGCTCAAGCCCGTGCGCCCGCGCCCACGTGAGGTCGGACATGAGCCGCGCCCGCACCTCCGGCGTGAAAGCGGGGGCCGGGCGGCAGGAGAGGACGCCCGGCCACGCGAAGAAGACCTCCTTGATGCGCGGCAGGTGCGCCGCGCAGACGCCCGTGAAGTCGCCGTTGAAGAAATGTCCGACCGCGAGATTCTTAAGTTCGGTGCGCCGTTTCATCGAACGATGGACTCGCGGTAGAGCTGGTACGCCTGGGCGATCTTCGGCTTGCCCTGCCTGCGCAGGGCGCGGATGAGGCCGTCCAGCGCGTCATAGGAAGTCGGGCTCGCCGCGACCGCGCGCGAGTAGATCTCCGCCGCGCGGGCGTGCTGGCCCAGCTTCGCGGCGAGCGCGCCCGCCGTCAGGAAAGTCGAGACCTTGCTCGGCTGCAGCGCGCACGCGCGCTGGTAGGCGTCCATCGCCCGGCCCTGCGGATTCGCCTCGCCGCCCCGTTTCTTCGACGGCGCCGTCTTCTGCCAGCACTTCGCGAGCCCCAGCGCCGCCGGGGCGGAGAGCGGGTCGGCCTTCAGCGCCGCCGCGTACTCCTTGCGGGCGGTGTCGTTCCGGCCCCTCTTCTCGGCGGCGACGGCGCGCGCGATCGCGGCGGCCGACGCCGCGCTGTCGCGCGTCGCGGCGCCCGGACGGCTCGCGGCCTCGGAGGCGATCTTCTTCTGAAGCTCCGGGATGAACGAGCGCTGCACCCTCTGCACGCGCGGCGTCGCGTCCGCCTCCAGCCGCACGAAGACCTGGAACTGCTCCAGCGCCGCCTCGTAGTAGCTGAAGGCGTCGCGGTAGAGCAGGCCGAGGTGGTAGCGGGCGGCCGCGTCCCTGAAGTTCAGGCGCAGGGCGCGCAGGAAGGCGAGCCGCGCGAGGTGGCTGTTCTCGCACGCCATCTCGACGACGCCGAGCCCCGCCCACGCCTGCGCGCGCAGTTCCGGCGACAGGCGCGCGTCGTTCGCGAGCGACTGGAAGCCCTGCGCGGACGACTCGTAGTCCTTCGCGTGCCACGCGACCTGCGCGGCGAACATCTTCACGTCCACGTCGTCCGACAGCTGCGCCGCGCGCGCGACGAGGCTCTTCGCCGCCGCGAGCTCGCCGAGGTCGAGCTTCGTGCGCGCAAGATAGAGGATCGCGTCCACGCGGTCCGGCGCGTACGCGAGGCTCTTCTCGAAGAGCTTCGCGGCCTTGTCGAGGTTGCGCACCTCGTAGGCTTCGCGCCCCTCCGCCAGCTCCTTCAGGCCGTCCTTCGGCCCGCAGCCGGCGACGGCGGCGAGGACGAGCGCAAGCGCGGCCTTACGCGCGGATGAGAGCGAGATACTCGTCACGCTTCGCCTCCATGATCTCCTGCGTCTTGCCTTCGAGGTTGAGGCGGACGAGCGGCTCGGTGTTGGACATGCGCACGTTCGCCCAGTAGCCCTCCGTCTCCCAGGCGTCGACCGACACGCCGTCCAGCTCGAAAACCTTCGCCCTGTCGGCGTACGTCGCCTTGACCTTCGCGAGGATCTCCGCCGGCGGCGTCACCGTCTTCGTGTTGATCTCGCCGGACTGCGCGTACTTGCGGAGCGGGCGGACCAGCTCCGAGAGCGGCCTGTCGCCCGCCGAGACGATGTTCGCGAGCGCGTACGTCGCCATCGCGCTCGACTCGGCCGTCGAGTTCGCCTTGAAGTAGTAGTGGCCCGACAGCTCGCCCGCGAAGATCGCGTCGTTCGCGCGCATCTGCTCCTTGATGAAGGAGTGGCCGACGCGGCTCATCATCGGCCTGCCTCCCGCCGCGCGGATGACCTCCTCGCAGACCTTCGACGAGCGGAGGTCGTAGAAGCACACGGCGCCGGGATTCGACGCGAGCAGGTCCTGCGAGATGAGCGCGGTGATGAAGTCCATCGGGATGATCTCGCCCTTCTCGTCGAGGAAGCCCGCGCGGTCGGCGTCGCCGTCGTACGCGACGCCGAAGGCGTACTTGCCGGGGTTCGCCCGGATGAGCGCCTGCAGGTCCCGGAGCGTCTCGTGGTGCAGCGGGTTCGCGTCGTGGTTCGGGAAGTCGCCGTCGTATTCGCCGTAGAGCGCGTCGTAGGTGAGCGGCGAGTCCCGGAACGCGACGGACTCGGCGATTCCCATGCCGTTGGCGAAGTCGAGCGCGAGGTGCAGGGGGCGCTTCAGGTGCGCGAACGCCTTCACGTGCGCGGCGTAGGCGTCGGAGACGTCGACCTTCGAGATCTCGCCGACGCCCGTCGGCGGATCGTCGACGGAAATCCCGGCGGCGAGCCGCTCGATGTCCTTGATGCCCGTCGCGCCGGAGATCGGCACGGCGTTCGCCTTGCAGAGCTTGCAGCCGTTCCACTCCTTCGTGTTGTGCGAGGCGGTGATCATCACCGAACCGTCCGCCTTCAGCGAGGCGTTGGCGAAATAGCTCATCGGCGTCGAGGCGAGGCCGACGTCGATGACGTCGACGCCCTCGTCGACGAGCCCCTTGGCGAACGCGGCGAAGAGCGCGTCCGACGACTTGCGGCAGTCGCGCGCGACGACGACCCTGGCGTTCCGCCCGGGAAAACCGCAGAACTGCGCGTAGGCGCGCGCGATCCGGTAGAAGTCGTCCTGGACGAGGTCCTGCCCGTAGATGCCGCGAATGTCGTATGCCTTGAAGATGCTCATGGCCTGTCTGTATCCGTTTGGTTGGGTTGAAGAATTTTTGGGTGTGTATTTTACCATATTTCCGTTCGCCCCGCAGAAGGTCAGGCGCCGCTGCGCAGGACGCCGTCCTCGAGCGTGAGGACGCGGTCGCAGATCGCGGCGGCTTCGGGCGAATGCGTGACCATGACGAGCGCGAACTTCGCGGCGTCGGCCGTCAGCTCCGTCAGGATCTTCAGGATGCCCGCGCCCGTCCAGGCGTCGAGGTTGCCCGTCGGCTCGTCGGCGAGCACGAGTTCCGGATCCGTCACGAGCGCGCGGGCGAGGGCCACGCGCTGCATCTCGCCGCCGGAGAGCTCGGACGGCAGGTGGTCAAGGCGATCGCCCAGGCCGACGCGCGCCAGCAGCTCCGCCGCGCGCTTCCGGCCGCCGGGCTCGCCCCGCCAACGCGCCGACAGGGTCGGCAGGATGACGTTCTCGATGACCGTCAGCTCCGGCATGAGGTGGTATTGCTGAAAGACGAAGCCGACGTTCGCCGGCCGCGTCACCGTGCCGGACGTCTGCCGCTCAAGCCCGCCCAGGATGTTCAGGAGCGTCGACTTGCCCGCGCCCGAACGCCCGACGATCGCGACCTTCTCGCCGGGACGGACCGAGAAGTTCACGCCTTTCAGGACCTCGATCGGCTTCTGCCCGGGAAGCCGGAAGCGCTTCCGCAGATCCACTGTTCCTAAGACTACCATATCAGTTTGAGATTGGCGGAATTATAGCAGATTCCCCACAGCGCGTCAAAGCGGCCCGCACACCCCCCACCGCATGAAGGCCAAGAGGCCCGGATGGGCGGACGCCGGGTCAGCGTCCTGTCCTTCCGGGCCTCCCGAGCCTCGGCGCCTGCCGAGCCTGTCCTCAGTACACGAACAGCATCTCGCGGTACTTCGGCAGCGGCCACTTCTCGTCCGCGACCTCGCTCTCGAGCGCGTCCACCGTCTCGCGCAGCGCGGCCATCTCCGCCAGCGCCGCCTCGGGGTCGGCCTTGCCGACCGCCTTCTGGAGGCGCGCGATGGACGCCTCGGCCGCCGTCAGGCCGTCGCCGAGCCGCGCGACCTCGTCCTTCAGGACGTCGATCGCGCCCTTGAGGTTGCTCGCGTCCGTCTGGTTGTAGGCCTCGATCGTCTCGCGATACTCCTGCTTGACGGCCGGGACGATCATCGTCCGGGCGATGTCGAGCGCGCAGTTCGCCTCGATCATGACCTTCGCCGCGTAGTCCTCCATCGCGATCTCGTAGCGCGACTCGAGCTCCCGCGCGCTGAAGACGCCCGCCTTCTCGAAGACGGCGACGTTCTCCTTGCGCGTGAAGGCCTTGAGGGCCTCGGGCGTCGTCGCGGCGTTCGGGAGCCCGCGCTTCGCGGCCTCGGCGAGCCAGTCGGCCTTGTAGCCGTCTCCGTTGAAGATGACGCGCTTGTGGGTCTTCACGATGTCCTGCAGGATCTTCTGCAGCGCGTCGTGGAACGCGGCCGTGTGCTCGCCCGCCTTCGCCTTGCCGACGACGCCCGCCTTCTCGAGCTCGTCCGCGATGCGGTTCATCGCCTCGGCGACGATCGTGTTGAGAATCACGTTCGGGGCCGAGCAGGAGGCCGACGAGCCGGGCGCGCGGAACTCGAACTTGTTGCCCGTGAAGGCGAACGGCGAGGTGCGGTTGCGGTCGGTCGCATCCTTCGGGAGCGCGGGCAGCGTGTCGACGCCGATCTTCATCGTGCCGGCGTGCTTCGAGCTCTTCGGCGCGCCCTTCTCCAGCTGGGCGATGACGTCCGCGAGCTGGTCGCCGAGGTAGACCGAGATGACCGCCGGCGGCGCCTCGTTCGCGCCGAGTCGGTGGTCGTTGCCGGCCGAGGCGACGGACGCCCGGATGAGGTCGGCGTGCTTGTCGACCGCCTCGATGACGGCGCAGAGCGTCGTGAGGAAGATCGCGTTCTGGTGCGGATCCGTGCCGGGGTTGAGGAGGTTCACGTCACCGTAGGCGACAGACCAGTTGTTGTGCTTGCCCGAGCCGTTGATGCCGGCGAACGGCTTCTCGTGCAGGAGGCAGACGAGCCCGTTGCGGTCGGCGACCTGGCGCAGCACCTCCATGACGAGCATGTTGTGGTCGCACGAGAGGTTCAGCTCCTCGAACATCGGCGCGAGCTCGAACTGGGCGGGCGCGACCTCGTTGTGGCGCGTCTTCGCCGGGATGCCGAGCTTCCAGAGCTCCTGCTCGACCTCGGTCATGAAGTTGAGGATGCGCGCCTTGATCGTGCCGAAGTAGTGGTCCTCGAGCTGCTGGTGCTTCGCGGACGGCGCGCCGAAGAGCGTGCGGCCGGTCTGCACGAGGTCGGGACGCGCGAGGTAGAAGCCCTTGTCGACGAGGAAGTACTCCTGTTCCGGCCCGAGCGTGATCGTCACCTTCTCGTCGCCCTTGCCGAAGCAGCGCATGAGCCGCTTCGTCGCCGCCGAGAGGGCCTGCATCGAGCGCAGGAGCGGCGTCTTCTTGTCGAGCGCCTCGCCCGTGTAGGCGCAGAACGCCGTCGGGATGCAGAGCGTCGCGCCGTTGCCGTGGCGCTTGATGAACGCCGGCGAGGTCGGGTCCCACGCCGTGTAGCCGCGCGCCTCGAACGTGGAGCGGATGCCGCCGGACGGGAAGGACGAGGCGTCGGGCTCGCCGACGATCAGGTTCTTGCCCGAGAACGCCATCACGGGCTGGCCGTCCTTGATCTCCAGGAAGGCGTCGTGCTTCTCGGCCGTCGAGCCGGTGAGCGGCAGGAACCAGTGCGTGTAGTGCGTCGCGCCGCGGTCCATCGCCCAGTGGCGCATGGCGTGCGCGACCTCGCCCGCGATCGACGGGTCGAGCGGCTCGCCGCCGTCGATCGTCTGCATGAGCTTCTTCCACGTGTCCTTGGAAAGGTACTGCCTCATCGTCTCGCGGGTGAAGACGTCCTCCGCGTAGCCGATGTCCTTCACCTCGCTGGGTGCGCACGGCGCCTCGGCCTTCAGCGCCGCAACTCTTTTCGTGGCCGTCAATCGAGCGCAGTTGCTCATGGTTCGTTTTCCTTTTCTCTTTTCGTTTCGCCGCGCCGGACCATCCGCCGCAGCTGACGCAAGTCGTTTTGCAAACACCGTGCCACGCGGCCGAGGCCCGCCCGCAGGCGGCGTTTCCCGCCCGGTCGCGACAGATTCTGTAAAAGGCCGCGCCCGGCTTTACACGGACGAGAGGCCGGGAAAGCGACCCCGACGCTAGAACTTCCGCTTGTGGGAGAGGATCATGAAGACCGCCGCGAGGACGGCCGCGAGAAGGCCCGAGACGCCCATCACGAACGCGAAGGCGTTCGGGTTGCCCTGGAACGGAAGCGCGATGTTCATGCCGTAGAGCGACGCGACGAGCGTCGGCACGGCGAGGAAGATCGTCGCCGCCGTCAGGTACTTCATCACGTTGTTCAGGTTGTTGTTGATGAGCGAGGCGAACGTGTCGAGCGTGCCGTTCAGGATGTTCGCGTGGATCGTCGCCGTCTCCAGCGCCTGCTGGTACTCGACCATCGCGTCCTCCAGGTAGTCGCGGTCGTCCTCCGAGAGCGTCAGCTGCCGGGCCGTGTTCGCGCGCGCGAGGGCGATCGTGTCGGCCTTGAGCGACGTCGTGAAGTAGACGAGCGTCTTCTCGATCTGGAACATCTTCAGGAGCACCTCGTTCGAGATCGACTCGTGCAGCTCGTCCTCCAGCGTCGTCGTGCGGTTGTGGATGTCGTTGATGTACCGGAGGAAGAGCACGCCCGCGTGCCAGAGGAGGCGGAACGCGAAGCGGTACTTGTCGGACGGCGGGCAGACGCGGCGGATCTGGTCGAGGAACGCCGTCGTCACGGGCGTCTGCGCGCTGCAGACGGTGATGACGGACGAGCCCGAAAGGATGATGCCCAGCGGCACCGTGCGGTACGGCGCGACGGCCTCCTCCTCGTCCTCCGGCGGAATCGGCATCGGCACGTGGACGATGAGGAGCAAGGCGTCGTCCTCGTAGTCGAAGCGCGGGCGCTCCCCCGCGTCGAGGGGGTCGGTGAGGAAGTCGCGCGGCACCTGGCTGTACGAGAGGACGGCCTCCAGCTCGGTCGTCGACGGATCGACGAGGTTGATCCAGCAGGACACCGAGAACTCGGACATCTCGCGAAGTCCGCCGTTCTCCCACCTGTAGATCGACATCATTGCCGCACCCTCCTGTTTCCGAAACTTATTCCCTTTTCCTTCTTACTTCTTCCTTCTTACTTCTTCCTTATCCCCTTACGCCCGCTTCAGCTGCGGGAAGAGGACGACGTCGCGGATCGAGTCCGTGCCCGTCAGGAACATGACGAGGCGGTCGACGCCGAAGCCGAGCCCGCCCGTCGGCGGCATGCCGCATTCGAGCGCGCTGATGAAGTCCTCGTCGATCTTCTCCGTGTCCTCGCCGGCCTGGTTCTCCAGCGCCTTGCGCTGCTCGATCGGGTCGTTCTGCTCGGTGTAGCCGGGGCAGAGCTCGCGGCCCGCGACGACGAACTCGAAGACGTCCACGAGCGACGGGTCGTCCTTGCACGCCTTGGCGAGCGGCACGAACTCGTGCGGGATGCGGATGACGAACGTCGGCTGCATGAGGTTGCGCTCGATGAGCTTGTCGTAGACCTCGTGCGTGAGCATGAGCTCGGTCGTCACGCCGTCGAGCTCCAGGTTCGTGTCCGTCTCCCTGCCCTTGGCCTTGGCCTTGGCGAGCTGCGTCTCGAACGGGAGGTCGAACCAGTCGTCGCCCATCAGCTCCTTCACGAGGTCGCGGTACGCGACGCGGCGGTAGGGCGGCGTGAAGTCGATCGGGACCTTTCTCTCGCCGTACTCGATGACGCGCTTGCCGATCACGGTGTCGCAGAGGTGCGGCAGGAGGCCCTCCATGATCGCCTCCATCGACGTGCGGTCGCCGTAGGCCTCGTAGATCTCGCAGACGGTGAACTCCGGGTTGTGCGTGCGGTCGATGCCCTCGTTGCGGAAGTCCTTGCCGAGCTCGAAGACCTTGTTCATGCCGCCGACCAAGAGCCGCTTCAGGTAGAGCTCCGGGGCGATGCGCATGACGCAGTCCTTGTCGAGCGCGTTGTAGTGCGAGAAGAACGGCTTCGCGGCCGCGCCGCCGGCCTGGTCCTGGAGGATCGGCGTCTCGACCTCGACGAAGCCCTTCGACCACAGGTACTTGCGGATCTCCATCAGGAGGCGCGAGCGCGTGAAGAAGCGGTTGCGCGAATCGTCGTTCGTCATGAGGTCGACGTAGCGGCGGCGGTAGCACTCCTCCTGGTCGGCGAGGCCGTGGAACTTCTCCGGCGGCTGCTCCAGCGCCTTCGCGAGCATCGTCCATTCCTTGACGACGAGCGACTTCTCGCCCTTCTGCGTCGTGAAGAGCGTGCCTTCCGCGCCGATGATGTCGCCGAGGTTCAGCTGCTTGAACGCGGCGAACGCGGTCTCGGAGAGCTCGTCGCGCTTGAAGATGAGCTGGAACCGGCCCGTGCCGTCGTTCAGGGTGCAGAAGTTCATCTTGCCCATGCGGCGGATCATCAGGAGGCGCCCGGCGACGCGGACGGACTTGCCCTCCGCAAACGCGGCGCGGACCTTCGCGAGGTCCTCGTGGTCGTACTTGCAGCCGTAGGGCTCGTAGCCCATGTCTGCGAGCGCCTTCATCGACTGGAGGCGCTGCGCGCGGTATTCGTTCGTTTCCTGTGCCATGATGGGTGCGTATTATAGCATTTTGCGCGCCTGCTGGGGCGAACGCGCCATCAGGCGCGAGCGGGCAGGCGACCGTGCTCAGGCCGGTTCGCAGGCGTCCGCCGCCCGGACGCGATAGCCGATGCCGCGCACCGTCTCGATGTGCGCGGCCCACGCGCCGAGCTTCTGGCGCAGCTTCGCGACCTGCACGTCGACCGTGCGCTCGGCGGCGGAACGCGCGAAGATGCGTCCGCGATGGGCGACCAGCTTCAGCAGAAGGTCGAACTCGCCCGGCGTCAGGTCCAGCGACTTGCCGTGCAGCCGGGCCATGCGGTTCGGCTCGTCAACCGTCAAGCCGTCGAAATCGACGCCCTCCGTCACCGGCAGACCCCGGCGGAGCACGGCGCGGACGCGGGCAAGGAGGACCTGACGGTCAAACGGCTTGGTGACGTAGTCGTCCGCACCGGCTTCCAGCCCCCGGCAGATGTCCTCAGGCTCCGTGCGGGCGGTCAGCATGATGATGCGCGTCGCGGCCAGTTCGGGCGTCTCGCGGATCCGTCGCGCGATCGCGAGGCCGTCGAGCCCCGGCAGCATGACGTCGAGCAGGACGAGGTCGGGGCGTTCGCGCTTCACGGCGGCGAGGCCGTCGTCACCGCGTCCCGCCATCGAGACGTCACGGTAGCCGGCGCCCTGAAGCGCCATTCCCAGCAGCGTACGGATGGTCGAATCGTCCTCGACAACCAGGATCTTCACAGCCGAGCCCATGCGCGCCTCCGTCAGTACTCCAGCTGGCTGCCGCCGATCGTCTCGCGGATGATCGAGTCGCCCGGCACGTAGGCGGGCGTCGTCGGCGTGACGGCGGCGAGGAGCCGGATCATGTTCATGACCTCCGTCACGGGGCCGAGCTCGAGCCGCGCGCGCTCCAGGAGCCCGCCCACGAACGGCTTCAGCACCGCCAGCTCGTAGACGAGGTAGGAGTCGAACGTCAGGTCGGCGTTGCCGCAGAACGGCCGGATCCACCGCTCCTCGCCGGCGCGCACCTTCGGCCAGAGCCGCACCGTCGTCGCCGGGCTCATCTTGCGGAACTGGTTGTCGCGCACGAGCCGCCGCAGGAAGCGCGCCTCGCACGGCTTCGGGGTGATGCCGCCGAAGACGTCCAGCGTCGGGCGCGGCTCGACGAGCACGCGGTACTTCGCCCGGTCGGGGATCCCCTCCGTCAGGCGCGGGTTGAGCGCGTGGATGCCCTCCAGCACGACGAACCCGCCCTTCGCCAGCGAGACCGTGCCGCCCGGCCAGCGCGGCTCGTGGCGCACGAAGTCGAACTTGCGCACGCGGACCGCCTCGCCGCGCAGGAGCGCGTTCACGTCCGCCGCGAGCGCGGGGATGTCCACGCACTCGACGTGCTCGTAGTCGAGCTCGCCGTTCGCGTCGCGCGGGTTGCGCGCGTCGCCGACGAAGTAGTCGTCCGTCGAGAGGTGGTACGCGGCGCGCCCGTTCACGCGGATCTGCGTGCAGAGGCGCGTCGCCGTCGTCGTCTTGCCGGCGGCCGAGCCGCCCGCGACGAGGACGAGCCGGATGCCGGGGCGGCCGCACACGATGTCCGCGATCTTCGAGAGGGCCTTGACCTGCCGCGCCTCGGCGACGCGGATGACCTCGGCGATCGAGCCGTCTTCGACGCTTTCGTTGAGTTCGAGTACCGTCATGTCACGTTGCTCCCCGACCAGCCGAGCTTCCGCGCGAGAACGTCGTAGGGGTCGTAGCCTTCGAGTTCCACCAGCTGCGCCGACGCGGCGCTCTTCGCGATCGTCACCTGCTCGCCCGCCCCCAGCGCGCCCACGTTTTCGCCGTCCGCATAGACGCCGACGCGCAGCGCGTTCCCCGCCGTGCGCGGACGCACCGTGACCGTGAAGGACACCGCGTCGCTCACCACGAGCGGCCGCACGCCGAGCGCGTGGGGGTTGAGGGGCGTGACGACGAAGCTGCGCGAGTCGGGCATGAGGACGGGCCCGCCCGCCGCGAGCGAGTAGGCGGTCGAGCCGGTCGGCGTCGCGAAGATGAGCCCGTCGGCCATGTAGCGCGTGACGAGCTTGCCGTCCGCCTCCAGGTCGAGGCGCGCCGAGTGCCCGCTCATCTCGCGCGTGAGGACGACGTCGTTGAGCGCGGCGTGACGGCCGACCTGCAGGAGACGCCGCTCCGAGACACGGTAGCGCCCGGCGGCGAGGGCCGCGAGCGCGGCGGCGAAGTCGCGTTCGCCGACGCTCGACAGGTAGCCCAGCCCGCCGAGCTTGAAGCCGAGGACGGGCACGCCCGGGTACCCGTGCACGGCGCGGAGCAGCGTGCCGTCGCCGCCGAGGACGACGACGACATCCGCCGCGCGCCCCTCCGCCACGACGGCGAGGCCGAGGCGCGCGGCCTCCGCCGCCAGCGCGTCCCTGTGCGCCGCCGCCTCCGGCTTCTCGCCGTTCACGTGGAAATGCAGTTTCATCCGTGGCGCACATTATACCAAAAAGGACGCGGCGGAAACCGTCGCGTCCTTTTCCGATCTGCGGCCAGCTGCCGCCGCATCCGCTTACGCGCCGAGCTGCATGCGGCAGAAGCGCTTCACCGTGACCGGCGCGCCGATCTCCTTGCCGACGTTGTCGAGGTACTTCTCGACCGTGATCTCGCCGTCGGCGACGTAGTCCTGCTTCAGGAGGCAGATCTGGCTGCAGAACTTCGCGGCCATGCCCTTCTTGATGCCGACCAGCGCCTGCTCCGGCGGCAGCTTGCCCTTCTGCTCCTTGAGCGCGTTGAGCTTGATCTCGAGCTCCGCGTCGATCTCGGCCTGCGGGACGTCCTCGGGCTTCAGGTACTTCGGCGCGTTCGCCGCGATGTGGAGGCACACCATGTGCGCCGCCTCGTCCAGCTTCTCGCCCGGCTTGTCGCAGCCCAGCTCCACGAGGACGCCGATCTTGCCGCCCATGTGGATGTAGCCCGACAGGCAGCCCGCGCCTTCGAGCGCGAAGCGCTCGCTGCGGCGGATCTTCACGTTCTCGCCCGTCTTGGTGAGGAGCATCTTGTAGTCGTCGGACAGCGTCGCCTCGATGTCCTTGCCGTCGAGCGCGACCTTCGCCGCCTCGTCGACGAACTTGACGAACGCCTCCGTCTTCGCGACGAAGTCGGTCTCGCAGTTCACTTCCGCAAGCGCCATCGACTTCTTGTCCGCCGAGACGGCGAGGGCGACAATGCCCTGCTTCGACTCCTTGTCGACGCGCTTGGCGGCGACGGCGAGACCCTTCTCGCGCAGGTACTTGACCGCCTCGTCCATGTTGCCGTCGGTGGCCTTGAGCGCTTCCTTGCACGCGCCCATGCCGGCCGCCGTGGCTTCGCGAAGCTGCTTGATCATGTCAATCGTGATGTTCATAGTCTGAAAAGCTGTAAGGTTGAAAAGTTGTGAGGTTGAGAGGTTGAATGCAACGGCCTTTGTCGTTCCGCCCGCGGCCCTCTGTCATGGCCCTTCCGATGACGGCCGAGCGGCGCGGCGAGGAAGCGCGCGCCGCCCTGCCGAATCGCTTAGGCCTGGGCCGGGGCTTCGGCGGCGGGGGCTTCGGCCGGCGCCGCAGCCGGCGCGGCGGCCTGGGCCTCGACGGCGGCCTGGGCCTCGGCGACCTTGGCCTGGCGCTTCGCGGCGAGGTCGGCCCTCGCCTTGATCTCGGCGGCCTCCTTCGCGGCGCGCGCGGCGGCCTTCACGTTCGCGGCGACGACGCCCTTCTTCGCGGCCGGACGCTTCGCGCCGGAGCCCGGGCGCGACGCCGTGATCTTCGCCTTGCGCTCGGCGCGCGCGGCCTTCTCGGACGCCTCGCGCTCGCGGCGCTCGGCCTCGCGCTTCGCGTTCGCCTCGGCGGCCTTCGCGCCGTATTCCGTGTTCGCCTCCTTGATCACCTTCACGATGCCGTTCAGGATCAGCTCGATGCCGCGCACGGAATCGTCGTTGCCGGGGATGACGTAGTCGATCGGCTCCGGGTCGGCGTTCGTGTCGACGATCGCGACGACCGGGATGTGCAGGCGGACGGCCTCCTTGACGGCGTTCGCCTCCTTCACGCAGTCGACGATGAAGACGGCGCCGGGCTGCTCGGCCATGTCGGCCACGCCCGTCAGGTTCGTCTCGAGCTTCGTGAGCTCGCGGCGGAGCATCGAGTTCTCCTGCTTGTGCTCGGACAGCTCGCCGCCGTTCGCCTTCGCCGTGGCCTGCAGCTGGCGCATGCGCTTGACGCTCGAGCGGAGGGTCTTCGCGTTCGTGAGCGTGCCGCCGAGCCAGCGCTCGGTCACGTAGAACTGCTCGGCGCTCGCGGCGGCCTCCTTCACCATCTCGGCGACCTGCTTCTTCGTCGCGACGAAGAGGATCTTCTTGCCGGAGAGGATGACGTCCTTCACGAACTGGGCGGCCTCGTCAAGGAGCTCGACGGACTGCTGGAGGTCGATGATGTGAATCCCGTTGCGCTTGTCGAAGATGTAGCCTTTCATCTTCGGATTCCACCGCTTCGTCTGGTGACCGAAGTGGAGGCCCGCGTCAAACATGTCTTTGAGGGTGACGCCCGTGAGGGCGGAGGTCGGCATTTCCATTTTTTGTTTCCTTTCGAACTTGAGTGTTATCGTTCAATCCGCTTTGACCGTGGGATGGAGACCTCGGTTCATTCGCTTCAACCCGCCCACCGTGGGCGAATGAGCGCGTAGTATACCAAAAACGCCCGCCGCCGCGCAAGTGGGGTCGCGGCGCTCATGTGCCGTTTGCCCCGGCTGCCGCTTCCAGAGGTAAAGTTGATTTCGTTGATGGTTTACCCCCTGTAAAGATTGGCTGTTGTTGAAGGATGGA
>CAKUGW010000016.1 GCA_934654805.1 uncultured Kiritimatiellota bacterium
CGCGAACCGCTACCCCTGGGAGATGGCGCTCAAGCTCTTCGGCGCGCTGCCGGGCAAGGGCGCGCAGGCGATCAAGTGACGATTTTCAGAAGGGGGCCCCCCATGCACACATCAAGAAACTGATCCTCGGCGCGGCGGTTGCCTTCGGCGGCCTCTTCGCCGCCTACGCCGCAGGCACGAGCTGCACGGTTCACTACGACGCGAACGGCGCGGAAGGCACGGTGCCGTCGGACGACACCGTGGAACTGTCTTCGAGTATCCGGCGGCGAATGCGACGTGGGCGGGCAAGAAAGTGGACGGCTGACCCCCAAATGATCGGTTCAGGCTGACGGTTCTCGGCGTGGCGGCGTTCGGGGTGCGCGGATTTATGCTATAATTCCCGCCATGAGCGAGGGGCTGAGAGAGACTTTCATCAAATACCTGACGGGATTCGTGCTGGTGCTGATCGTCATCGGCGGTCTCGTCATGATGTATCCGAACTATCGCCGCAGCGAATCCCTGAAGCGGCAGAACGCCGAGCTGCAGGAGCGGATCGAGAGCAAGAAGGCCGAGATCGCGAAGCTCGTCGAGAACCAGCGGCGCTTCCGCACCGACGCCGATTTCGTCGAGGCGATCGCGCGGCAGAACCATCGGGTCTTCCCGGGCGAACTCGTGTTTATCTTCGACAAGGAATGAAGAGCGCAATGGCGAACTTCCTGCGACTGCTGATGGGACTCGCGCTGCTGCCGGCCTGCTGGGGCGTCTCGCGCGCGTTCCTCGATTCCGTCCTCGCCGCCGCCGGCGGGTCGGGGCTGAGCGTCGAGGCGCTGTCGCTCCTCGGCGGCATCGCCGCGTTCGCGCTCGCGTGGATGGCGCTCTCGCATCCGGTGAAGGCCTACGTGCTGGGGCATGAGCTCACGCACGCGCTGTGGGGGCTCCTCTTCTTCGCGCGGCCGAGCGACCTCACGGTCGGCGCGTCGGGCGGCAGCGTGAAGCTCTCAAAGACGAACCTCCTCATCACGCTCGCGCCGTACTTCTTCCCGTTCTACACGTTCGTGGTCATCGTCTGCGCGCTCGTGACGGCGGCGTTCCTGCGTCCGCTCCCCTGCCTGCCGCTCTGGCTGTTCCTGATCGGCTTCACGTGGGCGTTCCATGTCCTCTTCACGCTGGAGACGCTCGGCCGGCGCCAGCCGGACGTGAAGGCCTACGGGCGCATCTTCTCGTGGACGTTCATCTTTCTCGTGAACGTCGCGATCGTGCTCGTCTGGCTGGCGGCGATGACGCCGCTCACGTTCGGCGACCTCGGCGGCTTCCTGCTGCATCGCGTCACCTCGGCCTACGTGGCGGCCGGCCTCTTCTTCTGGAACATGGGGCGTTGGGCCTGGGGGAAGGTGAAGGGAAATTGACCGCGGATTCCACGGATTGGCACGGATTGTGAAAAAGGGAAATTCACTGTATGTACCCTGACCTCATCGACATCGGCTTTCTGCACCTGAAGACATACGGCGCGTGCATGGCGGCGGGCTTTCTCGTCTGCTGGTGGCTCGTCGAGCGCCTGGGCGGGCGCAAGGACCTCTCGAACTTCCTGCTCGCGCTGATGGTCTCCGGCGTCGTCGGCTCGCGCATCGCCTACGTGATCGAGCACTGGCAGTCGGAGTTCGCCGCGCACCCGGAGCGGATCGTCCGCGTCGACCAGGGCGGGCTCATGTTCTACGGCGGCCTCATCCTCGCGCTCCTCGTCTTCTTCGCCTGGTGCGCGCGCACGCGAGAGCATCCGCTCGCGCTCGCCGACCTGCTCGCCACGGTCGTCCCGCTCGGCCACGCCTTCGGTCGCATCGGCTGCTTCTTCTACGGGTGCTGCTACGGACGCGACTCGGACGCCTGGTGCGCCGTCACGTTTCCGGCGGGGAGCCCGAGCTGGTACGAGCATGGTCGGCAGATGGTCTCCGTCTTGCCGACCCAGCTCTTCGAGGCCGGCGCGCTGCTGGCGCTGTTCGCGCTCCTCTTCTTCCTCTACCGCCGATTCCGCCGCTACACGGCGGGCGTCTATCTCGTCGGCTACGCGGCCATCCGCTTCGGACTGGAGTTTCTGCGCGGTGACCCGCGCGCGGACGTCGGGCCGTTCTCGATCTCGCAGGCGATCTCGATCGGGCTTGCCGTCGTCGGCGTGGCGCTCTTCATGCTCGACAGGAAAAGGACCGTCGCCTCATGAACACGAAAAGGGAAACCGTCAAGAAGTCCGTTGGCAAAAGGCCGCGCGCGCCCCAGCCGGGCGCTGAACCCGAGAAGGGCCGTACGCCCGAAGCCGAGAAGCCGAACCCCTGGAGGCGCGAGGGGCCGAAGCCGGAGAAGACGCCTGAGGACTTGGCGGCGATTGCGCTGCTGGACAGGCTGCGGACGGGCGACGGGGACGTGAAGCAGGTCGGCCTTCCGCTGGCGTGCATCGTGAAGGTCATCGACTACTTCGAGGTGCCGAAGGCGAACGAGCGGTATGCGATGGCCACGGTCGAGGGGCGCGACGGACGCACGTGGCGGATGTGCATCTTCCGCTACTACCTCGAAACGGGGATGCTCGCGCTGTTCGTTTCGGAAGACGCCGCCCTCCCGATGGACGATCCGCGCTTCGACAACCCCGACGTCTGCAAGCTGAAGGAGCGCGTGTTCAAGTTCGGCTTTGGCGTGAAGGAGCGCCGCTATGTGCCCAGCGTCAAGCGCAGCGTCTACAACCCCAATTGCGGCGTGCTCTATCCGCTTGACGACTTCCGCGAGCTGAAGCGCGCGCGCGTTGGCGACGTCTGCGCGGACTCGCTCCGCATCGACAGCGCGAATGACCTCCACATCCGCGCGACCATGCCCCGGCGGAAGACCTGGGTGGTGGCGGCCGGGCCGGCCCGATGACGCGCAGCTTCAAGAGGACGACGGCGACCGTTGCGCTTCTCGCGCAGCTGATGCCGAGGGAGTTTTGATATAATTTGCGCCAACCATCGGAAAAGGGATCTCATGCAGGAACTCAAGCACGTCTACATCATCGACAGCCTGGCGAACATTGGCCGGTACGCCAGCCTCAGCGCGAACTTCGCGACGGCGGCGGCCTTCCTCGCGAAAGGCGACTTCGCGTCGCTCAAGCCGGGGCGGAACGAGATCGACGGCGAGAACGTCTTCGTCAATTTCGACACGCCGACCTACGTGCCGTCGGCGGAGCGCACACCGGAGGTCCATCACCTCTACTTCGACATCCACGTGCCGCTCACGTCAGACGAGCAGATCGGCCTTTCGGCGTTCGACGCGCGCGCGAAAGGCACGTTCGACACGGCAGGGGACGTCGGGTTCTACGCGCAGGACGTCGACTGGCACGTCGTCCGCATGGGCGAGTTCTGCATCACGTGGCCGATCACGTGCGCGCACGCGCCGGCGGTGACGACGACAGGCTTCGTGAAGCCCGCGCGCAAGCTGGTCGTCAAGGTGAGGGCGTGAGATGAAGATTCAGATCCTCCCGTCGTTTCTCGCGGCCGACCTGGGGCACCTCGCGGACGAGCTGCGGCGCGCCGAGGCGTCCGGGGCGGACGCGATCCATCTCGACATCATGGACCCGACGTTCGTGCCGAACATGAGCTTCGGTCCGTCCATCGTCGACTTCTGCCGCCGGGCGTGTCCGAACTTCTTCCGCAACGTCCACCTCATGATGAACCGTCCCGACCTCTACATCGAGGCGTTCGCGAAAGCGGGCGCGCAGACGGTCCAGATCCACGTCGAGGCGGACTGCGACCTGCACACGGAGCTGCGGCGCATCCGCGCGCTCGGCCTCAAGAACGCGATCGTCCTCAATCCGGAGACGCCCGTCGCGCGGCTGGAGCCGTATCTCGGCGAGGTGGACGAAATCCTCGTCATGACGGTGCATCCCGGCTTCGGCGGGCAGAGATTCATCGCGGACTGCCTGCCCAAGCTGACGTGTCTGCGGGAGCGCCTGCCGGCCATTGACCTGATGGTCGACGGCGGCGTGGACGCCGAGACGGCCGTCCTCGCCGCGCGCGCCGGCGCCAACCAGTTCGTCGCCGGCTCCTACCTCTTCAGGCAGCACGACATGAGGGCGGCCGTCGAGAGCCTGCGGCAGAAATTGGAAGGAACCGCAGATTGACACGGATCCGAATCCGTGGCTCAGGACAATCCCGAATCCGTGCAAATCCGTGAAATCCGTGGTCAAGACAATCTGGGTACAAAAATGAACAGGAAAATTCTTTTGGGCGTCACGGGGTCGATTGCCGCCTACAAGGCGGTCGAGCTCGTGCGGCTGTTCGTCAAGAACGGCGACACGGTTCAGGTCGTGATGACGGAGGCCGCGACGAAGTTCGTGACGCCGCTCACGTTCCAGACGCTCTCGCGCAACCCCGTCTTCGTCGATGCGTTCGCGCCGGCCGCCGCGTGGAAGCCGGAGCACATCTCGCTTGCGGAGGCGGCGGACGTCGCGCTCGTCGCGCCGGCGACGGCGAACACGCTCGCGAAGATGCGGTGGGGGCTGGCGGACAACCTGCTGACGGAGTCGCTGCTCGCGACGCGCGCGCCGGTCTTCGTCGCGCCGGCGATGAACGCGGGCATGTGGGAGGCGTCCGCCACGCAGGAGAACCTCGCCGCGCTGAAGGCGCGCGGCGTCACGGTCATCGCGCCGGGCGCCGGCGAGCTTGCCTGCGGCGTGACGGGCACGGGCCGCATGGCCGAGCCGGAGGCGATCTTTCAGGCCATCTGAAAGGGCGTGAGCTGTGGGCGAGGCCGAATTCCTGGAATTCGCGGCGGAAATCCTGGACGTTTCCGCCGAACGTCTCTCGCTGGAGACGACGTATGCGTCCATTCCCGCATGGGATTCGCTGGCGCAGCTGCGGCTGGTGATGGAACTTCAGGCTCGCACGGGCGTCGAGATCCCGTTCGAGGACGTGCCGAACGTGACGAGCCTCTGGGAGTTCTACCGCCGCGTCAACGGCCTTTCGCCGAAGAAGGCCGTCGCCGTGGACCTGGACGGGACGCTGTGGGACGGCGTCGTGGGCGAAGACGGTGCGGCGGCGATCCGTCCGAAGGCGGCGTTCCTGGCTGAGCTCAAGGCCCTCAAGGCGCGCGGCGTCCTGTTGACGGTCCTCTCCAAGAACAACTGGGAAGACGTCCGCCCGGCGTTTGCCGCCGGATGCCTTGCGCCGCTGACGGAAGGCGACTTCCTTTTTCCGCAGGTCAACTGGGAGCCGAAGGCCGACAACCTCCGACGGCTTGCGCGCGAACTCAACCTCGGCCTTGACGCCTTTGTCTTCGTGGACGACAATCCGGCCGAGCGTGCAGAGATGCGTGCGCGTCTGCCGGAGGTGGCGGTCGCGGCGTTTCCGCCGGCGCTGGCGGCGTACTTCCCGGCGGGCCTCGTCACGGCGGAAGACCGCCGCAAGACCGAAGAGTACCGCGAAGAGGCCGCGCGGCGGCAATTCCTCGCCGAGCGAACGGGGACGGCGGCGATGCCCGCGGCGCCGGACGTCTGGCGCGAGCTCGGCTGCTGGCTGGACGTCCATGCGCTGCGTCCGGACGAGGCGGCGCGCGTCGCGCAGCTTTCGCAGAAGGCGAACCAGTTCAGCGTCTGCACGAACCGGTATGCGGAAGCCGAGATCGCGGCGTTGGGACGGGCCGCTGACGCGGCCGTCTACACGGTGCATGCGGGCGACCGGTTCGGCGACCAGGGGCTTGTCGCGTTCGTGGTCGTGCGGAACGGCGCGATTCAGGACTTCACGATGAGCTGCCGTGTCGCCGGACGCGGGCTGGAGGAGCGCGCGTGGGCGGAGATCGTCCGCGACCTGCGCGCGCGCGGCGCGGGCGAGCTGCGCGCGACGTGGCGGCGGACGCCGAGGAACGCGCCGGTCGAGCGTCTCTTCGAGCGGCTGGGCTTCGCGCCCGTGTCGCAGACGCCGGCCGGCAAGGACTATGTCCTTCGCCCCGTTGTGGTATAATACGCGGCATGAAGACAACAAACCCCATGACGGATGTCTGAACGGCTTGACAAGGTTCTGCTCGGGCGCTATCCCGACTTCTCCCGCTCGCGGATCGAAGGCCTGGTCAAGGCCGGGCTCGTGACGGTCAACGGCGTTCCGGCGGAGAAGGCGGGCCTCAAGGTCGGCGAGGCGGACGAGATTGACGTCACGGTTCCGCCGCCCGTGCCGGCCGTTCCCGAGCCGGAGGACATTCCGCTCGACGTCGTGTTCGAGGACGACGACCTGATCGTCGTCAACAAGCCCGCCGGCCTCGTCGTCCACCCCGCGCCCGGCCATGCGACGGGCACGCTCGTCAACGCCCTGCTGCACCATTGCCCGAACCTCTCCGGCATCGGCGGCGTCGTGCGGCCGGGCATCGTCCATCGCCTCGACCAGGACACGTCAGGCCTCCTTGCCGTCGCGAAATCCCAGCCGGCGATGGTCGGCCTCGCCCGTGCGTTCGCCTCGCACCGGCAGGTCGAGAAGACCTACCTCGCCGTCTGCCACGGACGTCCGCGCCTTGACGCGGGCCGCATCGAGAACCTGATCGGCCGTCACCCCGTCGACCGCAAGCGCATGGCGATCGTCGAGCGGAACGGCAAGGTGGCGATTACGAACTGGCGTGTCCTGAAGGGCGGGGGACAGACCCCCGTTTCCCTTGTCGAGTGCCGCATCGAGACGGGGCGGACGCATCAGATTCGCGTGCACATGGCTTCGCTCGGCTGCCCGGTGGCCGGCGACCGGGTCTATGGGAAGTCGGCGCTCGACAGGCGGCTTGATCCCGTGCCGATGCGGCAGATGCTCCACGCCTGGAGACTGGCGCTCTGGCACCCGGTGCGGAACGTGCCGATGGCGTTTGAAGCGCCGTTTCCGCCGGACATGCGGCCGTATCTGGGCGACAGCCGTTTCGATGCGCCGTCAGGAACCGGCCCGACATCACCCCTCGCGCGGAACGATGAACCTGCTTGACGTCACAGGCCTGCATGTGCGCTATGGCGCCTACGAGGCCGTGAAGGGCGTCTCGTTTGCGCTTGCGAAAGGCGAGATCCTCGGCATTGTCGGCGAGTCGGGTTCCGGCAAGTCGACGGTCGCCAAGACGCTCGTCGGGCTGGAAAGGCCCTCGTCGGGCGCGATTCGGCTCGGCGCGGGGATTTCCCTCCAGATGATCTTCCAGGATGCCGTCGGCTCGCTGAATCCGCGCATGACGGTGCGGCAGACGCTGCGGGAGATCATTGCGTTCGCGAATCGCCAGGCCTTCGAGTCGCCTCTTCGCCTCGTGGAGCAGGTCGGGCTGTCGGCGGCGGTGCTGGACCAGTATCCGCGCGAGCTGTCGGGCGGACAGTGCCAGCGCGTCTCGATCGCGCGCGCGCTCGCGACGCGCCCCGACATCCTCGTGGCCGACGAGCCGGTCTCGGCGCTTGACGTGTCCGTGCAGGCGCGCGTCCTGAACCTGCTGCGCGACCTGCGCCGCGAGACGGGGCTGGCGATTCTCCTGATCGCCCACGATCTCGCGGTCGTGAAGAACGTCTGCGACCGGATCTGCGTGATGGAGCGGGGACGGTTCGTCGACGTCGGCGAGACGGAAGCGGTCTTTGCGCATCCGGCGAGTGCCTACACGAGGCGACTTCTCGCCGCCGTGCCGAGGCTGGATTAGCCGCCGAGGGCGCGGGCGGCTTCCGAATCGCCCCCCCGGCCCCATCAGACCTCCAGCAGGACAAAGGAGTAGTTGTCGGGGGCGCCGTGGCGGACGACATCCGCCGCGAGGCGCTCCGCCGCCGCGTCCAGCGTCGGCGCGGCGGACACGAAGGCGGCGAGGCGACCGGCCGAGACGACGTCGTGCACGCCGTCCGTGCAGAGGAGCATCCGAGAGGGGTCGGTCGATTCGAGCTCCGTCCACTCGACGCACACCGTCTCCGCCGCGCCGATCGCGCGCGTGAGCGCATGGCTTCCCGCCCCTGCACGATGGTCGTGCGTCATCAGCTCCGGCATGCCGCGCCGGAAGCGGTAGATGCGGCTGTCGCCGACATTGCAGATCGCCGCATGGCGCGGATTCTGGGGATCGAGCACAAGCGCCGCGACCGTCGAGGCCACGAGCGGCACGCCCTTCTCGCGGGCGTAGGCGTACAGGGCCGCGTTCGCGTCCTCGATCGCCTTCTGCACCGCCGACGTGCGGGCCTTGAAGGTGTCCGCCGCCGCATACGTGACCATCTTCAGGTTCGCGCAGACGATCTCGCTCGCCCGCGCGCCTTCCGCGCCGCCGCCCACGCCGTCCGCGACGCAGTAGACGAGCCGGTCGTCATCGACGAAGATGTGGTCCTGGTTGTCGGCGCGCACCAGCCCCGTTTCGCTCGCCGAGACGGACTTGACGGGGGCCGCCTCGTCCGCCGGGGCAGCCGGCGCCGACGCATTCCCCTTCCGAAAGCCGAACAGGATCATCTTTGGGCCTCCTTGCGCCTGGCGCCGCAGGCGATGTGCGGCACGGCGGCGATGAGCGCGCGCGTGTAGGCCGCCTGCGGCGTCTTCAGGACCGCCTCGGCCGTGCCCGCCTCGACGACCTTGCCGTGATGCATCACGAGGATGCGGTTCGCGACGTGCTGCACGACGCCGAGGTCGTGCGTGATGAACAGGAGCGACAGCGACAGCCGCCGCTTGAGCGATTCCAGCAGGTCCAGCACCGTCGCGCGGATGGAGATGTCGAGCGCGCTCACCGCCTCGTCGCAGATGAGAAGCTCCGGACGCGACGCGAGCGCGCGGGCGATGCAGATGCGCTGGCGCTGTCCGCCGGAGAACTCGTGCGGATAGCGGTCGAGCGCATCCGCATTCAGCCCCACCATCTCCAGCAGCTCCGCCGTCGTGAAGGCGTTCGGACGGTTCGCGCGCAGCACTTCGCCGATCGCCGCGCGCGTCGTCAGGCGCGGATTCAGCGAGCCGAGCGGATCCTGGAAGACCATCGAGACGCGCCCGTTCAGCCGCACGTCGCCCGCCGTCGCCTTCTGCAGCCCCGCGATGACGCGCGCAACCGTCGTCTTGCCGCTGCCGGACTCGCCGACGATGCCGAGCGTCTTGCCGCGCCGCAGGCCGAAGGACACGCCGTCCACGGCCTTCACGTAGCCGACCGTCCGCGCGAAGACGCCCTTCTTCACCGGGAACCAGACCTTCAGGTCCCGGACGTCGAGCATGTCAGCCCCGGTAGCCATCGAGCACCGTCTGCTTCGGACGCCTGGACTGGCGGGGGTAGTCGAGCGTGTAGTGGAGGCCGCGCGACTCGTGGCGCTTCTGCGCGCTCTTCACGATCAGCTCCGCGCAGACCGCGAGGTTCCGCAGCTCCAGCGTGTCCGGCGTGACGAGGTAGCGGAAGTAGTAGTCGTGGATCTCGCGGCGGATCATGCGCAGGCGGTGCGCGGCGCGCGCGAGCCGCTTGTTCGTGCGGACGATGCCCACGTAGTCCCACATCAGGCGGCGGATCTCGTCCCACATGTGCGAGACCAGGACCGCCTCGTCCGGCGGCACGGCGCTCCCGATCTTCCAGTCGGGAATCGCCGGCTTCCAGGACTCCTTCTCTCCTTCTCCTCCTTCCTTCTTCCCTTCTCCTTCTTCCTTCTTCCCTTTTCCCTCTTCCTTCCCGAAATCCTCCGGGTGCGGGCCGAGGCGGGCGGCCGTGAGGCGCGCGCAGACGAGGGCCTCCATGAGCGAGTTGGACGCGAGGCGGTTCGCGCCGTGCAGCCCCGTGCAGGCGCACTCGCCGACGGCGGAGAGCCCCCGGATCGACGTGCGCCCGTCCGTCGTCGCCAGGATGCCGCCGCAGGTGTAGTGCGCGGCGGGGACGACGGGGATGAGGTCCTTCGCCATGTCGATGCCGAAGGAGAGGCACTTCGCGTAGATGTTCGGGAAGCGCGCCTTCAGGTAGCCCGCGCCCTTCTTGCGGATGTCGAGGAACATGCAGTCGTCGCCCGTGCGCTTCATCTCGGAGTCGATCGAGCGCGCCACGATGTCGCGCGGCGCGAGCGAGCCGCGCGGGTCGTACTTCTTCATGAACTCCTTGCCGTGCTTGTTGACGAGCACCGCCCCCTCGCCGCGCACCGCCTCGGAGATGAGGAAGCGCTTCGCCTGCGGGTGGTAGAGGCAGGTCGGGTGGAACTGGATGAACTCCATGTTCTCGATCTTTGCCCCCGCGCGCCACGCGAGCGCGATGCCGTCGCCCGTCGCCGTGTCGGGGTTGCACGTGTAGAGGTAGACCTTGCCGCAGCCGCCCGTCGCGAGGACCGTGTTCGGCGCGCGGATCGCGTAGATCTCGCCCGTCGGCTTGTCCATGACGTACGCGCCCACGCACCGCTTCTCGCCCCTGAGGCCGATGCGGCTGGACATGACGAGGTCGATGACGATCGTCTGCTCGCGCACCTCGATCGCCTTCTCGCGCCTCACGCGGCGGATCATCGCCGCCTCGCACTTCTCGCCCGTGATGTCGCCGGCGTGGAAGATGCGCCGCGCGCTGTGGCCGCCCTCGCGCGTCAGGTCCCACGAGCCGTCCTTCTTCTTCGCGAAGCGGACGCCGCAGTCGATGAGGTCCTGGATGCCGGCGGGCGCGTTCTCGCAGATCTCGTGGACGACCTCGGTCTTGCCGAGCCACGCGCCGGCGATCATCGTGTCGCGCGCGTGCCGGTCGAAGGTGTCCGCCGGGTCCGCCACGCAGCAGATGCCGCCCTGCGCGAAGTTCGAGTTGCAGTCCTGAAGCCGAGCCTTCGTCACGACGACGACCTTGCCGTACGCGGCGAGGTGCAGCGCGCTCATGAGGCCCGCCATGCCGGACCCGACGACGAGATAGTCGCAGTCGACGGTCTTCACGCCAGGCTCCTTCCGGCCGGCCGTGCGGCCGGTCTCGAATGCTGATGTCTGTTCATCGCCCAATAGTATACCAAAAAGCGCGCATCGAAGCCGACAAGACACGGCATCACGTCATTGCGCGCAGGGCCGCAGGGCCCGACCTGTCCGCACGGACCGGCCTCCTGTGGGAGAGCCGCCAAATTTGGTATAATCTCCGCAACTGAAGAAAGGACAGAAAGATGGAAAACCCTGTTGTCGGCATTGTCATGGGCTCGGATTCGGACTGGCCGCTCGTCCAGAAGGCGTGCGACACGCTGGAGAAGTTCGGCGTCGCGTACGAGACGCGCGTCATCAGCGCGCACCGCACGCCGGACGTCGCGCTCGAGTATGCGAAGACGGCGGAGGCGCGCGGCCTCAAGGTCGTCATCGCCGCCGCCGGCGGCGCGGCGCACCTCGGCGGCGTCCTCGCGGCGGCGACGGTCCTGCCCGTCATCGGCATTCCCGTCGCGGGCGGCGCCCTGAACGGGCTCGACGCGCTCTACGCGACCGTGCAGATGCCCTCCGGCGTGCCCGTCGCGACAGTCGCCTGCGGCAGCGCCGGCCCGGCGAACGCGGCGCTCCTCGCCGTCCAGATCCTCGGCACGGCCGACGTCGGCCTGCGCGCGAAGTTCCATGCGCACAAGGCGGAGCTCCGGGCCAAGGTCGCCGTCGCGAACGAGAAGATCCATGCCGCTCGCTGAACTGGCGCGCCTCTACGACGGCTACGTCGACACCTTCCGCGGCGCGGACGGACGCCTGCCGGAGATGATGCAGCTCAAGCGCACGCACACGGCGTTCGTCGTGGAGAACGCGCGGCTGATCGCGGACGGCGAGCGCTTCTCGCCCGAGGCGCGCGAAGCCGCGCTCGCCGCCGCCCTCCTGCACGACACGGGCCGCTACGAGCAGCTGCGCCGCTACAACACCTTCCGGGATTCGGAATCCGTCGACCACGCCGTCTTCTCGCACGCGATCGTCCGGGAGAAGGGGTGGACGGACGATCCGGCGGTGCTGGACGCGGTGCTGTGGCACAACCGCCGCGACCTGCCCGCGCAGATGGCGCCGCTGACCGCGCTCGCCGCGCACACCGTGCGCGATGCGGACAAGCTCGACATCTTCCGCGTGCTGGAGGATCAGGTCGCGCACACCGACTGGCGGGCCGACTCGCGCGCGTTCTGGAATCTCGCGGTGTCCGCGCCGCCGAACCCCGCCGTCGTCGCGAACATCGAGCGCGGCGAGGCGGTCGACTACCAGGACATCCGCTCGCTTTCCGACTTTGTGCTGATCCAGGTCGGCTGGATGGTTTCGGGGCTTCACTTCGCGACGGCGCGCCGCCTGTGCGCCGAAAGGGGCCACCTCGCGTTCCGCCGCGACTTCCTGCACCAGCTGTCGTCCGACCCGGCGATCGACCGCGTCTGTGACTGCGCGGCCGCCGTTGTGGTATAATGTCCGCCATGACCATGAAGAAACTGTCTTTGCTGGCGGGCCTGCTCCCGTGCCTCGTCGGCGCGCGCGCGCGGCGTCCGTTCATCCCCCACAACGCGTTCTGGCAGTAGATGGCGGCGCGCGAAAACTACGTGGCGGCGGCGAAGCTGATCGCCGACGCGAAACGCATCCTCATTTCGGGCCACCTGAGCCCGGACGGGGATTCGCTCGGCTCGATGATCGCCCTCGCGCGGCTGCTGAAGAACGCGGGGCACGAGGCGTTCGCGACGGCCGACGTCAACGCCCTTGGCAAGCCGGGCTTCCTCGAGGGGGTCGAGGACCTCATCCCCGTGCGCAAGCTGCGCCGCGCGAAGAGGTTCGACCTGCTCATCGCCCTCGACAACAGCTCGTTCGCGCGCATGCCGCCGGAGGTGAAGGCCGTCGCGGAGAAGCTGCCGGCGATCTGCATCGACCACCACGTGACGAACGACGGCACGTTCGGCGACGTGCAGATCGTCGATCCGACGGCGTCGTCCGCCGGCGAGCTCGTCTGGCGGTTCGCGAAGTGGAACGAGTGGCCGCTCGACCGCCCGATCGCCGAGGCGCTCTGGGTCGCGCTCGTGACGGACACGGGGCGCTTCGCCTACGACGCGACGCGGCCGGGGACGATGCGCGCGGCGGGCGACCTCCTGAAGCACGGCGTGCGCACGGCGCTCATCAACGACATCCTCTACGGCAGCTTCTCGCGCAAGACGATCGGCCTCAAGCGGCTCGCCTGGCGGTCGCTGCACATCTGGAAGAACCGCAAGGTCGCCGAGGTCTCGCTCACGCGCGACGACTTCCGCGCCGTGCGCGGCAACAAGGCGGACGTCGAGGACGTGATCGAGATCCCGCGCTCCGTGGCGAAGAACGAGATCGCGCTGTTCTTCTACCAGATCCCCGACCGCACGAAGGAGACGCGCTGCTCGATCCGCACGCGCGGCGACTGGGACGCGACGGCGCTCGCGGCCAAGTTCGGCGGCGGCGGCCACCGCAAGGCGGCGGGCTGCACGATCAAGGCGACGATGGGCTCCGCGAAGCGGCAGATGCGCGCGGCGGTGAAGGACCTGCTCAAGAGCGCCTGCCGCAAGACGATGCGACTGCCGCCGAACCTGAAGGTCTGAAGGCTCGAGAGCGGCCTTGGCGCGTGATGCGGAGAAAGTCTCGGCACTTCAGGGGGTTGACAGGTTGTCACCCGTTTTGGTAATATACCCCCCGTAAAGGAGACATCAGGATGAAAAAACCTCTCATCGCTTTGTCAATTGTCTGCGCGAGTGCGCTGGCATTGGCGGATTCTGAGCAACGCAATCTTGCATGGTTCGTCGGCATTGGCGGCGAGACGGAGACGACGATTGCTGGGCTTGCTGGGCTGAAGACGACGAACGGCTCGTGGACGATTCCCGATGAGGCTGCTTCGTTTGAGAACTCGTCATTGGTTTTGGATCTGGGGGCTGATGAGGAGGCCAAGTTCGAGGTCGGCGCCACCGATCCGGGCGAAGAGGGCGCGGCTCAGGCCCTGACCGTCACGGGCATTTTCAATCCGATTGCGCCGGACGACCTGCTGCCGGGCGCGCAGATGGCCGCCGCGCAGGCTCAAGTCGGCTTTGCCGTCGTCGGCGTGGAGTCCGAGGGCGTGATGACCTACAAGTACTACGCTTGGGTCGGCGGTTCGTCTGCGGCTGCAGCCGAGAATCCGAATCCGATTGATGACTGGAACTACCTCGGCGTGGCGGAGAACGTCGAGGAGGCAAAGACGATCACGATCGGTCTTTCCTATTGGACGGATGACGTGACGGCGACGTTTGCGCTTGGCGCGGATCCGGCGACGGCGACCGTGTTGGGGGGGGCCAATGTCCCGTTGTCGGGCGCGGCGCTGGCGAAGGCGAAAGCGAACAAGAAGATCGCTTCCGTGTCCTGCACGGGCAGCGGAACCTTGAGCGCGCTCAATGGCGCGTACCAGTATGCCGTGGCGGAGGCGGACGGCAAGAAGTATCCGACGGTGGAAGCGGCGGTCGCGTCCGGCGCGAGCGAGGTCAAGCTACTGAAGGCGGCGGATGGCACCGTGACGGTCTCGGGCTGCTGCGTCACGATTGACCCGAACGGGAAGGACAGGCCGACGGTTGCGGTCGATGAAGCGGCCGACAACTCGAAAGAGGCGACGACAGACACTGAAACGGGCCGCGTGACCGTCCAGACGAAGAAGACGATCCTGGAGGGCGTCAAGGTCGGAACGGCCGGAAAGGGGCTCATGGCCAATGAAGCCGGCTTCCGCGCGTTCCTGAACAAGCACTGCAAGGCGGCCTACACGCAGGCGAACACGGATGCGACGTCCATCAAGACGGCCCTTGACGCGCAGAAGGGGACGTCTGGCCGCACGCTGTGGCAGTCGTATGCGCTGGGCGTCGAGCCGGAGGCTGCGGTGACGCCGAAGCAGGTCGCGCAGGACAAGGACAAGGACAACATCACGCTGGCCCTGCCGGTCAAGCCGACGGGCGATTTCACGGTCACGTGCGCGGTCGGGAACGGCGCGGCGCAGGAGCTGACGGGAGAGGCCCCCACGTTCAAGGTCCCGATGACGACGGGGCACTATCCGGTCAAGGTTTCCTTCGAGTGAGTTCGGCAATCTAAACTAAACTTAGGAGAAGACAATGAAAAAGACACTGGTTGCAGGTTTGGTCGGACTCCTCGCGGCGGCGTCGTTCGCCGGCAAGGACAACGTGGTCGTCACGTTCTGCACGCAGGGCCCCGACACGTATGCGGACGGCACGCCGGTCCTGGACGGCGAGACGTACGCGCTTGTCTGGACGCCGACGGGCTCGGCGTTTCAGGGCATCAGGGCGGACGGCACGGCCGCCGGCGACAGCAAGGTCGCGCTGAAGGCCCCGGTCGCGAAGGGCGGCAAGTGCCCGTTCGTCAAGTTCGAGATTGACGAGACGTACGCGAAGGCCAACTACGCGGGCGGCACGTGGGGCGTCTATCTCCTCGACACGCGCACGTTCGCGAAGGAGCTTGGCGCAGACGGCCGGCCGGTCGCGACGGGCGCGGGCGGCGCGGCCGTGAACGGCTATGGCGCGGTCACGACAGCGAAGACGGCGACGGGCTTCATCTCGGCGTCTGCGGCGGTGTCGGGCATCGCGGCGGATCCGTCCGACCGGCAGGAAGTCAAGATCCGCGACATCAAGCTGGTGGACGGCAAGGTCTTCATCTACGTCTCCGGCACGGTGTCGAGCGCGGCCTACGAGGTCTCGGAAGGCACGGCGCCGGACGCGCTGACGGCCACGGCGGCGCAGGGCGGCGACACGGCGAACGAGATGATCATCGTCCGCGACCAGGTGCCGGGCGGCGCGTTCTTCAAGGTGAACCGCAAGTAATCTGAAGCGGAAAGGAACGACGAAAATGAAAAAACTGCTTTCACTGGCTTTCTGCGCGGCGGCGGCGACGTCCTTCGCGGCGGACGAGATTACGCTCGGCGACGAGATCGGCGTGATCAAGGTTGAACTCAAGGACGGCCAGAAGAACACGATCATCGCGGCCTCCTTCACCGATCTCTCTTCGGACGGCAATGTCGCGATTGCCAACCTCGTCAAGACGACCAACCTTGAAGAGGGCGCGCAGATCATCCGCTACAAGGCGGACGGGACGTATGCGACGTGGAAACTGAACGCGGACAAGGCGTGGGAACAGGCTACGGTCACGATCACGAAGAATGAGGACGGCACGGAGACGACGGGAACGGGCGATGATCCGTCCACGACGACACCGACCGTCGGCGAGGGCCTGTGGATCGTTCGCGGCGACAACCCGACTGGGAATGCGGTGATTGCGCTCTACGGCAAGTATAGCGAAGGTCGCACGTCTTCTTATGTGTCGGAGAAGTGGAACCTTCTTGGCAATGCGGGGACGGAAGCCTATACGTTCACGACTGGAATGGCAGGGGACAAGGTCGTTGTAGCGCGAGGCGGTGCGCTTCGCCAGTATGAATATGACGAAACGAAGGGATGGTATTACCCGACTTACACGACGGAAACTGTGACGATCCTCGGCAATGCGCAGAAAGTCGTGTCAGAAACCAAGAACACGGAGAATCCCAATTTGGCCCCGGGCGAAGGTTTCTGGTACTATACCAAGCAGCCCAATGGGTCGCTGACGTGGAAGGACGTCCAGTAAGTCACTCTCTCAATAAGGATGTTGATCATGAAAAAGTTGATTGCAATTGTTGTCTGTGCGTTGGCCATTGGTGCGTCTGCCGACGATTCCTATCTCTTGTGGATGGTGGGCAACGATGCTACCTTCACGGATGCGTCGGGTGCTTCGATTGATAAATCTTCGTACACTTATGCGGCGGTTGGCGTGTGGGATAGTGCCACAAAAACAACGAGCTACTTGAATCTCTATGGCAAGAATGGCTCGAACTTGGAAACGACGTTTGCGAAAGTCGGTTCGGAATTCTATGCGAGCCTGGCGAACTATACATCCTCCTCGACGGTCTCCTTTTACATTGAGCTCTTCAATGACAAGGGGGCGTTTGTCGGCCGTACGACAGATGACGCGATGTTGAAGTATGCGGATGCCATGGCGTACGCGACGACGTTTGGCATTGCCCCGCCTGCAGCGAGTGCTTGGGCGCCGTCTTCATTTACGACGGCAGCGGTGCCGGAGCCGAGTTCGGCGCTTCTGCTGCTCCTCGGCTGCGCGGGCTTGGCGCTGAAGCGCAAGAGACAGGCCATGGCCTGATTGATGCAATGGCCTGATTGATACACGCGAGACATGAGTCATGCGCTGTGCCCCCCGTGTGAGGCACACGCTACTTCCGACAAGGCGGCATCCAGTTCGCGCACACCCGACAAGGCGGCATCCAGCCGTCTTGTCTGTCTTATTCGTCCTGATTACAAAATTAGGTCTGACCTAATTTTGTAATTTGGTGCCCCTGCCACCCTTATCCGAAGCTTGCGGGAACACGCGACCGAGTGCCTCTTGGTGGTGCGCGTGTTCGGCGGAGGCGATTTCTTCGCCGGCAGAGGCGAGAGGTTTAGGGTGCGGAACGGGTCGCGGCACGCGGATTCGTCGGCCCCGTTCCATCCTCTCTGTCACAATAGGGACGGATTTTGCTATACTATCCGCAATGGAGAGAAAAACAGGCGAGAGCGGGCTTTCGGCGCGCACCGGGCGCGGACGTTTCCGGCTGGGGCAGACGCTTCGGCACGTGTTCACGGTGGGCGGGCTGACGGCGTTCAGCCGCGTCCTCGGCCTCGTGCGCGAAATGCTGCAGTCGCGTCTCGTCGGCGCGGGCGTCGAGCAGAGCGCGTTCACGCTCGCGTTCGCGCTGCCGAACATGGCGCGCAAGCTCTTCGGCGAGGGCGCGCTCACGGCGGCGTTCGTGCCGGTCTTCAAGGGCGAGGTTGCGGCGGGCGAGGTCGAGTCGGCGCGGCGGCTCGCGCGCGCCGTGATGACGCTCGTCCTCCTGATTCTCGGCGCGGTCGTCGTCCTCGCGGTCCTGGGCCTGACGGTCGCCCTCGGCCTCTCGGCGGCGGACGTCGTGACCCTCTCGCCGCGCGCCGTCCTCACGCTGAGGCTCGTCCGGATCCTCGCCCCCTACATGATCTTCATCTGCGGCGCGGCGTTCGGCATGGGCGTCCTCAACGCGCTCGGCCGCTTCGTCGAGGGCGCGTTCATGCCGGCGTTCCTGAACGTCGTCTGGATCGCCGCGCTGGGGGGGCTTTGCTTCTTTCCGGGCCTCTCGCTCGCCGCGCGCGTCACGGTCGTCTGCTGGGCGATCCTCGCGGGCGGCGCGGCGCAGATGGCGTTCCTCTTCCGCTGCATGCGACAGCGGGGCTATGGCTTCCGCCTCGCGCCGCTGTCGGCGTTCCGCGACGCGAAGTTCAGGCTCGTCTGGAAGAACACGCTCATCGGCGCCGCCGGCGCGGGGGCGATTCAGGTCAACTACCTGCTTGACCAGGTCCTGGGCCAGCTGGCCGCGCCGTGGGCGGCCGGCGTCATCGGCTACGCCGAGCGCCTGATGGACCTGCCGCTGGGCGTGGTCGGCGTCGCGTTCGGCACGGTGCTGCTGCCGACGTTCGCGGGGCACTTCGCGAAGGGCGACGAGGTCGGCGCGCGGCGGGCGCTGAAGCGGGCGGTGATCCAGATGACGGCGGTCATGCTGCCCGCGTCCGTCGTCACGTTCCTTTGCGCGCCGCTCATCGTGCGGCTCGTCTACGAGGGGCACGCCTTCGACGCGACGGCGACCGTGCGCGTCGCGCGCGCGCTGTCCGTCTACGGGCTCGGGCTCTGCTTCTTCTCGATCCAGAAGTGCCTCATCCCGTTCTTCCAGGCGCAGAAGGACATGAAGACGCCGCTTCGGGTGACGGTGCGGACGGTCTGCCTCAACGCCGCGCTGAACGTCCTCGCGATCGCGCTACTGCCGCCGGACTGGCGGCACGTGGGGCTCGCGGCCTCGACCTCGTTCTGCGCGCTCGTCGGGTGCGTCCTGCTCGTCCGCGCCCTGCCGCACCCGCGTGTGCGCGGCGGTTTGTGATCCGTACGTCTTGCCTATGGCCCTGAAACCCTATCTTGAGATCCTGAAGCTCGTCTGGCCGCTCGCCCTCGGCATGGTCAACACGGCGCTCATGCAGTCCGTCGACCGCGCCTTCCTCGCGCGCCATTCGGTCGAGTCGCTGGAGGCCGTCCTGCCCGCGACGACGCTCGCCTGGGTCTTCCTGTCGTTCTTCCAGTCCGTCGTCGGCTACTCCGGCGTCTTCGTCGCGCAGTACCACGGCGCGCGGGACGCGGAAGGCTGTCGCCAGAGCTTCGCGGCGGCGATTCTCGTGGCTGTCCTCTCCCTTGTGCCGATGCTGCCCGTGACGGGCCTTGGCGACTGGATCCTGAACCGGACGGCGGCGACGCCGTCGATGGCTGCGCTGGAGCGGACGTATTTCGACATCCTGATGCTCGGTTCTGTCTTCGTCTACGTGCAGATGGCGGCGATCTCCTATCTGACGGGCCTGGGGCGTACGCGGCTCGTCTTCTGGGTCAACCTCGTCGGCAACGCGCTCAACGTCGCGCTCGATCCGCTCCTGATCTTCGGCTGCGACGTCGCGCTTTTCGGGCGGCGGTTCGCGCTCGCGCCGCAGGGCATCGCCGGCGCGGCCTGGGCGACGGTCGCCGCGCTTGCCGTGCAGTGCCTTGTCCTGGCGGCCGTCCTGCGCCGCACGGGCGTGTGGCGACGTCTGCGGCTGCCGGGCGTCCGCGCGCTGGCCGTCCGGCTGCTGCGCTTCGGCATTCCGGCGGGCGGCTACGAGGTGCTGAACATGCTGTCGTTCACGATCTTCGTCTTCGTGACGGGCGAGGTCGGCGGCGAGGCGTTCGCCGCGTCGAACGCCTGCTTCACGGTGAACTACCTCATCTTCGCGCCGCTGACGGGGTTCGCGGTCGGCGCGCAGACGCTCGTCGGGCAGGCGCGCGGGCGCGGCGACGACGCGGCGGCCGCCGTGGCGCTGCGGCGCACGATGGCGCTGGGGCTTGGCTTCGCGTTCGTCGCGTGTCTGGTCGTTCTCGCGTTCAGGGGTCCCATCCTCTCGCTCTACGCCTCGCCCGACCTGGCGGATCCGGCGGCCTTCCGTTCGCTCGGCACGACGCTGCTCTGCCTCATGTCGGCCTGGATGCTCTTCGACGCGGCGGACATCATCCTCTCGGGGGCGCTCAAGGGCGCGGGCGACACGCGGTTCGTAATGGGGTGGATGCTCCTGAACGCCTTCGCCCTCTGGCTGCCGCTTGTCTTTCTCGTGCGTCGCTTCCACAACACGATGCCGGCCCTGTGGGGCACGATGATCGTCTACGTCGTCGTCATCAGCGTCGGTTCGCTTGTCCGCTGGCGTCTTGGCAGATGGCGCAAGATCCGGCTGGTGTAGGCGGCGTCCCTGCCGCGCATCCCAGATGGGATTGCGTGCGCGCGTCGATCGGCTCCGGCGTGCAGCAGACGGAGCCCGCCCCGGCAGGAGGCGCCTGGTCCGTCTCGGCGTCCTGCAGCGGTTGCCGTCTGCGCCATTCGCGCATCGAGAGCCCCGTGCGCGACTTGAAGAGGCGCTTGAGGAACGAGGACGCGGAATAGCCGCACAGGTCGGCGATGCTTTCGATCCGCTGACGCGGATTCTGGAGAAGCCGCACCGCCTCGTCGAACCGCCGGTCCTGGATCTCGGCGAGGATCGAGTGTCCGACGAACGCCTTGAAGCGCAAGGTCGCGAACCGCCGGGAGTAGCCCATGGCGGCGGCCACGTCGTCGATCGAGATGCCGCGCCGGCAGGCGTTGCGGCGAATGTACTCGAGGGCGCGGAAGACCTGCGGATCGCGCTTCGACAGGATGAGGGTCGAGCCGCGCCGGACGAGGCGCAGCGCGCCGTAGGCGTGGACTGGGGCCGGGTCGAGCGGGGCCTGTCCCCGCCGGCGGCGGTCGATCTCGTCCGCAAGCAGCCGCGCGAGCTCGTAGCCGGCGCCCTCGAAGTCCGGCTCGGCGCTCGTGAGCCCCGGCGTGACGGACTCGGCGTACATCTCGTCGTTGTCGATGCCGGCGATGGCGACGTCATACGGGACTTCGAGGCCGAGCGCGGCGGCGGCGGGGTAGAGCTCGATGGCGCAGCGGTCGTTCGCCGCGAGGATGCCGCACGGCTTCGGCAGCGCGGCGAGCGCGGCCGCGAGGCTCTTCCGGAGGAGGACGGTCATCGGCCGGCCGGCGGCGGCGCAGAGGCGGCGGAACTCGTCCTCGCGCTCGCGGTCCCAGAAGTAGCCGCGCTCCAGGCCGAAAAAGGCGTAGGACGCCAGGTTGAGGCGGAGGAGCTCGCCGCCCGCAAGGCGCGCCTCGGCAGCGGAGTCGTGCACGAGGCGCGGATGGCGGCAGGGCGCGCGCGTCTCGCGCTGGTCGAGGTAGACGACCGGGAGGTCGCCGAAGATCCGGTCTGGCGCGCCGCCCTGCGCGAGCGCGCGATCGACGAGGCAGCCGACCGGCTTCCAGTGCGCGAGGGCGCGGCGGATGTCGCCGGGCGTCGCGTAGTTGTCCACGACCTGCACGAACCAGTTGTGCTCCTGGGCGAAGCGGTAGGCGCCGCTCAGCTTGAGCCGCCAGCTCTTGGCGAAGGTCGACTGAAAGAAGAGAACGATGTCCATGGGCGGTATTGTATCAAAAATGCGCACCGGCCAACAACAAAGGCCGCCGAAGCGTTCGGTGCGGCGGGTTGCAAACGACTCTCATTTTGTGTATACTTCACGGCATGAAAGCAGAACAGAACGTTGTGTTGATGTCAATCGTGCTTCTGGCCTGTGCGGCCGTGGCCGCCGAGCCGTGGGAGGATCCCGCCGTCAACGAGATCAACCGCCTGCCCGCGCGCGGCGTCGCCGTGCCCTGCGAGACGGAAGACCTCGCCTTCGACATTCTCCAGCAGAAGCGCCCGAAAGGCGACTCGCGCTGGATCATCCCGCTCGACGGCACGTGGGACTTCAGCTGGAAGCGGTCGCCCGAAGCCGCCGCGTGGGAGAAGACGGCGCAGGTCGCCGTGCCCGGCTGCTGGCAGCTGCAGGGGGATTTCGATCCGCCGCTCTACACGAACGTGCGCTACCCGATCGCGAAGGACGCGCCGCGCGTCAGGGCCGCGCCGGCGGACACGAACTGGACGTCGTATGCCTACCGCAACCCGGTCGGGCTCTACAAGACGACGTTCCGGCGTCCGTGGCGGTGGCTCTTCCGCAAAACGACGATCCACTTCGGCGGCGTGTCGTCCGCGTTCTACGTGCGCGTGAACGGCAAGCCCGTCGGCTACGCCGAGGACAGCCGGCTGCCGTCCGAGTTCGACCTGACGCCCTACCTCAAGTGGTTCGGCGAGAACACGCTGGAGGTCGAGGTCTACAAGCACTGCGACGGCACGTATCTCGAGGACCAGGACTTCTGGCGGCTGTCGGGCATCTTCCGCGAGGTCTACCTCGTCTCCGAAAGCAAGTCCGCGCCGTTCGACCTGATCGTCGAGACGCGGCTGTCGGACGACCTCAAGTCCGCGTCGTTCACCGTGCGCGACGAGAAGGGGAACGTCCTGAAGGTGCGCGACGTGCCGGACGTGAAGCTCTGGAGCTGCGAGGCGCCGTACCTCTACATGACGCCGGTCGAGCACCGGTGGGGCTGGTGGATCTTCGGCGGCGTCGACTATCGCGCCGTGTCGTTCGGCTTCCGCAAGGTCGAGATCAGGGACTCGGTCCTTTACGTCAACGGCAGGCGCGCGCTCTTCAAGGGCGTGAACCGCCACGAGATGGAGCCGAAGACGGGCTACGCCGTCACGCTGGAGGGCATGAGGAAGGACATCGCGCAGATGAAGGCGTTCAACATCAACGCGGTGCGCACATGCCACTATCCGGACGTGCCCGACTGGTACGACCTCTGCGACCGCGAAGGCATCATGGTCTGTTGCGAGGCGAACAACGAGTCCCACGGCTACGGCTACGGGAAGGAGTCCCTTGCGCGTCGCGCCGACTACAAGCAGACCATCGTCGAACGCGGCACGCGCATGGTCCAGACCTACCGCAACCATCCGTCGATCATCTACTGGTCCATGGGCAACGAGTGTGGCGACGGCGAGAACTTCACGGCGCTTCGTCAGGCGATGCGGGCGATAGACTCGACGCGTCCGATCCATTACGAGCGTGCGATCGACGGCGCGAATACGGACATTTACGCGATCATGTATGCGCGCCCGTGGGATGTCGAGAAATATGTCTCGAACAATCCGAAGAAGCCGGTGATCCTCTGCGAATACACGCATGCGATGGGCAACTCGAACGGCGGCATCCAGAAGTACTGGGACCTCGTGCGCAAGTACCCGTCGTTCCAGGGCGGCTTCGTCTGGGACTTCGCCGACCAGGCGCTCTGGAAGACGGACGCGCGCGGGACGTGGCTCGCGTACGGCGGCGACTTCGGCGACCGGCCGAACGACGACAACTTCAACTGCAACGGCCTCTTCGACGCGCTGCGCAATCCGCATCCCGGCGCGTACGAGATGAAGCACGCCTACCAGAACATGACGTGCGAGGCGTTCGACTTCGCGACGGGCAAGGTGACGGTGCGCAACGGTTTCTGCTTCCGCGACCTCGACGACTACGTGTGCGAGTGGACGGCGCGCGACGCGGCGGGCGGCCTGTCCGCGCGCGGGCTCTTCGAGCTGGGCGAGCTGCCGCCGGGCGCGGCGCAGGCGTATGCGCTCGAGGGCTTCCGCGGCGACTCGGTCGTCTTCCGCTTCCTTGACGGCGCCGACTGCGTGGCGTGGGACTCGTTCGTCAAGCCGTTTGAGGGGAATGATCGAATGGCCGAATGGCCGAATGGCAGAATGGGGGACAGCGGACAGCGGGCAGAGGACAATGGGGTCTCACGTCTCACGTCTCACGTCTCATCCCCCATCCCCCAGCCCCCATCCCTCGCCCTCAACTTCTGGCGGGCGCCGACGGACAACGACCGGGGTTGGAAGATGCCGGAGGTCTGCAGGGCCTGGAAGGACGCGACCGCGACGCAGAAGCTCCCGGCCGGCGTCACGAGCGACCTCAAGACCTCGCGCCTGGCGGACGGCGCGTGGCTCGTGGACTGGACGCTCGCCGTGCCGCAGGGGCTGCCGCCGATCCCGCGCGTGGGCCTCACGTTCACCGTGCCGAAGACGAACGCGGTCGAGTGGCTCGGCCTCGGCCCGTGGGAGAACTACGCCGACCGCGCGTCCGGGGCGATCCACGACGTCCACCGCGCGTCCGTCGGGCTCGTCTCCGGCCTCGCCGACCCGGCGACGGGCACGATCGCCTACCCGGCGGACCGTCTCAACCCCGACAACTACATCGAGCCGGGCGAACAGGGCTATCGCACGGGCTGCCGTCGCCTGACGGTCGGGGGCGTGACGGTCGAGGCGGTGAACGCGCCGTTCGGCTTCAACGTCTGGCCGTATCCGCAGACGATGCTGGAGGGCAAGAAGCACCAATGGGAGCTCTCGGAGGCGGACGCGCTGACCGTCAACATCGACGCGGTGCAGATGGGCGTCGGCGGCGACAACAGCTGGGGCGCGAAGCCGCATGGCGAATTCATGCCCGGCGCCGGCACCTACCGGCTCGTCTTCAGGGTGAGCGGGCTTCGGTGAGCGCCGTCCGGCGACAGATGGAGGTGAAGCGATGAAGATCACGTTCTACGGTGCGGCACAGACGACGACGGGCTCGATGCATCTCGTCGAGGCGAACGGCAAGCGGATCCTGCTGGACTGCGGGCTCTACCAGGGCCACCGCAAGGAGGCGTTCGAGAAGAACCGCAACATCCCGGTCGACCCGAAGACGATCGACTACGTCATCCTCTCGCACGCGCACATCGACCATTCGGGCAACCTGCCGCAGCTCGTGCGCCAGGGCTTTCGCGGCCGCGTCTTCGCGCGCCAGTCGACGACCGAGCTCTGCGATGTCATGCTGCGCGACTCGTGCTTCCTCCAGAAGCGCGACCTCGAGTACGTCAACAAGAAGCGCCGCCGCCAGGGCAAGAAGCTCTTCGAGCCGCTCTATGAGGAGAGCGACATCAACGCGCTCATGCAACTCTTCGTGCCGACGCACCTGCACGAGCCGCGCGAGATCTGCCGGGGCGTGACGCTCGAGTTCTTCAACGCGGGCCACATCCTCGGCTCGGCGCTCGTGCAGCTCGACGTCCGCTCCGACCACGGGCACAACCACCGGCTGCTCTTCTCCGGCGACCTCGGTCAGCCGAACCAGCCGATCCTGCGCCACTTCGAGTATCCGGCGGGGGCGGACATCCTCCTGTGCGAATCGACATACGCCGACCGCTACCATCCGTCGGCGGACGACGTCGAGTACCGTCTCGAACAGTACCTGAAGCACATCGACCGCCACAACGCGAAGCTGCTCATACCCGCGTTCTCGGTCGGCCGCACGCAGCAGATCATCTACTACCTGAACCGGCTCGCGGACAAGCGGAAGCTGCCGCGCGAGCTGAAGGTCTACATTGACTCGCCGCTTTCGCAGAGGGCGACGCGCATCTACGCGGCGCACCGCGAGGTCTACAACGACGAGGCGCGCGCGATGATCGCCGCCGGGCGCGATCCGCTGACGTGCCCGAACCTCACGTTCGTCGGCGCGCCGGAGGAGTCAATGGCCCTCAACGACACGCCCGGCCCGATGGTCATCATCGCGGCGTCCGGCATGTGCGAGGGCGGGCGCGTCGTCCATCACCTCAAGCAGGTCGCGCCCGACCCCGACAACATCATCCTCATCTGCGGCTTCCAGGCGGAGAACACGCTCGGCCGCCGCATCGTCGAGCGGCGCGAGGCGATCAAGGTGCTGGGCGAGGAGGTGCCGCTCAAGGCGCGCGTCGAGGTCATCAACGCGCTCTCCGCCCACGCCGACCGCAAGGGGCTCTCGGAGTGGATCGACGAGGTGAAGGACAACGTGCGCCACGCCTTCGCCGTCCACGGCGAGCCGGAGAAGGTCGCGGCGATGGTCGACCTCATGAAGGAGAAGGGGATGTCGAACGCCGTCGCCCCGGTGCCGGGACAGGTCTTCAAGTTCGACTGAACGCCTTTCACGCCACGAACGCGGGCAGGGAACGGGAAAATGGGGAAAGGCGCGCAGGCCATCTTCTCGATGTGCGATGCGGGTCCGGGGCCTTGCCCGTTCGTAGGCGTTGCGCCTTGTGTTCTGAGCCGGCGCAACGTCCCCCTTGCGTTCGGCTCCGCATTTATGATATACTATGCGAGTTTTCGTCTCGAAAGAGGCCACTTTAGCTCAGTTGGTAGAGCACTTCCTTGGTAAGGAAGAGGTCGGCGGTCCGATTCCGCTAGGTGGCTCCATTCGGGGCGAGAGACAAGCAAAAACGAACAACTCACAGGAGTAATTAGCAATGGCTAAGGAAACATTCGATCGCGGCGGAAAGCCGCACGTGAACGTCGGCACCATCGGCCACGTCGACCACGGCAAGACCACGCTGACGGCCGCCATTACGCACGTCCAGTCCCT
Organism: uncultured Kiritimatiellota bacterium; assembly: GCA_934654805.1. Taxonomy (GTDB): domain Bacteria; phylum Verrucomicrobiota; class Kiritimatiellia; order RFP12; family UBA1067; genus UBA1067. The sequence continues at coordinate 26,310 of CAKUGW010000016.1, forward strand.
CAAGGGCCTCTGCGAAGAGATCAAGTACGACCAGGTCGCGAAGGCTTCCGAGTCTGCCGGCCGTCGTGACGCCACCAAGATTCTGACGATTGCCTCCTCGCACGTCGAGTACTCGACCGAGAAGCGCCACTACGCGCACGTCGACTGCCCCGGCCACGCCGACTACGTGAAGAACATGATTACCGGCGCGGCGCAGATGGACGGCGCGATTCTCGTCGTCTCCGCCGTCGACGGCCCGATGCCGCAGACCCGTGAGCACGTGCTGCTCGCCCGTCAGGTCGGCGTGCCGAAGATCGTCGTCTTCCTCAACAAGTGCGACCTCGTCGACGATCCCGAGATGCTCGACCTCGTCGAGATGGAAGTCCGCGAGCTCCTTTCCAAGTACGACTACGACGGCGACAACGCCCCGGTGATCCGTGGCGCGGCCTATCCGGCCACGCAGGCGACGTCGAAGGACGATCCGGCGTGCAAGTGCATCGACGAGCTCATGGACGCGCTCGACACCTACATCCCCGAGCCGGTTCGCGAGCTTGACAAGCCGTTCCTCATGCCGATCGAGGACATCTTCTCGATCGAAGGCCGCGGCACGGTCGTCACGGGCCGCGTCGAGCGCGGCTGCATCAAGGTCGGCGAGGAAGTCGAGATCGTCGGTCTCAAGCCGACGCAGAAGACGGCCGTCACGGGCGTCGAGATGTTCCGCAAGCTCCTTGACCAGGGTCAGGCCGGCGACAACATCGGCACGCTTCTCCGCGGCACGAAGAAGGAAGACGTCTGCCGTGGCCAGGTTCTCGCGAAGCCGGGTTCCATCACCCCGCACACCGAGTTCAAGGGCCAGGTCTACGTCCTCACGAAGGAAGAGGGCGGCCGCCACACGGCGTTCATGAAGGGCTATCGTCCGCAGTTCTACATCCGCACGACGGACGTGACGGGCGACATCCAGCTCCCCGAGGGCGTCGAGATGGTCATGCCGGGCGACAACGTGGAGATCACGGTCAAGCTCATCGCGCCGGTCGCGCTCGAAGAGAAGATGCGCTTCGCGATTCGTGAAGGCGGCCGCACGGTCGGCGCCGGCACGGTCTCGGCGATCATCAAGTAAAGACAAGAAAGTCTTCTGTGAGATGCCTGCCCGCACTCCGGCCGCCTGTGGTCGGCCGGGGCGGCGGGCGGGCTCAGAAGCTCACAAGGGACAAAGGACAAGAAAATGCGTGATCTCGCGATTCTGGCCTGCGGCGAATGCAAGCGGCGTAACTACACGACGACTCGGAACAAGAAGACGATGACCGAGCGCCTTGAGAAGGTGAAGTTCTGCCCGCACTGCCGCAAGCGCACGACCCACAAGGAGACGAAGTAAGTCTCACCTTTTTAGGGTAGTAGCACAATGGCAGTGCAGCGGTCTCCAAAACCGCCTATGGGGGTTCGATTCCCTCCTACCCTGCCAACTGACGAGGAAGACAGATGAACATCATCACCAAGACGAAGGAATACCTGGCGGGCGTCGGCGCGGAAGCGAAGCGCGTGACCTGGCCGGGGAAGCGCGAACTCTGGGAGTCGACGCTGGTCGTCATTTCGTTCATTTTCATCCTCGCCGCGACGACGCTGGTCTGCGACAAGGTGATTGAAGGGTTCATCAAGATCGTCCATGCGGGCGCCTGATGCCCTTTGAGGTAAGAGGGAAAAGGGAAGAAGGAAGAAGACGATGAACAAGCAGTGGTTCGTTCTTCACACTCTTACTGGACAGGAGAACAAGGCCCAGCGGTCGATTGTCGCGCGCGTCAAGCTCGAGCGGATGGAAGACTACATCGGGCGTTGCGTGATTCCGACGGAGCGCGTCACGGAGAAGAAGGACGGCAAGAAGCGCACGGTGACCAAGAAGTTCTTTCCGGGTTACGTGCTGTGTGAGCTCGCGCTCTACGATGAGGCGAAGGGCATCGACGAAAACGGAAAGAAGGCGATTTACGAGCGGACTTGGCAGTTCCTGCGCGACACCCCCGGCGTGATCGGGTTTGTCGGCGGGGATCGTCCGCAGCCGCTCAAGCAGAGCGAAATCGACGCGATCCTGCTGGACAAGCCCTCGGCGAGTCCGGTGGCGGAGCGTCCGAAGGTCAATTTCAGCGTCGACGAGACGGTGAAGATCACTGACGGCGCGTTCATGGGTTTGACGGGGCCGATCAGCATGGTGGATCCCGACAAGGGCAAGCTCAAGGTCGAAGTTCAGGTCTTCGGCCGCAAGGTCCCTGTCGACGTCGAATACTGGCAGGTCGAGAAGGTCGCTCTCGAAGAGACCTTCGAGCCGCTCCAGTAGACGGCAGGTTTTGCGGTCCGCTTGACCGGGCAGGATCCCCGGGAGGAGCCGCACGAAATGAAGGAAAAGGCAAATGGCTAAGAAAGTCACTGGAGTCGTCAAGCTCCAGATTCCCGCCGGCGCCGCGAATCCCGCGCCGCCCGTGGGCCCGGCCCTCGGTTCTGCTGGTGTCAACATCATGCAGTTCTGCAAGGAGTTCAACGCGAAGACCGCGAAGGATTCCGGGCTCGTCATCCCCGTGATCATCACGGTCTACCAGGACCGCAGCTTCTCGCTGCAGTTCAAGTCGCCGCCGGCGTCCGTCCTCCTGAAGAAGGAAGCGGGCCTCGCCAAGGGCAGCGGCGTTCCCAACAAGAACAAGGTCGGCAAGGTCACGAAGGCCCAGCTTCTCAAGATCGTCGAGATGAAGAAGGCCGACCTCAACACGGACGACCCCGAGCAGGCGATCAAGATGATTGCGGGCACGGCGCGCAACATGGGAATCGAGGTGGTCGAATGAGCAAGCACGGCAAGAAGTATTTCAACGCGCTGAAGAAGGCCCCCAAGAAGGCCGTCAAGCTGGAAGATGCGGTGAAGTTCGTCAAGGACAACGCCGGCGCGAAGTTCGACGAGACCGTCGACGTCTATTTCCATCTCGGCAAGGAGCTCACGAAGGGCGACACGGCCGTGCGTGGCACGGTCAAGCTGCCGAACGGCTCGGGCAAGACCGTCAAGGTCGCCGTCTTCGCGGGCGGTGACGCGGCGGAGGCCGCCAAGGCGGCGGGTGCCGATTTCGTCGGTCTCGCCGACCTGATCGAGAAGGTCACGAAGGAAGGCTGGTGCGACTTCGACGTCGCGATCGCGACCGTCGAGGCGATGAAGGAAGTGCGCAAGTGCGCGCGCATCCTCGGCCCGCGCGGCCTCATGCCGAACCCGAAGACCGGCACGGTCACGGACGACACCGCCACTGCCGTCAAGGAGGCGAAGGGCGGCAAGGTCGATTTCCGCATGGACAAGACGGGCAACCTGGCCGTCGTCGCGGGCAAGCGCTCGTTCGAGGCCGACAAGCTCGTCCAGAACGTCAAGGCCATCGTCGCGGCCGTCAACGCCGCGAAGCCGGCCACGGTGAAGGGCGTCTTCGTCAAGTCGATGACGATCGCCTCCACGATGGGCGTCGGCGTGCCTGTGATCGCCGCGATGGATGCCGAATGATCAGGAGGTAACTGAACATGCATCAGCACAAAGTGCGTATTGAGAAGGTTGCCATCCTCGACGAAGTCGTTGCGCGCGTCAAGGATTCGGACTACTGCTTCATCATCAACCACGGCGGCGTGACCGTCGCGCAGTTCGCGAAGCTCCGCAAGGCGCTCCGCGCGCTCGACAGCCACCTCCTCGTCGTCAAGAACACCTACCTCGCGAAGGTCGCCAAGGAAAAGGGCTGGAGCGAAGAGGTCAACGCGATGTTCACGGGCAACTCCGCGGTTGTCACGGGGCACGGCGAGCCGACGGCGGTCGCGAAGGCCATCATGGAGTTCGTGAAGGACTCCGCCGGCAAGGCGTCCGTCAAGGGCGCGGACTACGACAACAAGATCGTGGACGCGGCGATGGTCGAGGCCCTCTCGAAGATTCCCGGCAAGAACGAGCTCCGCGCGACGCTGCTCATGCTCCTCAAGGAGCCGGCGACGCGCCTGGCGCGCGTCCTCTCCGAGAAGGCGAAGAAGGGCGGCGACGCGCCCGCGCCCGAAGCGGCGGCCCCGGCGGCCGAGGCTCCGGCGGCGTAAGGGCTCGGGTCTCTCGCGCCTCTCCTGTCGCCCTTGACACGAGAGTCGCGAGGGGCAAGAGAGACAAGAGACAAGCACGAATTTCCTTCGGCTGGAACACGCCGAGGGTTGAACTAAAAAGGAAAAAAGAAAAATGACGAACGAAGAAATCATCAAGGAGCTGTCGGGCAAGACGGTTCTCGAAATCAACGATCTCGTGAAGGCCCTCGAAGAGGCGTGGGGCGTTTCCGCCGCCGCCGCTGTCGCGGTCGCCGCGCCGGGCGCGGGTGCCGCCGCTGCGGAGGAGAAGACCGAGTTCGACGTGATCCTCAAGGCCGCCGGTGCGAACAAGATCGCGGTCATCAAGGAGATCCGCGCGATTACGGGCCTCGGCCTCAAGGACGCCAAGGACATGGTCGACGGCGCGCCGAAGAAGGTCAAGGAAGCCATCGCGAAGGACGAGGCCGAGAAGATCGCCGAGCAGCTCAAGAAGGCCGGCGCCGAAGTCGAGGTCAAGTAAGGCCACGCTTCGCGTTTCTGCGAAAAGAAGCCGCGCTCAGCCGAGCGCGGCTTTCTTTCTGTCGTGAGCACGCCGTTTGGGGCGGACGAGAAACTTGTTAGACAAGTCCGCCGCCAACGGCGGACTTGTGGTATAATGTCCGCAGCACATCATGAAGCGGGAGAACACCAGGTCGCAGCAGATCCTGAACGCCCTCGTCGAGGACATTCGATGCGGGCGCTACGCAGTCCAGTCGGCGTTTCCGAGCGAGACGGCCCTTGCGCGGCGGTTCAAGGTCAGCCGCTCGCTCATGACGCTTGTCTTCGGCGAGCTGGAGCATCAGGGGCTGATCGTGCGGCGGCAGGGCAAGGGGACGTTCCTCGCCAAGCGGGCGGCGTCGCGCAAGATCGGGCTGATCATCCCCGGCGTCGCGGTTTCGGACTTCTTCCAGCCGATCCTCTGCGAGATCGGCCGGCAGGCCCGTGCGCACGCCTACGAGCTGAACTTCGGCGAGATAGACTATTCGCCGAGCCACGACGAGCGCGTCCGCCAGGTGCGCGAACTCGCGGCGGAGTTCGTCCGCCAGCACGTCGCCGGCGTCATCTACGAGCCGCTGGTCGGCGAGGGCGCCGAGGCGCTCAATTCGCACATCCTCCGCGTCTTCGACCGCAAGGGGATCCCGGTCGTTCTCCTGGACAGCGACATCGTGCCGTTCCCGGCGCGCAGCGCCTACGACGTCATCGGCACGAACGACGTCCGCGCCGGCGCGCTGATTGCGGAGCATCTGCTCGCGCAGGGCGCGCGGGCGATCCATTTCCACCTGCCGCCGAACGGGCCGGTCACCTTCGACAACCGCATCTTCGGCGCGAAGGCCTGGCTGCTCGCGCACAGCCCGAAGACGGAGTTCGCGGTTCTCCGCTCGACGTCCGGCGACGGCGCGGCGCTGAAGCGGCACCTGAAGGCGCACGGGCGGCCGGACGCCTTCGTCTGCATGAACGACGCGACGGCGGCGGCATTCAGGCGCACGCTGGAGGCGGCGGGGCTGGAAGTGCCGCGCGACGTCCTGCTGACGGGGTTCGCCGACCTCTCGATCGCGTCGCTGACGACGCCGCCGCTGACGACTGTCCGGCAGGACCGCGCCGAGATCGCGCGCGCGACGTTCCGGCGGCTGCTCGCGCGCATCGCCGAGCCGACGCTGCCGCCCTGTACGCTCTTTCAGCCGTCCCCGCTCGTCGTGCGCGGCTCGACGGCGAAGCGCCGTTAGCCCAAGGCGCCTGTATGCGTGAACTCGCTTTTTGACCCGTTCGGGACGATTTTCGCCTGCGCGCCGTGCGTTTAGCCCGTTCGGGCTGCGTTTGGCTCGCCAATCCGCGATTCAAACTGGGAATGCCCAATATCGACTTTTGCTCTCACAGGAGAATGGCCGATGAGAATCATCTGCGGAAAATTCTTGAGGCGGATCTGCGTGACTTCTGGCGCGTGAAAAAACTTGTTTAACAAGTGCTCGCCGAGCGGCGTTTTTGTGGTATACTGTTCCGCATATCGGGATGTCGGAAGACATGAAGAACATGATGACAAGGAAAACGCCAGGGCTGAAGGCGAGAGGACGCGCGGCACGTCTCGCGGTTTTTGCGTTCGCGGTTTTTGCGGCGGGCTCGTCGCTGGGCGCGCGGACCGTACGGCTGTCCGAGACGGGCGACCTGCACCTGCCCGAAACGGTGACGGCGGACACGCCGTGCCTGCTGCTGATCCACGGCGGCGGCTGGGCGGCGATGAGCCGCCGGGACGTCGTGGGCATCGCCGACTACTTCGCGAAGGATCTGGGCTTCGCCGTCTACAACGTCGACTACCGCCTCGCGTCGCCGGAACATCCGTGGCCGGCCTGCGGCGAGGACTGCGCGGCGGCAGCGCGTTCGTCGTCTTCGCGGACGGCCTGGCGCGTCCGCAGGGGACAGGACGACAACCCCTGGACGCTGCGCCCGACGCTCTACTCCGGGCCGTCTGCCTACGACCCGCTCCAGCCGTCCGGCCTCCTCGGCCCCGTCCGGCTCATGGTCTTCGACAGGCAATAGACAGGAGCGGCCATTTGGCAAAAGCAAACATCAACAGCGACAACACAAACATCAGCAAACCCCAACAGACAAGAAAGGAAAAAACATGAACGAGAGAACGAAATGCGTTTTGGGAAGCGGTTGCGCGCTTCTGCTGGCGGTCGCCGCGTCTGCGGCGACCTGGAATGTCTCGACAGCCGTCACGGACGGCATGACGGGGCCGCAGCAGATCACGAACGCGCTGACCCAGTGTCAGTCGGGCGACACGATCCTCGTCGAGCCGGGAACCTATGACTTCACCGGCATCTACATGGACGAGAACATGAAGATTCACCTGACGCGCAATGCGAACCCGATCAAGACGTTCTCCCTCGTCGGCAATACGGACAGCCACTGGGCTGAGGGGGGGGGGGGGGGGTATCCTCTTCTCGGGTGACGGCCAGTTAGGTGACTTCTGGCAAGACTCCGCCGAGACGGGATGGCGTGGGCCGTATCCGGTCATCGCAAACATCGCTTTCAAGGGGTTCAAGACCACGAACGCCTATGGCGGCGCATTGAGATTTCGCGAGTGGAAGACAATGGAGCATAACTGGCCGATCGTCACGAACTGCGTGTTCCGCAACTGTTCCACAACCGAGCGGGGCGGCGCCATCTTCGGAGGCGTCAAGGCTTTCGATTGCCTGTTCGTGACGAACGCGGCAAATAATGGCGGCGCCCTGGATGGCGGCTCGGCCTATGGATCGACGTTTGAAGGCAACTCGGCCGCACGAGGCGGGGCTATGGGATTCTTGAGCGATGCGATTTCTTCGGCGTATTCGGGGATGGGCGTCGAGATCAGCAACTGTGTTTTCCGCGCGAACGCAACCCAGGCGGAGACGGGCGCGCTGAATGGCGGCGCGCTGTATTTCGAGAACGTTGGTGGGCACGTCATGGACTGCTCCTTCGTCTCGAACAAGTGCACGCAGACTCCGTCGTACTATCCGCTGGGCGGCGCGATCGCCGGCGCGAAGTCTGATCCTGTAACGGTTGAACGCTGCGCGTTCGAAGGGAACGAGAGCGGCTGGAACGGCGGCGCCGTTTCCTGTGGAACGATTCAGGACTCGACGTTTACGGGGAACTTCTCCCAGGCGGGCGGCGGCGCGATCTTCAACTGCACGGCGGCGCGTTGCGCCTTTGACGGCGACTATTCGACACTTGACTATCGCCAGCCCGGCTCGGCCTATCAGTCGACGCTGACGGACTGCACGGTGCGCGGGTCCGTCTGTGAAAGTGCGGCGACGCGCTGCGTCTTCCAGGACGTGGACTATGCGGCGGCCTATGCCGTCTTCTTCAACCAGAACTGGGTCACGAACTCGCTGATCGTACGGTGCGGCGCATCCTTGCGGGGAATTGCCTACGCCTACAACGCCATGCCGGGCGACACGGAGTTCGTCAACTGCACGTTCGCCGACAATGTGCCCGATGCGTATTGGGGGCTTTTTACTTCGGCGAATGCGGGAAATGGAAATCCGATCCGCGCCGTCAACTGCATTTTCACGGGCACGGTGGACAGTCAAGGGGTGGCGGCGGACCTGACCGGGCGGAACCTGAAGGCGGGCGACGTGAAGCTTGACCACTGCGCGTATGGCGCGGCGGGCGGGTCGTTCGCGGCCTTCTGGACGAACGTGGATGCGTCGAGCTTCGTCTGGGCGAAGCCGCGATTCGCCAAGGGCGGTGGCTGCCAGCTGCGCCCCAGTTCGCCCCTGCGCGGCAAGGGCCTGCTGCTGGACGGAATGGCGGACGACCTGGATCTCGCCGGCAAGCCGCGCGTGCGCGACGGGAAGGTCGATCTCGGCTGCTACCAGTGCTGGACGGATCCGCTGGGCGTCCTGTTCCTCGTGCGGTAAGCGCCGATTCAAGTCGTTTCTCAAGGGAGGTCAAACTGTGTCAAACCTGAAACATCCGCTTTCGCTTGCCCTGCTCGCAGTCGGCTGCCTGGCCGCGGCCGGCGCCGTCGCGCCCTACGGCGTCTGCGCCCACGTCTTTCATGCAAACGATGCGCATCGCGCCCGTCAGCTGGACGCGATGCAGTTCGCCGGCATCAAGTACGTGCGCACGGGCATCTACGGCGATTCGGCCTCCGAATTCCGCTTGGCCGACACCCTGCTGGACGCGCTGGAGAAGCGCGGCATGTCAATGCTGATGCTCATCTTCGGCAATGACGCAAAGGACTGCTGTACGCCGCCGCAGGACATGACCGCCTGGAGCAACTACGTCGATCGCGTCGTCCGCCGCTACGGCGACCGCGTGCCGGTCTTCGAGATCTGGAACGAGCCCAACCTCGACGGCTTCTTCCACGGGGCCGACCCCGTCCAGTATGCGAAAGTCCTGAACGTCGCGTATGCGGCGGGCAAGGCGGCCAACCCGAAGTGCCGGTTCACGTTCGGCGGCACGTCGTCGATTCCGTTCGACTGGATCGAGAAGGCCTACGCCGCCGGCGGCACGAACTTCGACGCCATGGCGGTGCATCCCTATGCGCATCCGTCGCGCCCGGAGGGCGTGGAGGACGTGCAGACCGAGCAGCTGCGCGCGCTGATGGCGAAGTATGGCGTCGGCGACAAGCCGATCTGGTTCACCGAAGTCGGCTGGCCCACGCACAGCGAGGCGCTGGAGCATTCCTCCGTGCTGCTCGCGGGGCTCAAGGTCGCGCGTCCGGAACAGAAGAGCTGGAACGTCATTGTCGCCAAGGACCAGAGCGAGGGGGAGGTCGAAGACCAGGATGTGGCGCAGCGGCTGCTGGAGCTTCTGCCGGCCGGCAGCCGCGTGAAGGCGTGCGCGCAGCAGGAGACGATCGCGCGGCTGGAGAAGGACGATGCGGACGCGGTGGTCTATCCGTTCGACAGCAACTTCCCGGCTGACACGATCGCGGCGGTGAACGGCTTCATCGCGCGCGGCGGCGTCTTCGTCGATTTCGGCGGCCTGCCGTGCTACTTCGGGCGGCGTGACAACAAGGCGGTCGAGGGGATGCAGCATGGCGGGGCGGTCGGCTTCTTCCCGTTCGGCTTCCGCGCGTGGTGGAACACGCTGGACGGGCGGCACGATCCCGAACACGCGAAGGACTATCCGCGCGAGGGGCAGGTCTTCGCGACGGAGGCCGGCCTCGCGAACGGCGTCCGCCAGGAGCCGACGGGCTTCAAGTGCCGCGCGTTCCTCGCGCCCGACCGCATCGGCGCGGGCTCGGAATGGATTCCGCTCGTCGCCGGCAAGACGACGAACGGCGTCGATCTCGTTGCGGCGGCGGTCATCCGCTACGGCGGCGACCGGAAGGGCGCGGCGATTCTCAGTTCGCTGCCGGCGACGCACACGAGCTACGGGTTCCTCTCGGAGGAGATGCAGGCGCGCTACACGGCGCGGTGCGCCGCGATCGCAATGGCCGAAGGCGTCGAGGCGCATTTCCCCTATGCGCTCTGGACGGAAGGGAAAGACCCGTACTATTCGGAACACCACTTCTCGCTCCTGCAGTCCAACTACGCGCCGAAGCCGTCGTTCTCCGCCTACATGACGTTCATCTCGCAGCGTCCGGCCGGATCGGTCCAGACGCCGGAGGCCTGGCATGACAAGCGGCGGCACTACTACTATCCGCAGTGGACGCGCCCGGACGGCAAGAAGGCCGGCATGGTCTGGTGCGTGGAAGGCGAGGCGCGGCGTCCGCTGCGCTTCAAGGGCGGCAATCCGACGTTCCGAAATCTCTACGGGCGGATCATCCCCGTGCTGGATCTGGGGGACGGCCGGTTCAACGTGCCGGTCTCCGAAAGCCCGGTTTACTTCGAAGGTGCGGAGCTGACGAAATGAGCGGCAAACTGGACAGGAGGTCTTTCATCGGCGGCTGCGCCGCATGCGGATGTCTCGGGTTCGGGCGCGCGTTTGCCGCGCCGAGCGACTTCGGGACGCGCGTCAGAGGCAAGTTGCGGTTCGGCGTGGTCAGCGATCCGCACGTCACGGTCTCGCTGAAAGACGGGATGACGACGGACTGGCGCGTCCGGGCGGTCGGGCGCTGGTTCGAGCGCTTTCGCGACGCGGGCGTCGATGCCGTCGTCATCCCCGGCGACCTGGCGTCGTTCGCCGCCATGCGCGAGCTGCGGGCGATGATGGACGAGTGGCGGCGCGTGTTCCCGGACGACCGGCTGCCGAACGGGGAGAAGGT
>CAKUGW010000017.1 GCA_934654805.1 uncultured Kiritimatiellota bacterium
TCCGCGTCCCACTCCTGCTTGGCCGACGTCAGCATCCGCGCGCGGTTGACGCCGGTGAGGGCCACCGAGCCGACCCAGAGCCCCGCCGGGCTCTTCGCCGCCGCAAGGCCGCCGTCCGCCCGGAGGCCGACGCGCACGAGGAACGTCCCGTCCGCGCGCACCTCCTCGTCCACCGTCGAACCCGCGTCCGAGACGGCGAGGATGCCGAGATAGGCGCCCTCCGCCGCCGGCATCCGGTCGAGGTCGGGGCGCACCTTGAGCGTGAACGTCGCGCCCGCCGCGAGGTCCGTCGCGAACGGGAAGGCCATCGGCTCGTAGACGCGGCGCGCGTAGCCCTGCGTCCAGTCGACCGTCTCGCGCTTGAGCGCGAGGTCGCCCGCCTTCGCGCCCTGCCCGGCGGGCGGCGCGAGCGACGGCTCGAACGCGAAGGTCACGACGCGGTCGCCGCCCGAGACGTTCTTCACCGTGATCGTGCGCGCCGCCGTCGAGGACGACCACGAGAGGATCCTGTCGCCCGTGTCGATCGAGACCGCGAGCGGACCCGTCCACGTCGCCGCGCCCGTGCCCGTCGTCTCCAGCCAGAAGGCCTGCGACGGATTGCCGACCGCCGCGCCCGGATTCTGCCGCACGGCGGCGTTCGCCGTGTTCACCGACTTGAACGGATTGTCCGCAAGATGCGCGAAGCCGGCGAAGGCGTCGCGGCACGACGCGCCCGCCGGGATGTTCAGTCCGACGAGGTTCGACTCGCCGAGAAAGACCTGCCCGTTTGGCACGGCGGGCGTACCGAGGATGACGAGGTTCGTCGCCGCGACGGCGTGGACGAGATACCGCCCGTCGCCGAGAACCGCGCCGAAGGTGCTGGGCTCGACCGCGCCCGCATACCACGCGAACGTGTCGGCCGAGACGGTGCCGGTGCCGTCGTCGCGGCGGTCGCGGTTCCACCAGGTCACCTGGTCGACGCCTCCGCCGCCGAAGACGGCGTCGCAGCCGTAGTCGAAGGGATTGACCTTGACGTGAACGGCATTCCACCCCGCGACGAGCGGAATCTCCTGCCGCATCCAACAGGCGTTCGCAGCCCACGGGCTCAGCCCAAATGGCAAAAGGAACGCAATCAGTCTTGTCTTTCTCATGTCTTCCTTTCTACGTGTGTGTGTCATTCAGGCAAACGCGAGTCCACACATCCCCTAACGAGGGGATGCGCCAGCCCGTCGACAGGGCCACTCTGTGCGTCGGCTAAAAGATGGGGGGGGGGGGGGCAATGAAACCGAGCGGACGCGGCAGACGGCCTTTCAGGGCCGTTTCCGTGCGCGTTGCGCGCAGACGCTCTCTAAACAAGGATTTCATTGTGCGCGCATTGTAGCATAAAGTTCGTTTGCCTGTCAATCGCGGCTTCGGCGGGATTTGAGTCTCTGCGCGACAGTCGGTGTGGACGAACGGCGCGCTCGTGCGTTCCCCTTGAAGCGGTCTCGTCCGGAGACGCAGATGGCATCGGGCGAGCCTAGTCCAGCACCTTGTACGTCGGGCCGGCGCCGGAGTAGGAGTCGAGCCCGGCCGACGCGGCGAAGTCGTCCGCGTCGGCCGTCGCCGCGCGCACGGCCTTGACCTTCGGACGCTCCCCGAAAAGCACCGTGCCGAGGCGCACCCACGTCGCGCCCTCCTCGACGGCGACCTCGTAGTCGCCGCTCATGCCCATCGAGAGGCGCGGCAGGACGAGGCCGAACCTCTTCTCCGTCGCGTCGCGCAGCTCGCGCAGGCGGCGGAAATAGGGCCGCGCGTCCTCCGGGTTCTCCGAGAACGGCGCCATCGTCATGAAGCCCTCGAGCGTGAGGCGCGGACACGACTCCATCAGCCGCCGCACCGCCGCGTCCACCTCGGCAAGCGGCATCCCCGTCTTCGACTTCTCGCCCGAGACGTTGACCTCGAGGAGAATGTGCGGCGACGCGCCGGTTTCCTGCGCGACGGACTGGAGGCGGTCCAGGAGCTTCGTCGAATCGACCGAGTGGATGAAGTCGAAAAGCTCCAGCGCGTGCCGCACCTTGTTGCCCTGGAGATGCCCGATCAGGTGCCAGCTCGGCCCCGTGACGGACGCGGGCTTCTTCCACGCGGCCTCCTGGACCTTGTTCTCGCCGACGATCGTGAGGCCCGCGTCCCACGCCTCCTTCACGACCTCCGCGCCGTGCGTCTTCGTCACGGCGACGATCTCGACCTCGGCGGGATCGCGTCCCGCCCGCGCGCACGCGGCGGCGATCTTGCCGCGCACTTCCGCCAGGATCTCGTTCAAGTCACGCATCGGACATCTCCTTTTCGGGTCATCTGCAAAAGGGCTATCGCTGCTTGCGGAAGGCGCAGATGCCGAGGACGAGGAAGCCCACGTCCGGCAGGATGGCCGCCGGGACGACCGGGAACCAGCCGTTCTTCGCAAGCACCATCATCAGGATCGTCAGTCCGTAGAACGAGAAGTACATGCCGAGCGCGCTCAAGACGCCGCGGAAGACGCTTTGCCGGCCCGTGGCGATGCCGAAGGGAATCGCAAAGAGCGTGATGACGATGCAGGCGAACGGGGCCATGGCCTGCGCCCAGACGTCGTAAAGGTAGTCGCGGCGTCGCGCGGCGTCCAGGTCCGGATGGCTGCGCAGGTAGCGCAGGCGGTCCAGGACGGAGTTGAACTTCCACGGGCGGTTCTGGATCAGAAGGTCGTTCGGGCGCTCGTCGAACGCGGGGAAGCAGCGCAGCGGCAGGGCATCCAGCTCCGGGGTCGGCGTCGCGACCTCCTGGCCCAGCTCGTCGTAGTGCTGGACCTTCGGACGGACGAACCACCATTCGCCGTCCAGATAGTCCGCCCGCTCGGCCGTGACGTTCAAGAGGCGCGCACCGCCGTTCGGGCGGTCCACCGTCACGCGCACGTTCCGGAGATGCGCCCCGGCCTCGTCCGCCAGGCTGTCGATCTGCCACGTGCGCGACGCCCGCGCGTTGCGGTAGACGACGTTGTCCTCCCGCGCAAGCCTCTCCACGTCGAATCGGTTGCTCTTCATCTGCGACGCCCACGCGGCATGGCGCGGCACGAAGCACTCGTTGACGTAGACGACGAGCAGGCTCATGAGCGCCGCCACGACGAGAAGCGGGCGCACGATCACGAGGAAGCTCACGCCGCTCGCGCGCATCGCGACGAGCTCCGAATGCCGGCAGAACGTCCAGAGCGTGTAGAGCGTCGCCAGCATCAGCGCCGCCGGCACGATGTAGTGGAAGTAGGGCGCGAGATAGCCGCTGAAGTAGAGAACCGCCGTCTTGACCGAGATCTTCGACTCGACCATGCGCGAGAACGAGCCGAAGAGGTCGAAGAGCACGTAGATCATCAGGAACCCGGCCAGGCAGTAGAACAGCGGGACCAGGAACTCCTTCAGAACGTAGCGCGACAGGATTCTCATGCGAAAGGCGGCGCGCGTCAGCCCGCGATGAACTTCTCGCCGAGGGCGACCGCCTTGAGGTTGAGCTCCAGCAGGCTCGCCTTGCGCGCGCTGATCGTCTCCTTGATCGCCGCCGTCAGCGTCTCGGGCTTCACGCAGCCGAGCTTCTGGACGATGGCGCCGAGGATGACCATGTTCGCGAGCGAGACGGCCTCCATGTCCTTCGCCATCTGCGTCGCCGGGATGTAGACGACCTCGACGTCCGTCCGCCGCACCTTCCGCTCGATGAGCGAGGAGTCGACGAAGACCGTGCCGCCGGGGGCGACCGCGTCCTCGAACTTGTCGAGCGACGGCTCGTTCATCACCATCAGCACGTTCGGGTGCGCGATGATCGGCGAGCCGACCGGGTCGTCCGAGACGATGACCGAGCAGTTGCACGTGCCGCCGCGCATCTCCGGCCCGTACGAGGGGAGCCACGAGAGCTCCTTCCCCTCGATGAGCGCCGCGTGCGCCAAGACCTTGCCGGAGAACAGGAGCCCCTGTCCGCCGAACCCCGCCATGATCGTTTCGTATGTCATTTTCCTAAAGTCCTTTCTTCAATAATCGAATTTCAAATAATCGAATGATCGAATTTCCCTGCGGAAGAAGCCACGTCGCCCCTTATTCTCGCATTCGATTATTCTCACATTCAATTATTCTCACATTCAATCATTCGATTATTCGATCATTCGATCATTCGATTATTTCTCCCTGAAGCACCCGAGCGGATAGAACGGAATCATCTTCTCCTCCACGAACTGGCACGCCTTCTCGGGCGTGAGGCCCCAGTTCGTCGGGCACGTCGAGATGACCTCGACGAGCGAGAAGCCCTTGCCGTCGACCTGCGCCTGGAACGCCTTCTGGATCGCCTTCTTCGCCTGGCGGACGTGCGCGACCGAGTTGACCGCGACGCGCTCCAGGTAGGCCGGCGCGTCGAGCGTCGCCAGCAGCTCGCAGATGCGGATCGGCATGCCCTGCGTCTTCGGGTCGCGCCCGTACGGCGAGGTCTGCGTGACCTGGCCGACCAGCGACGTCGGCGCCATCTGGCCGCCCGTCATGCCGTAGATCGCGTTGTTGATGAAGATGATCGTCACGTTCTCGCCGCGGCACGCGGTCGAGACCGTCTCGCAGAGGCCGATGGACGCGAGGTCGCCGTCGCCCTGGTAGGTGAAGACCACGCGGTCCGGGAGCGCGCGCTTGACGCCCGTCGCCACCGCCGGCGCGCGGCCGTGGCTCGCCTCGATCATGTCGCACCGGAAGTAGTCGTACGCCATCACCGAGCAGCCGACCGGCGCGATGCCGATCGTCCTGCCCTCGATGCCGAGCGCGTCGATCGCCTCGGCGACGAGGCGGTGCACGATGCCGTGCGTGCAGCCCGGGCAGTAGTGGTACGGGACGTCCGTGAGGGACTTCGGTTTCTGGAACACGATGGCCATCTTATTTCGCCTCCTTCCGGATTGCCGCCAGCACCTCGTCGGCGCTCGGAATCATGCCGCCGACGCGGTTGCACATGCTGACGGGCCTTGAGCAGTCGATCGCGAGCTTCACGTCCTCGTTCATCTGGCCCATGTTGAGCTCGACGGTGAGGAAGCTCTTCACCTTCGCCGCCGCCTGCGCAAGCGGCGCCTTCGGGAACGGGTAGAGGGTGATCGGGCGGATCATGCCGACCTTGATGCCCTCCTTGCGCGCCGCGACGATCGCGTTCTTCGCGACGCGAGCGGTGATGCCGACCGAGACGACGCAGACCTCCGCGTCGTCCATGAGGTACTCCTCCCAGCGGCACTCCTCCCGCTCCAGCTTCGCGTAGCGCCCGTAGCGCTCGAAGTTCGTCTTCTCCAGCTCGTCCGGCTTGAGGTAGAGCGAGTTCACGATGTTGTGCTCGCGCTTCATCTCCGTGCCCGTCGTGGCCCACGGCTTCGTCGCGGGGATCGTCGCGGGGTCGACCATGTCCTCCGGCAGCGTCACGGGCTCCATCATCTGGCCCATCGTGCCGTCCGCCAAGAGCATCGCCGGCATGCGGTACTTCTCGCCAAGCTCGAACGCGAGGCGCGTCATGTCGGCCATCTCCTGCACGGTCGCCGGGGCGAGGACGATGATGTGGAAGTCGCCGTGCCCGGGGCCGCGCGTCATGAAGAAGTAGTCGGACTGCGACGGCTGGATGCCGCCGAGGCCGGGGCCGCCGCGCTGGACGTTCACGATCAGCGCCGGCAGGTCCGCGCCCGCGAGGTAGGACATGCCCTCGGCCTTCAGCGAGATGCCCGGCGAGGACGACGACGTCATCGCGCGCCGCCCCGTCGAGGCGCAGCCGTAGACCATGTTGATCGCGGCGATCTCGCTCTCCGCCTGGAGGAACGTGCCGCCGATCTTCGGCATGCGCTTGGACATGTACGCCGCGATCTCGGTCTGCGGCGTGATCGGGTACCCGAAATAGTGGCGGCAGCCGCAGCGGATCGCCGCCTCGGCGATCGCCTCGTTGCCCTTCATCAGAACCTTTTCTGCCATTGTCGCCTTACCTTTCCACCGTGATGACGCAGTCGGGGCACATGATCGCGCAGCTCGCGCAGCCGACGCACGCCGCCGGGGCCGTACACTCGACCGGGGCGTGGCCCTTGTGGTTGAGTTTCGTCTTCGAGAGAGCAAGGATCTTCTTCGGACAGGCGGTCACGCACAGTCCGCAGCCCTTGCAGAGGTCTTCCCTAAATGTCAGTTTAGCCATTTTCAGCTCCTTTGAGCTGCGTAGTATACCAAAAAACGGCGGCCTTGGGCTGACGGGCTTATCGGCCCTTCGCGGACGGACGTTCCAGCGACAGGACCATCCAGCCGTCGCGGCGCGCAAAAGTGACCTCCGCACCGAGACGCCGGGCGCGCTGGCGCATGCCTTCCAGGCCGAAGTGGCCCTCCGCCGCGCCCGGCGCCGCCGCCGGCTCGAACGGCGCGCCGTCGTTCGCCACGCGCAGCCGCCAGCCGCCGCCGTCCGTCGCATTCGCCGTCAGGGCGACCTTCTTCGCCCCGCCGTGCTTGATCGCGTTGCCGATCGCCTCCCGGACGATGAGCGAGAGGTCGCGCATCTGCGCCGCATCCATCTGCGACGGCAGCGCCGCCAGCTTCGTGTCGACGCGGCAGATCCCCTTCACGTTCTCGTCGTGCGCGAGCTGCCGCAGCATGTCCGCCGGCCTGAGGCGCATCATGTCGTCGTTCTTGAGCCCCCACACGATGTCCCGGATCTCGCGCTTCGCCCGCACGAGCGCGTCCTGCGCCTCCTTGAGGCGGCCCAGCCGCACGAGCATGCCCGCGCCGACGAGATGCTGCTCGATCGTGTCGTGCAGGTCGTCCGCCATGCGCTTGCGCTCGGCCATCAGCGTCCGCGAGCGGAACAGGCGCTTCCGCTGGCGGACCGCGAGCGCCGCGAGCACGCAGATGAGGGCCGCGAGCGCCGTGGAGACGGCCGCCGCCCCGAAGATGAAGCGCCGCGTGCGGCGGGCCGCATAGTAGGCGAGGTCCGGCACGAGCGTCACGTCCGCCCCGGCCGCATGGAGCTTCACGCCCATCACGTAGCTTGCGCGGCCGAGGAAGACGGACGGGTCGAGCATCCGCTCGACGACGCCGGTCACGCGGACCAGCGGATGCGTGTGCGCCGCGTCGGACAGGAACGCGGGCGCGTCCGCGCACATCACGTTGACGGGCACGCCCGAGACGTCGATGGCGAATCCGCTTTCGGTGAGGCCGATGGCGCGGCCCGACAGCGTGATGCGCAGCCAGTTGACGTCCGGCCGGACGCCGTCCGCGTCGATGAGGTCGTCCGCCTCCGCGGCCTTCGGCGGCGGCAGCGGCTCTTCGCCCGTCTTCTCGACCGACGTCGCCTGCAGGACGATGCGCCCGCCCTCCAGCGACGGCACGCCGGCGACCGTCACGACGTCGCCCTGCCGCAGGGTCGCGCCCAAGCCGTCCGTCACGATCTTGAGCCCGTCGTCGTCGCGCTGGAGGAAAAGGCAGTCCTCGCCCGCAAACGTCACGATGCCGGAGATCTCAGCCGTCGCCGCGTTCGTGCCGCCCAGCGCCTCGGCGACCTTGGCGACGACGCGCCCCCGGATCTCGTCCGAGAACTCCCGGATCGTCATCTCGCGCTCGGCCGAGGCCAAGAGCGGAACAAGCAGGGAAAAGCCGACCACGCGCCAATGAGACATCTTGTTCACCTCGCCTTTCAAGACACGTCCGCCGCCATCAGTGCGCGTCGAGCCAGTTCGCCCCTTCGCCGAGGCCGACGTCGAGCGGCACGCCGAAGTCGAGCGCCGTCGTCATCTCGCGGCGGACGATCTCCTTCACGCGCGCGGCCTCGTCCTTCGGGCAGTCGAAGACGAGCTCGTCGTGGATCTGCAGCACCATCTTCGACCGCAGGCGCGCGGCCTTGAGCGCGCGGTCGACCTTCACCATCGCGAGCTTGACGAGATCCGCCGCGCTGCCCTGGATCGGCGTGTTGATCGCGTCGCGCTCCGCCGACTGCCGCGCCGTCGCGTTGCGCGAGTTGATGTCCCGCAGGGTGCGGCGGCGGCCGAGCACCGTCTCGGCGTAGCCGGTCGCGCGCGCCCGCTCGATCGCCGCGCCCATGAACTCCTTCACCTTCGGATAGAGCCGGAAATACGTCTCGATGAGGTCGGCCGCCTCCTTGCGCGGCACCTTCAGGCGCTGCGAGAGCCCGAACGCCGAAATGCCGTAGATGATGCCGAAGTTCACCATCTTGCACTTCGCGCGCTGCTCGTCCGTCACGAACGCCGGCATCAGGTTGTAGACGCGCGCGGCCGTGTCGCGGTGGATGTCCTCTCCGCGCGCGAACGCCTCCTTCATCGCCGCGTCGCCCGAAAGCGCCGCCATCAGGCGCAGCTCGATCTGCGAGTAGTCGGCCGAGACGAGCACGTGGTCCTCGTCGCGCGCGACGAACGCCGCGCGGATGCGCCTGCCGCGCGCCGTGCGGATCGGGATGTTCTGCAGGTTCGGGTCGGACGACGAGAGGCGCCCCGTCTCGGTGAACGCCTGCGCGAACGTCGTGTGCACGCGCCCTTCCGCGTCGATGAGCGTCGGCAGCTTGTCCACGTAGGTCGACTTCAGCTTCGTGCAGGCGCGGTACTCGAAGATCAGCGGCACGATCGGGTGCGCATCGGCGACCTTGGAGAGGGCCTTCTCGTCCGTCGACCACTGGCCGGACGCCGTCTTCTTCGAGCCGGGCAGCCCCAGGCGGTCGAAGAGCAGAGCCGCGAGCTGCTTCGGCGAGTCGGGGTTGAACCCCGGCTCGGCGTACTGGCGGATCCTCTGCGCGTAGTCGAGGATCTCGCGGTCGAGCTCGCGCCCGTAGTCCTTCAGAGCCTCGGTGTCGATTTTCACGCCCTCGCGCTCCATCTCGCAGAGCACCTTGACGAGGGCCTCCTCCGTTGCCAGCGCGGGCGGGGCGGGGGCGACGCCGCGCTGCTCCAGCGCGAGGGCCTGTCCCCGCAGGAGGTCGTCGAGCTGCAACGTGACGTCCGCATCCTCCGCCGCGTAGTCCGTCACCCGCGCGATGTCCTTGCCGACGAGCGTCGGCTCGGGCTTGCGGCGCTCCTGCGGGCCCGCGACGTCCTCGAAGCGGATCATGCGGTAGCCGAGCAGCTGCTCGGAGAGGTCCTTGAGCCCGTGCCGCGCCGCCGCGTCGAGGCAGTAGTGCTCCAGCAGCGTGTCGCGCGGCGTCGTGCCGAAGCCGATGCCGTAGCGGTGCAGGACGGTGCGGTCGAACTTGACGTTGTGGCCGACGAGAACCTTCGTCGGGTCGGCGAAGAGCGGACGGAACACGTCGACGAGCCCGGCGTCCACATACCACGCCTTGCCCTTCGCCGTCGCGAACGAGAAGCCGATGAGGCGGCAGGTCGTCGCGTCCGTCGCGGTCATGCCCGGCTCGCGCGCCGTCGTCTCGGTGTCGAACGCGATGCGCGCCTCCTTCATCAGCTCGTCGAGCAGGCCCTGCGCGTCGGCCTCGGTCGAGACGTAGCGGTAGTCGTGGGGGACCGAGGCGATTGACGCGAGGGACTTGGGTGACGCGAGAGGCGAGAGACCAACCTCAGGCCCCTCTTGCCTCTCAAGTCCCGCCGGTTCGCCCAGCAGCTCCTTCGCGAGGCGGTTCAGCTCGAACTTCGCGCAGACCTTCGCGAGCCGCTCCCGGTCGATGCCGTCGAGGCGGTAGGCGTCCCAGTCCGGCTCGATCGGCACGTCGGTGCGGATCGTCGCGAGAAACTTCGAGATCTTCACGTCCTCGCGCCCGGCGAACACCTTCTCCGCGAGCTTGCCCTTGAGCCGGGGCTGGTTCTCGAGGACGCCCTCGACCGAGCCGTAGCGCGAGAGGAGATCCGCCGCCGTCTTCTCGCCGACGCCGCGGATGCCGGGGATGTTGTCGGACGAATCGCCCGCGAGCGCGAGGTAGTCGATCATCTGCGCGGGGCTCGCGAGATGCCAGCGCCCGCAGACGCCGGGCACGTCGTAGACCTCCGCCGCGTCGCCGGCGCGCGCGGGACGGTAGAGACGCACGCCGGGGCGGACGAGCTGCGCGGCGTCCTTGTCGGGCGTCGCCATGTAGACGTCGAAGCCCGCCGCCGCGCCCTTCACCGCAAGCGTGCCCATCACGTCGTCCGCCTCGAAGCCGTCGACGCGCACGACGGGGATCCTCAGGGCCTCGGCGAGCTCGAAGGCGTAGGGGATGGACGCGGCGAGGTCTTCGGGCATCTTCTCGCGCTGGGCCTTGTAGGGCGCGTAGGCGCGGTGGCGGAACGTCGGGCCGCCCGGGTCCATCGCGAGCACCGCGTGCGTCGGGCGCTCCCTCTTGAGGATCGCCTGGAGGCCGTTCGCGAGACCGAGGAGCGCGGACGTGTTGATGCCGTCCGCCGTGAGGCGCGGATTGCGCAGGAAGACGA
The DNA here is from genome assembly GCA_934654805.1 of uncultured Kiritimatiellota bacterium. Classification (GTDB taxonomy): domain Bacteria; phylum Verrucomicrobiota; class Kiritimatiellia; order RFP12; family UBA1067; genus UBA1067. The sequence continues at coordinate 10,373 of CAKUGW010000017.1, forward strand.
AATGCCCCCGGTAGAGGAATGGCATCAGGTCGATGATGAAGAGCTTGTTCATTTGAAGAGTCCCATGTACCAGCGGACGAGTTCAGGGCCGCAGAACATCCAGGCGAGACAGCCGAGGCAGATGTACGGCCCGTAGGGAATCTCGACGAACCGCCCGAACCGCGTCTTCGACAGCGCAACCATCGAAAGCCCCACGACCGAGCCGAAGACGGACGAGAGGATCAGCGTGACGAGCACGGCAACCGGCCCGAACAGCGCGCCGACCGCGCCCATCAGGAAGACGTCCCCCAGTCCCATCGCCTCGCGCCTGAACGCCTTCGAGCCAAGGCAGCGAATCAGCCAGAGAAGGCCGAAGCCGAAGGCAAGGCCCACAAGCGAGTTCGCGAGCGGCGACACGCGCACGGACAAGGGCCCGTCGCCACCGTAGGCAAAGCTGAAGGCCGTGAAGGCGAATGCTTCCGCCACGCCGAGGATCATGCCGCCCACGGTCACGAAATCCGGCAGCAGCTTGTGGTCGAAGTCGATCATCGAGCCGACAATCATCAGGGAGATCCAGACCCACATGACGACCAGCTGCAACGCGAGCGGAAAGCACCAGGGCATCTCGCATCCGAGAAGGACAAGCCCATACTTCTGGAACGCCGCGAGAAAGAGGCCACCGCCGAGAAGCTCGACGAGAATGTAGCGCGGCGAAATCGGCGCGCGGCAGTTCGCGCACCTGCCGCGCAAGGCGAGCCACGAGAGGATCGGGATGTTCTGGTACCAGCGGATCGCCGCGCCGCACTTCGGGCAGTGCGACGGCGGGCGCACAATCGACTCGCCGCGCGGCACGCGCCAGATGATGACGTTCAGGAAGCTCGCGACGCACGCGCCCAGCGCAAAGCTGAACAGCGACAGAATGGCCTGAATTTCCCCCACCATGCTTTTCCCTTTTCCTACCCTTCCTTCTTCCTTTTTCCTTCTTCCTTTTTCCTTTTTCCTTTTTCTACTTTCCCTCTTCCTCCGCCTTGAGCGAACGGCCCATCATCGCCGCGCAGGCCTCCTTCGCGTCGAAGCCCTTGTAGCAAAGCGCGTAGACGAGTTCGCAGATCGGCATCTCGACGCCGAGCCGCGCGGCGATCTCGTGGACGACCTTCGAGTTCCAGACGCCCTCGGCGACCATCTGCATCGAGCCGAGAATCGCGTCGATCTTCTCGCCCTTCCCGAGGCGTTCGCCGACGGCATGGTTGCGCGAGTGGACGGACGTGCAGGTCACGATCAGGTCGCCGATGCCCGCGAGGCCCGACAGCGTCTCGGGGCGCCCGCCATAGGCCAGCACGAACCGCTTCATCTCGACGAGCCCGCGCGTGATGAGCGCCGCGCGCGTGTTGTCGCCGTAGCCCATGCCGTCCGAACAGCCGACGGCGATCGCGAGGACGTTCTTGACCGCGCCGCCGATCTCGACGCCGACGGGATCCGACGACGTGTAGACGCGGAAGCGCGGGCCCGACCAGATCTCCTGCACGCGCCTCGCCTTCGCCGCGTCCGTGCACGCCGCGACAATCGCCGTCGGAATGCCGCGCGCGACCTCCTCGGCGTGCGTCGGCCCCGCGAGCGCGACAAGGGGGCCTGTCCCCAGGATCTCCGCGCCGAGGTCCGTCATGCGGCGGTTCGTCTTCTCGCAGAGCCCTTTCGTGATGGAGACGACGAGCATCTCCGGCGTGATGAGGCCCCTGAAGCCGCTGACGACGGACGTGAAGTATTTCGACGGCGGCGCGAGGACGACGACCTCCGCCCCTGTCACCGCCTCGGCGCGGTCGGACGTCAGCCGGAGGTTCGCGGGCAACTCGACGCCCTTCAGGAACTTCTCGTTCCGCCGCGTCCGCCGCATCTCCTCGATGTAGTCCGGGAACGCGCCCCAGAGCGTCACGTCATGCCCGTAGCCCGCCAAGAGGAGCGCATTCGCCGTGCCCCAACCGCCATCGCCAATCACTGCAATCTTCATGTCCCGTATTATATCAAAGTTCGCCGCATCCTTCCGTCCGCCCCCGTACCTACTCGACGATCCGGTCGCGTCGGAACGTGAAGAAGAACGAGACCATCATGAGGAGCGCGCCGAGCACGTAGGCCCCGCCCATGAGCGCGAAGCCGATCTCGAAGCCGCGCACGCCGTACCGCTGGGACATCGCCCCCATCACGACGCCCGACAGCCCGCCGAAGAAGAACGCGAAGACCGTGAAGATGCCGACGGACGTCGAGCGGTACTGCGGCGGAATGACATCGAAGAGAGAGGCGTGCGTGTTCACCTCGAAGAAGCCCCTGAAGACGCCGTAGGCCGCCGTCAGCGCTATCATCGCCGTCGCCGCCGGGGCCAGCCCGACCAGCACGAGGCACGGCGCGCCGCAGAGGAGCGCGAGGATCTGGAAGCCGAGGCGGAAGCGCGGCATCCGCTTCACGAAGCGGTCCGTCAGCAGTCCGCCCGCCATGATCGCGAGGAACGCGAAGAGGTGGTGGTAGAGCATCGTCTGCGTGCCCGCCTCGCCGACGGACGTGCCGAACTTCATCGCCATGAACTTCGGCGCCCAGAAGAGGTAGGCGTTGTTCACGAACACGATCGCCACGAACCCCGCCATCGCGCACCACGCCGACGGCTTCTTCGCGAAATAGGCCAGCCCGGCGAAGAACGACGGCCGAGAAACGATGATCGAATCGTCGAATTTTCGAGTTTTCGTATCAGGGTGATTTTGATCGGCCCCGCCCTTCTCTTTCTCGGAGCCGTCGGCTTCAGCCGACGGGGCCGTGTCGCGCAGGGCGAAGATGAAGAAGACGCCGAGCGCGAAGCCCGCGCCGCCGAAGACCATGAAGACGTGCCGCCAGGTCCCCAGGACGCCGAGCGCCCACGCGGTGATGACGCCCGACGTCATGAGCCCGAAGTAGAGCGCGCCCTGGTGAATCGAGAGCGCGATCGAGCGCGTCTCCTTGTGGAACGCCGCGATGAGCGGCGGATAGCACGGCCCGTAGAAGCTCTCGCCGACGCCCGTCGCGATCGAGCGGAAGAACATGACGACGAAGAACGCCGGGATGACGAACCCGAAGAGCCGCCAGTCGCCGACGAACCCCATCATGAACGTCATGAGCGACCACGAGAGGAGCGAGAGCGTGATGATCCACTTGCGCGAGAAGCGGTCGCCCACCGGGCCCGCGACGAACGCCATGCCGGCGAGCGTCCAGGAGAGCACCGTGTTGATCCAGCCGATCTGCACGTCGGTGAGATGCAGCTCCTCCTGGATCGGAATCGTCAAAAGCCCGAACAGCGCGCGATCCGCCTGATGGAAGAAGAACGCGCAGCTGAGCATTGCCAGCATCGCCCACTTGTAGCCGTCTTTCATGATGCGATAGTATACCATATTCGCGAAACGCGGACTCGACGTCCGCCGCCGCAGGGCGCGGTCTTGCCGACGGCGAATCTGAGTCCGCACGACGAAAGACAGGAGTCCGTCATGGCTCGAAGAGAGCCCAGCCCTCCGGCGGGACGGTGCGTCCGGCGTGTGCGAACGGCGCGGCGCCGTAGTTCGTCACGAGCGTCGTGCCGTCGCTCCACCCCGTGAGGAAGACGTCCTGCGCGAGCTCCTCGTGCCGGTCAATGAACAGGAACTGGAGACGGCTGACCCGCGAATAGACATTCCACCCGGCCCGGATCGCCGCAACGGACTTCGCCAGCTCCTCGTCCGTCGCGCAGCGCAGGTCGCCCTCGCCCATCCAGTCCGTGCCGTCGTCCACGAACCGGGAATAGAAGTAGAAATTCGGGCGTCCGCCGGACTCCAGCAGCTTCAGCAGCGAATGCCTGTCCTGCGCCGTGGCGTTGACCGTCGTCGTGAACGGGTTGTTCACGACGATGCCGTTGTAGGCCATCTGCCAGATGGGCACGATGCGGTCGACCAGGCCCTTGCGCGCGGCGCGCGGATCGCCGAACGAGGCGTAGAGCACCGAGTCGAGCTCGCCCGCGAAATGGTCGATCGCGCCCTCGGAGGCGAAGCCGCCGAAGAACTTCCGGGCCTCGCGCGCGCTCTTCCCCCACCAGGCCGCCGATTCGTCCGCGTTGAGCGGATGTCGCGGGTCGTCGCACGCCGGCGCGGGCAGGATCGTCACGACGTCGAAGTAGCCGAGGCCCTTGAACCCGAGGGCCGCCATACGCGGCATCTCGCGCGTCGACCAGAACTCCCAGGCGCGACGCGGACAGATCTGGAACTGCCGTCCGCCGCCCCAGAAGACGGGATGCGACTGCACGGGCTCGCCCTGGGCGTCCTTGATGAGATACTCGACGTCCCAGTTTTCCGCAATGCGGTAGGCGTCACGGAAATTGCCGTGCGGGACAATGAGATACCCCGCGTCGCGCGCCTCCCGAATACAGGCGCGCAGCCCGTCTTCGCCGCCCAGGGCCGGCTCCACGGGGAAGGCCTGCGGCCAGCGCCCGTCATGCCCACCGAGATTCCAGCCCACAAGGCAGAGCTCCGCCTTGCCGACGCCCTGCCGCTTCAGCTCGCGCACGATGTCCGCAACGCGCGCGAACGTGACGACCGTCTTGAGCAGTGGCTCGTTCTCCGGCACCTGCTCGGGCACGGGGCTCGGCACCGGCTTCCACGCCTGGCGGATGCGGATCTCCGGCGCCTCGACGGCATACTTCAGGACGGGGTTCTCCGCCGCGCGGACGGACAGGGGACGGACGGCGCCACGCGCGAGCTGGTGCCGACGGTAAGCGCGCGCCATGCCGCCGTAGTTCGAGTCTTCCCCTTCCAGCGTGCGGAACTCGACAGAGAAGTCCTCGTAGGGCCGCACACACAACGCCCCGTCCAGCACGCAGCTCATGCGGTAGACGGCAGCCTTCGCCTCGACCTCGACCTTGAAGCCGTTTCGGAGACCCGTGACGATCGCAGCGAACGTCCGGCGTGGCGTCTTCATGCCGTAGAGGGCCATCGTCGGAATCGCGCAGACGAACCGCCCCTCGTCCTCCCGGAACCTGCCGAGTTCGCCCGTCGGCACGACCCAGAAGCCGTCTTCGCCCTTGCGCGCCGTCGCGAAGTCAGGCGTAAGCGCGAGGCGAACCGCCCCTCTCGCGGCAAGTTCGGCGCGAGGAAGGACGAACCTGACGGCGCCGTCCGCATCCACGAGCGGACGCCGCTCCGTCTTGACCGATCCGTCAGGCATCGTCCAGGCAAGCTCCATTTCGGTCGCCGCCGTCGCGCCAGACAGGAGCGCGGCCGCAGCCGCCCAAACGCAATATTTCACAGTCATCTTCATTTCCTTTCGTTTGCCGTCATTTCAAAATCGTTTCAAGCGGTCACGCGAGACGCATGTCCCTACCGCATGGGCGTGGGCGGCGCGGGCACTCCGCTTTCGTTGCCCTTGGTCGGCGCGAGACGCTCCGTCCAGACGCGCGGCCCCGCGTCAACGCAGTGTTCGGGCGCCGTCATCGGGCCGCAACTCGCGTTCCCCAGCCCGCGCTCGGCGACGTCCAGCGAAAAGCGGATCTCGCGGCGACGCGGCATTGCCTGCCGCCGCCGCTCCTCCCCTTTCCGATGGCGCGCAAACTCAACGTCCTCCCAGGCCTGGCGGTGCGCCCGGAACGCGAACGGCGCAGATGCCGCGAAGCGGACGCCCCTGCCGTCGGAATCCGTGAGCTCGACCCAGCGCACGTCCGAGCGAACGCCGTTGTCCTGCGGTCGCACGTAGTCGACCGCAAGGCCGTCGACCGTCGACGCATAGACGCCGAGGAACGAGGCCGAGCAGCGGTCAGGATAGTTCTCGCCCGGCCCGCGGCCAAACCATCGCACCCGGTCCAGCGAGCCCGACAGCCGCCAGTCCGTCCCGAGGCGCGGCAGCGGCGGCAGCGCGCCGCGCGGCGTGAGCGCGTGCGAGACCGTCAGCGCGCCGTCCGCGCCGAGACGCCACCGGCGTTCGTGCAGCCAGCCGAGCCCCTTCGACCCCTCCGCACGCACGACGGAGACGACCGACGAGCCGTCGCAGACGACTTTCACAGGGCGATAGGACATCTGCGTCAGGCCCGATTCGTAGAACGGCGCGCGGATGGACGCCCACGGGCCAAGCCCGACGTCGTTGTCCGTGAAGGCCCTCACCGCCGCGAGGCGAGGGCCCGCCGCCGCATTGCCGTCCAGGATCTCGACGCCGCCGAGCGAAAGGCGGGAGAGCGTTCCCGTCGCCTTGGCGACCGCCGCCGTCGACACGCCGCCGACAAGGACGAAGGCATCCGCCGTCTCGACGACCGCCCCCGGCGCGGACGGGACTTGCGCGAACCGGTCAGGACGTCCGGACTGGATAACGGTCTCATCGCGCGCGACGACGAACCCCGCCGGCGTCCACGGCGTCGCCTCCTTCCGCGCGAAGGCCAGCGTCAGCGTGACGTCTGCGCCGTCCGCCGCCAGGACCGGCACGTCAGGAAGGCCGCAGAAGCCCGTCTCGCCCGGCGGGACTGGTGGCAGGGCGAAGCCGCCAGACGCGACCGCCTCGCCCTCACGACGCAGTTCCCAGGAGCCTGCGAGCACGTCGGCCGAGGTGAACGACCAGCGGTTCTCCAGCGTCGCGTCGCACGAATTCGCGTCGTAGGCCACGAGCGCGACCGGCCGCATCACGTGCGCCGCCTCGGCGAGCTTCGGAGACGACGGGTCCCGCGCGGCGTTGACGAGCCCGTTCTGGCAGTAGGGCCCCGAATTCGGCCAGTCGTCCCAGTCGCCCCCGTAAGCCGTCTGGCCGTCTTTCAGGAGCGTCTGGTCGGCCCAGTCCCAGACGCAGCCGCCCGCGAGCGAGCCGTAGGCGCGGAAGACCTCCCAGTAGCCGCCGAAATTGCCGAGCGCATTGCCCATCGCGTGCGCGTATTCGCAAAGGAGGAACGGCTTGCCCGGGGACTGCCACGGAAAACGGGCGGCCTCCGACAAAGCCGTGCGTCGGCCCTCGCCCATCTCGCCGCGCTCGCGGAGCGTCGCGACGGACATGTACATCGCGCCGTCGATATCGGCCAGCCCGTTCCCCTGCTCATAGAAGACCGGGCGCGACGGGTCAGCCGCGCGCACGGCGGCAGCCGCCGTCGCGAAGCCGGGCCCGCCGCCCGACTCGTTGCCGAGCGACCACATCACAACGCACGGATGGTTCGCATAATTCGCGACCTGCCGCACGTTGCGCTCGACGATCGACGCCGCCCACTCCGGCCGCCAGCCGACGCCCTCGCCCTCATTCTGCCCGAGGCCGTGCGCCTCGACGTTCGCCTCGGCGATCACGTAGAGCCCGTAGCAGTCGCATAGGCCGTACCAGCGCGGGTCGTTCGGATAGTGCGCCGTGCGGACGGCGTCGAAGTTCGCGCGCTTCATCAGGAGGATGTCCTCGAGCATTTCCTCCTCCGTCACCGACGCGCCGTGCCGAAGCGAGAACTCGTGCCGGTTGACGCCGCGGAACTTGACCGGGCGCCCATTTACGAGCAGACGCCCACCCTTTGTCTCGACCTGACGGAATCCCACGCGCGCCGTGCGGCGCTCCGCGCCGCTGTCGAGCGTCAGCGTGTAGAGGGAAGGGTCTTCCGCCGACCACGTCCGCGCGCCCGGCACGGAAAGGACGAACGCCGCGCGACGGTCGCCCTTCCGCACGACGACACGGCCGTCGGGCGCAGCGAGCGTCGCCGACACGGGCACGCTCGCCGTCACCACGAGCGTCCAGTCGCGATACGCGGCGTCAGCGGCGCGCGGCGTCGCGCGGAAGTCGCGGATCGCGCCGGAGAGCGGCTCGGCGAACAGCGCCACGCGCCGTGTGATCCCCGACAGGCGGACCATGTCCTGGTCTTCGAGATAGCTGCCGTCGCACCACCGGAGCACGCGGACGCAAAGGAGGTTGTCCTCGACCTTGACGCACTCCGTGACGTCGAATTCGGACGGAAGCCTCGAGTCCTCGGCATAGCCGACATGGCGGCCGTTGACCCAGACGTCGAAAGCGGACGTGACACCCTCGAAACGCAAGACGATGCGCTGTCCGCGCCAGGACTCCGGCACGCCGAACGTCCGCCGATAGAGGGCGACGGAATTCTCCTCCGGCTTGACGCGCGGCGGCGTCTTCGGGAACGTGTAGCCTCGGCTCACGTAGCGAGGCACGCCATAACCGGACAGCTCGACGCAGCTCGGCACGTCTATTTCCGACCAGGCCGAATCGTCGTAGTCCGTGCGGAAAAAGTCGCCTGGCGCGAGGGCGAGTGACCCCGCCCAGTCGAACGTCCAGGTGCCGTCTAGCGAGAGGACGCGCTCGGCATCCGGGAGTGAGTCGCACCGGGCCGCCAGGCGGTTAAGTTCGTTCGTCGCGGGCGTCTCCCACGGCGCCGCCGCGAGAAGGGCCGCGGACAGGGCGAAGGCGGCTGTCATCTGAAGTTCCTCAAGTAGAAGACGAGAGCCCAGTCCTGGTCATTGGCCAGCGGGTCGCGGAACTTGCCGGGCTTCCCGTCCACGCGGTCAGGATAGATGAAGACGCTGTAGGCGCGCCCGTCGGGGTCGAAGAGCATGAGCAGCTGGCGCACGATCTCGTCCGCGCGGCGGCGGAACGAGCCGTCCCCCGTGACGTCGGCCCAACGGCGGAAGAAGTCCGCCATCGCCCCGTTCCAGTCCTGCGGACACGTGTCTCCCCACATGCGGCGCTTGCCAAACCAATAGCCGTCCCAGTGGTGGAGGGCCATGTCATGCAGGTTCGCGCTCGGCTGGCGCGGCAGCATGGCGTCCGTCGCGGGCGCCATGCGGCGCGCCGCGTCGAGGTAGGCCGGTTCGCCCGTCAGCTCGTGCATGTCCAGGAGCTGGCAGAGGAAGCCCGCGACCTGCTCCGGGCAGATGCCGACTTCATGCATGACGAGCCCGGCCTCGGGATCAACATGCTTCGACAGGCGACTCCGGAAGATCTCCATCATCTCGTCTGCCTCCGCGCGCATCCCGGCGGCCCGCAGGGTCTCAACGAGGTCCTTGACGGGAAGGTCGACCAGCGTGTCAGGGAGGCTGATCCCGCCGCCCGTGAAGAGACGACGCAAGGTCCCGTAGGCCCATTCGGCGTATTTCCGCTCGCCCGAGAGCCGGTGCATCTCCAGGTAGAGCGTCGCCGCCCACGGATAATTGTAGCTGCGGTTGCGCGACGGGCGGTTCACCTCCTGGTAAAGCGTGAAGTCCGGCTCCTGGAGGCGATGGCGCACGAAGTCCGCATAGCGCACGGCCGCAGGCAGGAACTCGTCCCGATGGCCGCGCTGAGCCATTTGGGCGAGGAAGATCCCCATGCCGTGGCGCTCGCCGCCCTCCGAGGTGTCGACGCGGCGGCGCTCCTTCGGCAGTTCCCAGTTGCGATACTGCCGCCCCGTCTCGTTGTCATAGGGCACGAGCGCGCCATGCCAGGGCGAGCCCTCGTCGAGGACCTGCTGGTGCGCGACGATGAAGCGGGCGCGCGCGAGCAGCAGCGCCGGGATGTCGGGCAGACCCAGGAACTCGGCCTTCGTCGTTTTTCCGTCCCCGCAGGGGACCACGACCTCCTGCCGCCCGACCCGGTCGCACGTCCACGTGCGGCGCACAGTCCCGGTGGGCGTCACGATCTCGTAGGGGATCGTCTCGCCGACGGACGCGCACCAGCGTCCTGCCCGCACATAGGAGCCGCCGCGCGCGACGAGCCGCGCGAAGAAGTCGTCCCAGCCGCCGTGGACGAACAGGCGCCAGCCGACGGCCATCGACTCGCCGGGCGCGAGCGTGGTGTCGCGCGGCGACAGGCAGAGGATGCCGCGCACATTGGAGAACCCCTTCTGCGGCGCGCGCTCCTTGACCTCGTAGGCGGCGAGCTCGCCTTCTGTCATCATCAGTCCCACATGCGGCGGCGCGCCGCCGATGCGCATCGCGGCGACCCAGCCCGCGCACCCGCCTGCCCAAACGTGCGCATGGCAGCGGCGCGTGAGCATCTCCACGCCGTCTTTCGGGTAGTTGTCGTTGAAGGAAGCGTTCACATCGATTTCGGAAAGGGAGATCGGGCGGTCGGACACATTCCGGAAGACGTAGCGCTCGAGCACGTCGCCGCCGTCCAGGCGGCGGCTTCGATCAACCTTCAGCCGTCCGGGGAAGTCGCTCCACGCGCCCTTCTCGCCGTCCACCTTCACCGTGCCGAGGCCCCAGCCGAATTCGGGCCCGACCCACGGGAACTGCCGATTGTCCGCCGAATGGACCCAGTTCATGCCGGTCTGGTCGTTCGCGATCTCCAACCGCGTCATCGCGCCCGTCACGGGGTCTTCGCCGTAGACGAGCCCCTCGCGCACGGCCTCGTAGAGGATCGTCGCGTTGTCGGAGTCCCCCGCCACGTCGGCCGTGAAGCGCAGCCGCCCTTCCGCCCGGCTCGTCGCCACCTCGCTCCGGCGCCGGCCGGCCGCGTCGAGCCGCCAAACGCGCCAGGCCCCTGGGCCGAGCGCCAGCGAGAGGCGCACCGCGCCGCGCTTCACGAGGTAGGGAAGCGAGCCCCAGCCCTCCAGGACGCGACTCTTCTCGCCCGACAGGACCATGCCCGTGTTCCGGAGCTGAGTCAGGTGCGTGACGAGCACGCGCGACGACTCGGCGAACGAACGACCGTCGCACGTCGTCGCCCAAACGATTGCGCCATCCTCCCCCGCATCGCCCGCAAGAGCCCCGGCCGTGAAGCGCCCTCGCCGCACGACGGCCCCGCATGTCCGCATCGCGGACAGCGTCCAAACCGCCTTCTTCAGGTCATTGCTGACGGACGCTCCGAAGCCGTCGCCGCGCAGGAAGAGCGCCGAAACGGCGCGCTCGGCCGCCAGCGCGAAGGGGTCGCGCGCCATGTCCCAGTAGTGGACCGGGTGCGCGGGCACGTCCGGCGAACCGAACGGCTGGCCGACGATGCCGTGCGACCCCCAGCAGTAGTGCCAAAGGCCGTCCCAGCCGCGTTCGCAGGCGTAGGCCGCCTGCAAGAGCCCGCCCGCGCCACGCCAGCGACCGGGAGCGGACCAGCTCCATTCCGTGCAGAGGAACGGCTTGTCCGGGAAGCGCCCGGAGATGTCGTGCCGCACATAGGAGAAAGGGAACGACCACGGCCCCGCGTCGTTCATGCGGCTCGGCAGACGGAACTTCGCCGCGCCCACGTAGACGGGATGGTCGACGTAGCCGTGCGAGTCGACGTAGTCGCACTCCTCCGCGATGACCGGGAAGTAGGGTTCCTTGTAGGTCCAGCCGTTCAGGTCGGAGACGAGCGCCCGGCAGCCCAGCTCGTCGCGCAGGATGCCGCGCATGCGGCGGATGAACGCGCGATGGCGCTCCGCCGCGCGCCGCTCCCAACCGTTTTCGCGCGCCACGTGCTTGCGGTTGCCGACGTTGCCCTCGTTGATGAGCGTGACAAAGGCAAGCGCCGGCTCTTCGCAAAGCGTCCGGCCCGTCTCGGCGTTGCGGTGCGTCAGGAACGCCTTTGCCCAGGCGAGATAGTTCGCGAACGCCGTCTCGTCGCCGCAGACAATCGCCTCCTTGAAGCCGTGCAGGTCATGACCCTTCACCTTGCGCGTGACGTAGAGGTCCGTCTGCAGGTAAAGGCCTTCCGCGATGCAGGCGGCGACGAAGGCGTCGAACCGGCGCATCTTCGCAGGGTCGAGCGAGAAGCCGTCCGCGCCGACGAGGTCCTGCTCGTGCTGGTGAATGCGCACGGCGTTCCAGCCGAGGCGTCGGAGCAGCCGCGCGAAGGCGCGCGCGTCATCCGCCGTCTTCGGCGTGACGGCGTCGAGGATCACGTTCGCGCCGAGAAAGCGCTGCGGCACGTTGGGCAGCCCCTCGAACTCGAAATGGTCGCCCCGGACGACGACGCGCCCGTGACGGCCGGCCGGGGTGTCGATGCCCGTCCAGGACGAGGCGTCGGCCGCCGTGCCGGGCTCGACCCACGGATTCGCCGCGAACGGCACCCAGTCGCAGTCGTCGCCCGGACGGCCGGTGGCGGCGGCCACCACGGTCGCCGCCGTCAAGATCAGATGTCTTGTCATCGCTCTCTCCATTGTCTGTTCGGCTGTCACCGGATGACGAAAAGGGCGCCGGACTGGTAGGCGAGCGTCGGGAGGACGGCGCCGCCCGCGTCGCGGAAGCCCGGATAGTAGGTAAAGGACACCTCGGCCGTCCGCTTCTCGCCAGACAGGCGCAGCGAGGCCGCCTCTCCGTCACGGACGACCCGGCAAGGCGTCCCGTCCTGGTAGACGACGAGGACGCCCGTGCCCGTGACGGAAAACGGCACGGTCACGAATCCACCCTTCCACGTCACCGTGACTGGAAGCGTCCCGGACTTGAGGAGGACAGTCCCGTCCGCCCCGAGCGTCGCATCCGCACCGTCCAAGGCGACGCGGGCGCGTCCCTTGGCGTTCAGCGCGTCCGACAGCGTATCCGTCCAGTCGGCGGCAAAGGCTCCGATGCCGCGCGTCGCGACCGCATTCGTCGGTGAACCGTTCGGCACGCCGTCCGCCGTGCCGTCGAACGCCGCGAAGGCCAGGCAGTCCGAAAACGCCGTGCCGGCCGCCCACTTGCACGTGGCGAGGTAGGCGCAGTTCGCCAGCGTGAGCGAATACGTCGCGGGCGTTTCCGGGCTCTCCTGCGAAGGGCCGAGGAACAGCGAGTCGCGGACGGTTCCGCTCCGGGGTCCGAACAGGCGCCCCAGCGAATCCGGCGTCTCCCCCCGGTTGTTCGGCCCGAACGTGCAGCCGACAACGGAATCCCAGAAATAGAAGAGGCGGAAGCTGCCCCAGCAGCCGTCGATGTACGTGTCGTGCAGCGCGAGACGCGCGCCGTCCGTTCCCGCACGGCTTCCCTGCGTCCCGGCGCTGCCGATGTAACTCGAACGGCAGTCGAGGATCCGGCACCGCCGGTAGGTGCCGTTGAACGCACCGCCGCCGCGCGGCGCGACACAGTTCGTGATGACGCAGTTCTCGACGACGGTGTCGGCGCGGACGCAGTAGACGCCGCCGCCCTTGTGCGCGGCGTCGTCCGTCGTGGCGTCGGTCTGCGCCGTGCCATTCGCGATCGTGAAGCCATCGACCTGCACGGGATCCGTCGATTCGCAGGCAAGGCCGCGCGCAGCCCCCGCGCCGTCGATGACCGTCACGTCCGCGCCGCCCGTCGAAACGAGGCGAATGCCCTTGCCCGCCGGGATCGCCACACGGCTCGCGCAGCCGACCATGCCGCCGCCTGTCGCGTAGACGCCCGGACGTACGCGGACGACCGCGCGGTCTTGCGCGGCGTTGACGGCGTCCTGGATCGTCGCGTAAGCCTCGCCGGCGCCGACGAACAGCTCCTCCGACGCCGCCGCGACGTCCAGTCGGCGGACGCCTGATTCTGATTCGGGGACGGCGACCTCGACGGTCCCGTCGCGGCTAGGCCAGAACACCTCCGTCGCGTTCGTGACTGCGTAGACGCTGCCGCCGGACACGAAGGGGACAAGACGGAACGTCGCGTCCGGCGTGTCCGCGTAGAAGCGGCTCTGCGGGAAGGACGCGGGAATCGGACGCCCGTTGACGACGAAGTCAGTGCAGCCGGACGACCCCGTCGCGTGGGAGGTCGTCACGTAGCCGCCGACGGGCGTGGCCGGGACGACGATCGCGCCACACGTCACCGAGCCATCCGCCGCCGCCGTCACGGGATTTCCGTCGAAGTCGATTTGGCGGTAGCCTTCCGGCACGTGTGCCTCCAGCCACGCGAAAAGCCCCGCGCCGACCGCAGCCGACGTCACGCGCGGACGGAAGTCGTCCGCGCAGGGCGCCATCAGCGTCTCGTAGTAAGCCTCCCGGCGGCACGCGCTGGCGTACGTTTCGCTCAGCTTCGTGCTCACCACGCAGTTGGTCATGTAGGACTGGTAATTCGTCCTGGCCGAGATCGCGACGCAATTGAACGACGGGCCTTTCGCGCCGGCGAATTCGTCACAGCCGACGAAGAACGTACAGTTCACGGACGGCGCAGTGAGGCTGTAGACGGGCGTCTCGTCGAAGCCGTCGAACACGCAGAACCAGCTCGGGACTTCCCGGACAGCCGCACCGACGCGCGAGGCGGAACAGCCGATGAAGCGGCAGCGCACGGCCGCGCCGACGGCCCTGTTTGCGCCCGCGGGGTTGTTTCCGACCCCGAGCGCCATGCCGCCGCCGGCACGCGCGACGCAGTTGGAGAACAGGCAGTCGACCGCATATCCCGTCGCCTTCGGGAGGACGAGAAGGCCCCCGCCGCGGTTGTCCGCCGCATCGGCCGAGCCGGCCTTCGTCGCGCCGTCCTCGAGCGTGAAGCCCTCCAGGATCGCCCCGACGGCCTCGATGCTGACGCATCGCACGGCCTCGTCGCCCAGGCCACCGGGCGCGGCGTCGCGCGCGCCCCGGATGACCGTGACATCGCGCGTGGCGCGCCCGCCGACGGACCTGAGCGTGATGGCCTTCGTGATGCGGCAGCGCGTCTGCGCTCCGGAGGCGTCCGCCTCGGACAGGTCGCCGTAGACGCCCGGCATCGCAAGAACGGTGTCGCCGTCTTTAAGTCCGGCTATGGACATCGCGCCTGTGAGCGTCCGGCGCGCGTCCGTCACGGACGTGCCGCCGTTCTCGTCGTTGCCGTTCACGGCATCGACGTACCACGTGGCCGCAAACCCGCCCATGGCGGCAAGCGTCGCCAGCGTCGCGAGAAGCGCTTTCGTCTGGACTGCGTTCATCTTGTGCCTCCTTTTCAGGTTATCATTTCGGGGCGTCGGCTGACGCCTTCAGTTCGACAGTCTCGCGTTCGGCGACGAGCGCCGGCGCGTCGCGGAGGGGGATTTTCCGCACGCCCTTGGGCAGGGCCCAGACGCCGCCCGTGATCAGGTCGACAAAGACCGGGTCGTTGAACGCCGGCAGCCCCGGCACCGTGACGTTCGGCATCCAGGCGAACGAGTCGTCCGGCCTCCGCCCGGAGAACCAGGCCGCGACAATCGGCCGCCCCTTCTTCTCGAAGCGCGCAAGCGTGACCGCGCGGTCGCCCGCCTTCGCTGTCGAGAGGCCGAGGGGCTTCACGTCCGCGTCGAAGAATCCATAGACGTTGCGCATCGCGTAGTAGGCGGGTCGACGGTAGACGAAGCGCTTCAGAAGGTCACTGCGGATCAGCCCGAAGCTCTGGAGCATGTTCGCGTACAGGTTGTCCGTAATCGCGAAATGCGAGGAGAAGAGGCCGCGCGCGGCGTCGCCCATCGCCCGGCGCAGGACCCATTTCGCCTGCGACACCTCCGTCCACTGCCAGCCGCACAGCGCGTGCGTGAACTCGAGCTGCGCGGGGCAGCCGCACTCGCCCTGGAGGATGTCGTACTTCGGATTGAGGCTCTTGACCCACGCCCGGCGTTCGTCCAGCGGCATGTGCAGCCCCTTGCACCAGTCCCACGACCGCTCGCAGGGATAGTGCGGCCCGTCGCAGGGCGCAGAATATGAGTCGTCCGGATTCGCGCGGTAGGGGTGAACGGCCCACCAGCGGATCGCATCCTCGAGCCCCCTCGCCTTCACGGCATCGTAGACGGCCTGCGGGTCCTTCGGATAGCGGCAGGCGGAGATGACGATCTCGGCCTCCGGCTGGACTTTCACGATGCGCGCGATCGTCTCCGCGCAGAGCTTCGCGTAGGCCTCCGTCTGGTCATAGGGCTCATTCCAGATCTCCCAGCGCGTCACGCGGTCGCGGTAGCGCGAGACGACCGTCTCTGCGTAGGCGAGCCACGCCGACAGGCCTTCAGGACTGCCCACGACGTCCGCGACCTTCACGCCCAGCCAAGGACGCGAGCCGTAGAGCGAATTGCCGTAGCAGAGCGTGATCCACGGCGCGATCGCGTTCGTGACGAGGTAGTCGACCTGCGCGTCCAGCCACGCGAAGTCGTAGACGCCCTTCGTCCGCTCCGTCTTCGCCCAGCCGGACTGGAGGCGCGCCCACTTGACGCCGAGGTCGGGCAGGAACGTCTTGTACATCTCGAAGTTCGCGTAGTCGCGGTCGAGGCATTCGCAGCCGACCGACCAGGATGACGCGGCGATCTCGCCTGACCGGCGCGTGCGGAGCGTCCCGAGACGCGGCGACGCCAGCGGCGGCGGGGCCTCGTTGAACGCCTTCCAGACGACGGACGTCGTCTTGCGGCTCCGGACGCCGGGCGGCAGCCCGCCCACGTCGTCCTCGATGAACGGCTCTGGGGCCTTCGCGGCGGCCGCAGCCGCCGAACAGCACAGCGCGGCCAACGCCGCGAACAGGGGCTTCCGCTTCATTTCATTGCCTCCTCATCCTTGATTTCGACGACGTCCCGGTTCGCGACCAGCACGGGCGAATCCCGCAGGGGAAGTGCCGTTTTGCCCGCCGGGAGCGCGTAGACACCGCCTGTGACGAGATCGACGAGCACGGGGTCGGGGAAGTCTGCGACGCCCGGCACGGGAACGTTCGGCTTCCAGGCGAGCGAGTCGTCGGGACGGGCGTCCGAGAACCAGGCGACGAGCACGGGACGCCCCTTCTTCGCAAAGCGCGCGATCGAGATCTCCCGCCCGCCCGCCACGGCCTTCTCGAACCAGAGCGGCTTCACGTCCGCGTCGAAGAACCCGTAGACATTGCGCATCGCGTAGTAGACGGGCCGCCGGTAGACGAAACGACCGAGCAGGTCGCAACGTACGAGGCCGTAGCTCTGGATCATGTTCGGGTAATGGTTGTCCGTGATCGCGAAATGCGACGAGAAGATGCCGCGCACGGCGTCGCCCATCGCCCGGCGCAAGACCCATTTCGCCTGAGACACCTCCGTCCACGGGACGTTGCAGAGCGCGTGGGCGAACTCGAGCTGCGCGGGGCAGCCGCATTCGCCCTGGAGGACATCCCACTTCGGGTTCCGCGCGCGCACCCAGTCGCGCCGCCGCTCGACCGGCGCGTGCAACCCTTTCGCGAAGCCCGCATACGAGGCATCCGGATTCTGGTGGTAGGGATGGCACGCCCAGTACCGGATCGCGCCTGCGACGCCCTTCTCGCGGACGGCCTCGTAGACGGCCTCCGTGTCGGACGGGAAGCGGCAGGCGGAGATGACGATCTCGGCCTCCGGCTGGACTTTCACGATGCGGGAGATCGTCTCCGCGCAGAGCCGACCGTAGGCCTTGCCCTGGTCATACGGCTCGTTCCAGATCTCCCACATCGGCACGCGGTCTCGGTAGCGCGCAACGGTCGCCTCCACGTAGGCGAGCCACGCGGCAAAGCCCTCGGGATTGTCCACGAGCGGCGCCATCGCCATGCCGAGCCACTTGCCCGACTCGTAGAGCGGGTTGCCGTAGCAGAGCGTGACCCACGGTGCGATCGCGTTCGTGACGAGGTAGTCGACCTGCGCGTCCAGCCACGCGAAGTCGTAGACGCCCTTCGTCCGCTCCGTCTTCGCCCAGCCGGACTGGAGGCGCGCCCACTTGACGCCGAGGTCGGGCAGGAACGTCTTGTACATCTCGAAGTTCGCGTAGTCGCGGTCGAGGCATTCGCAGCCGACCGACCAGGACGATGCGGCGATCTCGCCTGACCGGCGCGTGCGGAGCGTCCCGAGCCGGGGGAGAGGCGGCGGGGCCTCGTTGAACGCCTTCCACGTCGTCGATGCCACATGCCGCGTCCGCACGCCAGGCGGCAGTCCGCCCACGTCATCCTCGACAAACGGGGCTTTCCCGTCGGCAAGCGCCGTCGAACAGCACAAACAGGCGACCGGCATCCAGTGCAACCGCCTTCTCCATCTCTTTCGCTTCATCTTGCTCATCCTTTCGTCTTGCGTTGCGTCGAGGCCCGAACGACGAGCCGCTCGGGCAGAAATAGGCGAACAGGCAGACCGGAGGGGCGTTCGACGCGGTGCAGAAGCCGGTCGAAGACTGTCTGCGCGATCTCGGCATAAGGCTGCTGGATTGTCGTCAGGGCCATGACCCGGGCAATGTCCATGCCATCGAAGCCGCCGATCATGACGTCTTTGGGAATCGCATATCCGAGCGCCCGCAGCGTCTGCGCGAAGTCCGCCGCAAACGCGTCGTTCTGACAGACAAACGCATCCGGGCGCGGACGTCGCTTCATGTAAGCCCGAACAGCCTTCACGTCCGTCGGCTCGGCCCGAAGCACGTTTCGCGCGTTCGACCAGGCCCGTCCCGACTGGACGACGGCACTGGCGACGCCTCGCACTCGCTCCATCTGGTTGGGGAAGGTCCTCGGAAGCATCGCCACATGGACGTTTCGCGCGCCTTCCGCGAGGAGATGGCTCGCAAGCGATTCGGCCGCCAGCGCATTGTCGATCGACACGACATCATGCCCGCTTCTGGCCGGAGGAAGGACGACATCGCTGTCGAACAGCACGACGGGTATCTTCGCCCGGCGGAAGACGGACACGATGTCCGCGTTCGTCGTGTCGTCTGCCGACAGGAACTCGACCGGATGGTAGATCACTCCCGAGACGTGCCGCTTGATGAAGTCGGCCGCAAGCTCGCGGACGTTGTGGCGCAACTGCTTCGGCTCCGTCGCGTCAATGTTCACGAACAGGAACGCGCAGTGCGCACGTTGCGCGATCCGAACGAGTTCCAAGGCAATCGGATTGAAATACTCGTAGCGAGAGACTCCCGGCAGAATCAGTCCGAACGTCTTCATTTCGGCGCGCTCCGTCACGAAGACGCCCTTCCCCTGACGGCTGCGCACAAGCCCCTCATGCCGAAGCTCGTCCATCGCCTTTCTCACCGTCGTGCGCGAACAGGCGCAACGGCGGGAGAGCTGCATCTCGCTGGGGACGGCGCGTGACTTCCCGTACTTTCCCCCGAGGATCTCGCCCTTGAGAAGCGCGTAGACTTCACTGTGCTTTGTTTCGGTCATCGGTCTGCTCCTTGCGGTCTGGGAACATTATAGCCTATTTTCCGAAACGGATGTCAACTTGTCATGACAAGTTTGTCGCCGCCAGGTCGAGCAGGCCTGGCGGACTGAAGGCGCGACAGAAGACGGGTGCGCGATTAGTTCCAGTATCGGAACCAGTCGATCTCGAACGTGGCCGGGAGTTCGGCGGGCTCCGGTTCGCCGACCCAGCTGTACATGATTTCGCAGTCGAACGTGACGTGCAGCGGACGATGAAAGTGGTCGTTCGCCCGCGCGAAGACCGCTTCGCCGTCGACAAACCACGTCAGCTCCGTCGCCGTCCAGAGAAAGCCGTATTCGTGAAAGTCCGCCGCCGGGTCGAACGCGAGCGCAATCTTTCGGCTCTTCTCCGGCAGCGTCTCGACGCCGCCGTGGACGACGCCCTCCAGGTACGGCGTCCGCAGGCGGTGGACGGTTCCGTACCAGTCGCGCAGCGAGCCGAAGATCTCGAAGATGTCGATCTCCTCGCTGAAGTCGCCGACGCGGAACTTCCGCTCCGGCGCGTCGGAGAGCGGGTCGTAGAGCCAGAAGGCGTTGCAGACCTTCGACCGCATCGCCCGCGCGCGGCAGAGGTAAAGGCCATAGGAGGTCTTCTCCTTCGCGCGCACGTAGGCGGTCGCGTAGGTCGTGAAGCCGCGCCGCAGGTTCTCGACCGTCTTCTCGTCCGCCCGCAGCCGCCGCGCCGTCAGGCACAGGCGGCCGTTCGTGACGGACACGTTGTCGCGCGCGAACAGGAACCCGGCCGACCGCCCCGGGAACGAGGCGACCCAGTCGGTCCACTTCGCCTCGTCGAGCGCCGCGCCGCCAAAGTCGTCCGCGAAATCCGGCGGACGACTCGGCGCGACGAGCGCGGCGAGCAGGAACAGCGCGACGGCGAGCATCGCCCTATCCGCGCAGCCTCTTCACGAGCGCGGCGGCGTCCGCCGCCAGCTTCTCGATGGCGGCGAAGTCGCCCGCCGCGAGCGCGTCCTTCGGGACGATCCACGTGCCGCCGCAGCAGACGATCTCCGGCACGGCGAGGTAGTCCGCGACGTTGCCCAGGTTGACGCCGCCCGTCGGCATGAACTTCACGCCCGTGAAGCGGAACGCGCCAAGGAGGTTCCTGATCATCTTGACGCCGCCGGCCGCCTCCGCCGGGAAGAACTTGACCATCGTGCAGCCCGCCGTCAGCGCCTGCGACAGCTCGCTCGCCGTCGCGATGCCGGGACACATCGGAAGCCCCTCGGCCTTCGCCGCCGCCATCACGGCCGGATCGAAGCCCGGCGCGACGCCGAACACCGCGCCCGCCGCCTTCGCGGCCTTCACCATGGCGGGCGTGAGAAGCGTCCCCGCGCCCAGCACGGCCTCCGTCACCTCGCGCCTGATCGCCGCGATGGCGCCCGCCGCCGCCGGCGTGCGGAACGTGACCTCGAGGACGGGCAGGCCGCCCTTCACGAGCGCCCGCGCGAGCGGCACGGCCTGCTCTTCCCTTTCAATGACGATGACCGGGATGATCCCCGCCTTCCCCAGCGTTTCAACGATGTTCATCTGCTTTCCTTGGATTTACTTGCGCCGCCGCCTGCGCGGCGGTAGACGGCCTTATTATAGCATTTCCGTTTCGCCAATGGCAAACGGAGAGCCGGCTGAGCAGCCTACGCAGTCGCGCGCAATCTGGCATTTCAGCTCGTCCAACGAGGCGAATGTCCGCTCCCGCCGGATGAAGCGCACGAAATCGACGGCGAACGGCGCCGGCGGCACGGATGCCGCATCGCAGTGGAAAAAGTGGATTTCCAGCATCGGCGTCGGCCAGCGTCGGTCGCCCAGCGTCGGCGCCACGCCGTAGTTCGCGACGCCGCGCACGCCGCCGACCTCCACTTCATAGACGCCGCGCGGCAAGTCGATGTCCAGTCCCGTCAGCTGCAGGTTGACCGTCGGGAAGCCGAGCTTCGTGCCGAGCCCCTTTCCCTTCTGCGGCTCGCCGTGCACGCGGAACGGACGCCCCAGCATCGCGTCCGCCGCCGCGACGTCGCCCGCCGCGAGCGCGGCGCGGATGCGCGAGGACGAGATCGGCGCGCCGGCCCAGGTCGCGTACGGCACGGTCGTGACGGCATAGCCGCGTGCGCGCAGCCAGGCCGCATCGCCCGCGCCGCATTTTCCGAAGTTCCAGTTGGCGCCGCAGCGGATGTGCGGCCGTCCCGTCGGCGAATCAAGGTACTGCGCGGCAAACGCCTCCGGCGGCAACGCGGCGAGCGCCGGCGTGAAGTCGAGCGCGACGATCTCCTTCACGCCGCAGGCCCGAATCGCCGCAAGGCGGTCGGCAAGCGACATGACGAGGCGCGGCGCGCGTGCGGGCGCAAGCACCGTAAGCGGATGGTTTCGGAACGTGAGCGCGCGATCGGCACCCGCGAGAATCGCCTGGTGTCCGAGATGGACGCCGTCGAAGAAGCCTACAGCAAGGCTTTGGACAGCGGCGTCACGCACGGCGCGAAGTCCCTCATTTCGGTTTCGAGGAGGCGGTCGAACGGGATTGCGTCCTTCACGTCGAAGCGCCCGACGGCCGTCCGCCGCAGCGATTCGAGCGACGCGCCACAGCCGGCCGCGTCACCGAGGTCGCGGACGAGCGCGCGCGGGATGACGCCCTTCGAGGCGCGCAGCGCGAACCGTCCGTCCGGCTCGACGTCAAGGCGGTAGACGTGCGCGAGGAACTGCCTGTGCGCGCCCGTGTCGGCGATCTCGTAGGCGGCCGTCCCCTCCTTGCGGATCGTGCAGAACTGCGGCTCGACCTGGAAGACGTCCCCCCGGAAGTCGGGCAGCGCGGCGGCGAGCCGCGCGGCGCCGGGGCCTGTCCCCGCATCGGCGGGGCCTGTCCCCACGGGCCGCCCGTAGACGTCGCCCGTGTCGGTCTTCAGGCCGAAGCGGATCGTGCCCTCGTAGGTGCGGTCGGCGCCCATGACGCGGTCGGCGAACTTGTTCGCGTCGCCGAGCAGGAGGATGAAAAGCCCCGACGCCGGCGCGTCCAGCGAGCCGCCGTGGCCGACCTTGACGAGATTGAACTTTCGCTTCACGGCCTTGACGACCGTCGCGAACGCGATCCCCGCCGGCTTGTCCACGAGGAGAAAGCCGCTGAGGTCTTCGAGCATCTTGAGTTGCGTGAGATTTGCCATACGTGATCCCCAATCAATTACCGAAAGCCCAGAATCTTGTGCAACTGCACGGAGAGCGACCAGCCGTCCAGCTGCGCCAGCACGGCCTTTGCCGTCGCGAAGTCGATCTGCCCGTCGCGCTCGCACGGCGAGATGTAGTAGTCCGTCGCGGCGATCCGTCTGCGAACCGCCCGCGCAAAGCGGACGACCGCGTCTTCCGACGAAGCCACGACCCGCACCTCGTCACAGCGGCGCACCCCCGTCGACGCATCCGAGAGGTAGCGGTCGGCGCACTCCGCCTTGGGCGAACAGGCGACGTAATCGACGGACGCGAGCCAGCTTGGCGCAACGAGACCGTTCGTCTCGACGCCGATCCAATAGCCCGCGCCCTTCAACGCCGAAACGAGTTCGGGCATCTCCGCCTGAATCGTCGGCTCGCCACCTGTCAGGATCACGCTCTTCGCCCGAAACGCCTGCACCTCGGCCAGCAGGCCGTCCCGCGACAGGGCGAAGCGTCTCGTCACGTCCGTGTCGCACCACGGGCACGCGAGATTGCAGCCCGCGAAGCGGACGAACACGCAGGGACGCCCCATGTTGCGTCCCTCGCCCTGCAGCGACTCGAAGATCTCAACGAGCCTGTACATCGAGAAACGCCTTCAGGACGGACACGCCGTAGATGGCCGCCGTCTCGGCGCGGAGAACCGTCGGGCCGAAGCTGACGGGCGTCGCGATTTCCAGGAGCGCGGCCAGTTCCGCCGGCGCGAAATCGCCTTCGGGCCCGACGTAAATCGCCCAATCTGCCGTTGCGGAAGACGGCTGCGCCGCGAGCGCCGCACCCATCGTCGGCGGCGGGGGCGTCGTCAGCGCACCGACCAGGCAGGTCGTCGCGCGCACGAGCGGCAGCGACTCGGCGAAGCTGACGGGCGGATGGATTTCGGGCAGCCACTTGGCGTCCGACTGCCGCGCCGCATCTTCGGCGATGCGCTGCCAGCGCATGCGTTTCGCCTCGCCGTCGTCCGGCGTCAATCGCACAATCGTCCGTTCGCTGATGACGGGCACGAGCCGCGTCACGCCAAGCTCCGTCGCCTTCTCGATCGTCCAGTCCCACCGCGATCCCTTCGTGACGCAGGCGAACAGCGTGAGGGAGGTCGTCGTCCGCGCGAGCGTCTGGACATCCGAAGCGGGCACAAGACCGGGCGTCGGCACGCCACCTGTTCGCCGCCAGGCGCAGACCCTCCATCGGCCTCGGCCGTCGAACAGCTCAATCTCCTCGCCGTCTTTCGGACGCAGGACACGCAGGTGCTTCTGCGCCTCCGCCGAAAGCGCGGGCGCATCAGAGGCCAGCTGTTCGGTTGCGACCAGCAGACGATGCATCTTCGCGCTTCCTCACACTTCCAGATGTGCCTGGATCGCGGCGGAAAGGACGTGCTGCGCGCCCGGCGCGAGCGTCCGTCCGCCCGGCCAGTCCGACACGGGCTCGACGCAGACGAACTTCTTCCAGTCGTCCGCCGCGAGGTCGGCGAGCGCTGTCTCCGGCCCCGGATTCCAGACGACCGCACGGTCGTTGCCGCCCGACGCGACCGCGATCGCGCGCTTCAGCCCCGCGTCGAGAATCGCGCAGGCGTGCCTGGGCGCCGGCGGCAGCTCGAAGATGTGGTCGGGCGCGAAGTCGAGCTTCAGGTCGCCGGCCCACACGCCCCGCTTCAGCTCCGGCGTCGTGCCGTCCGTGAACGGGCAGGCGTCCAGCCCCTTCACGGTCACGCCGTCGCGGCTGCGCACGGCGAAATACGGATGGAAGCCGCAGCTGAAGGCGAACGGCTCGGCGCCCGTGTTCGTCGTCGTCAGCGTGAGGTTGAGCTTCATCGAGACGGACACCTTGACCTCCAGGTCAAAGTCGTGCGGCCAGAGCTTCCTCGTCACGAGGTCGGACTTCAGTCCGAGCGTCACCTCCGTGATGTCCTCGGAGTACTCCGTGCCGCGCACCTCGAAGACCATGACCGAGGCAAAGCCATGCCCCGGCAGGTCCTTCGAGAAGCGGTTGCCGAACTGGGGCCAGCAGACGGGCACGCCGCCGTGGAACTTGTCGCCGCGATTGTAGTCCGCATCCGTCCTCGCCGGACGGAAGAGGACGGGGCCATGCCCCGTCGGACGGTACGAGAGCGTGTTCGCGCCGAGGAGCGCGACCTCCGCCGAGCCGTACCTGTTCGCGAGGACGACGTTCGGGTAGCCGGCGAAGCCCGTGCGGAAGACGATCCGCCCGGGCGCGCCGAAACGCCGGTTCAGTTCGGCGACGGTCATTCAGATCAGCCCCATGTAGAGCTTCTCGATGTCCTTGACCGTGAGGTCGCGGGGGTTGCCCGGACGGCAGGCGTCGGCGTAGGCCGACTCGGCGAGGAACTTGACGTCTTCCTTCTTGAGGACGCCCTTCAGGTTCGCCGGGATGCCGACGTCCTTCGAGAGCTTCTCGACCGCCGCGATCGCCGCCTGGCGCGCCTTCGCGAGCGGCATCTTGTCCGCCCCCTTCACGCCCATCGCGACCGCGATCTTGCGGTACTTGTCGCCCGTCTTCGGCGCGTTGAACTTCATCGCCGTCGGCAGCAGGATCGCGCACGCCTTGCCGTGCGGCATGTCGTAGAGCGCGGAGAGCCCATGCGCCATCGAGTGGTCGATGCCGAGGCCGACGTTCGAGAAGCCCATGCCCGCGATGTACTGGCCGAGCGCCATGCCCGCGCGGCCGGCCGGCTTGTTCGCGACCGCGTCGCGCAGCGAGGCCGAGATGAGGCGGATCGCCTCGAGGTGCATCATGTCCGTCATCGGGCACGCCGCCTTCGTGATCAGGCCCTCGATCGCGTGCGTCAGCGCGTCCATGCCCGTGAAGGCCGTGAGGCCCTTCGGCATCGAGCTCATCATGTCGGGGTCGACGAACGCGACGACCGGGATGTCATGCGGGTCGACGCAGACGAACTTGCGCTTCTTCTCGACGTCGGTGATGACGTAGTTGATCGTCACTTCCGCCGCCGTGCCGGCCGTCGTCGGGACGGCGAGGATCGGGAGCGAGGGCCTCTTCGTCGGCGCGACGCCCTCCAGGCTGCGGACGTCCGCAAACGCCGGGTTCGTCCGGATGATGCCGACGGCCTTCGCCGTGTCCATCGACGAGCCGCCGCCGATCGCGATGATGCAGTCGGCCTTCGCCTTCTTCGCGGCCTTGACGCCGTCCTTCACGTTCTGGATCGTCGGGTTCGGCTTGATCTCCGAGTAGACCTCGTAGGCGACCTTCGCCGCGTCGAGGAGGTCGGTCACCTTCTTCGTGACGCCGAACTTGATGAGGTCGGGGTCGGAGAAGACGATCGGCTTCTTGAGCCCGCGCTGGGCGAGCTCGAGGACGATGGACTGCACGGCGCCCGCGCCGTGGTACGAGGTTTCGTTCAGGATGATGCGATTGACCATGTTGCTCCTTGTTTCGTTTTCGCGAATTATACCATAACCATGAAAGCGCGTGTGGGACTCAGGCGAACAGCTTCGCGAGCTTCTCCAGCTGCCGGGCCTTGTCCCTGTTCTCCTGAAGCTTGCGGCGCGCCTCGGCGACGACGGCCTCCGGCGCATGCGCGACGAAGTTCTCGTTCGCGAGCTTCGCCTCGCTGGACCGGATGAAGCCCGCGAGCTTCGCAAGCTCGCCCGCGATGCGCTTCGCCTCCGCCGCCTTGTCGACGAGCCCTTCGAGCGACAGGTAGACCGTGCCGAACCGCGTGATCTTCGACGGCATCGCGAGGTCGCTGCCCGCCGGCACGAATTCGACCGACTCCGCGCGCATCGCCTTCTTCAGGGACTCGGCTTCGGACGGCGCGGCCGCGTCATCCGTCGCGACCGTCACCTTGACAAACGTCGCGGGCGCGACCTTGTACTCGGCGCGGAGCGCGCGCACGGCGGTGATCGCCTCGCGCTTCGCGTTCACGAACGCATAGTTCGCCTCCGTCACGCCCCACGCCGCCTTCTCGGCGTCCGTGTAGCCCGTGGGGAACTTCTGCAGCATGATCGTCTCGCCGTCCTTCAGGAAGCCGAGCTGGTGCGTGACCTCCTCCGTCACGAACGGCATGTAGGGGTGCAGCAGCCGCAGGGCCTTCCAGAAGACGTCGCGCAAAATCGCGACGGACACCGCCTTGTTCGGCGAATCCTTCACGTATTCGACGTAGCCGTCGCAGATCTGCGTCCAGAAGAAGTCGTAGACCGCAAGCGCGCCGTCCTGAATGCGGTAGGCCTCCAGAATGTCGTTGACCTTCTTGCAGGCGAGATCCGCCGCGTAGAGGATGTGGCGGTCGTCGGCGGAGAGACTTTCGGACGAGAGCGTCTCGAGCGGCGAGA
>CAKUGW010000018.1 GCA_934654805.1 uncultured Kiritimatiellota bacterium
GGACAGCCCTAACGGCTCAACACCCAAAGTTAGGATTTAGTTCTGGAATCCAAGTTTAGTTCCGGACGCGGCGATTTCGTCTTCGCGCGGATTGGCGCGGCCTGCCGCTACGCGCGGTCGAACTTGCGGTTCAGCTCGCGCGTCGAGGTGAAGATCATCACGGGCTTTCCGCGCGGGCAGACGTAGGGCATCCGGCAGGCGCAGAGTTCCTCGACGAGGGATTCCGCGCCCTCTTTCGTGAGCGCGGGCGAGGCCCCGGCGAACGACTTGGCGATCGACTTCGCGATGCGCTCGTCGCGCCAGCGCTCCCCGCTCCGGCGCGAGCCGCCCTCGGCGAGGTCGCGGGCGATGGTCGCGAGGACGGTCGCCGGGTCGAGCGCGCCCAGGAGCTGCGGCACGGCGTCGATCTTGAAGGTGTCCGTGCCGAACGGCTCGACCTGGAAGCCCATGCGCGCGATCGTCTCCAGCGACGCGGCGATGCGCGCGGCGTCGACGGGGTTGAGCTTCACCGTTTCCGGGATGAGCAGGGCCTGCGCGGGCCGGGCGGCCGCCGTCGCGGACGAGGCCGCGAGCAGCCGCTCGTAGGCGATGCGCTCGCGGGCCGCCTGGGGGTTGATCGTGACGATGCCGGCGTCCGTCTCGATGAGCAGGTAGCCGGAGGCGGCCTGCGCGAGGAACCTGAACCACTGCCAGGGCTTCGACCGCGGCGAGTCCGGCTCGACGGCGAACGAGATCTCGTTCTGGACTGGCGCCGGCGCGGGGAGGGGCGCGGCGAAGGGACTTGAGGGGCCTGAAGGGCGCGAGAGACCTGAGGCGGCGAGGGAACTTGAGGGGCTTGAGGGCGGGATTTCGCCTCGCGTCTCTCGCGTCAGCGGCGTGTCCGTGCGCGTCAGCGGCGTGTCCGGCGCGAGAGGCGCGGCGGCGGCCCCGCCTGTCGCTTCGCCCCCGCCTCCGCCGAGCGCGGCGGCGACGGCGTCCTCGATGGCGCGCTTGACGGCGAGGCTGTCGCGGAAGCGCACTTCGCGCTTCGTCGGGTGCACGTTGACGTCGACCTGCCCGGGCGGCACGTCGATGAAGAGGATCGCCGCCGGACGCGCCTCGCCCGCGCGGCGCGGATACGCCTCGCGGAGCGCGTAGGCGACCGAGGCCGCCGTCGCGGGGCGCCCGTTCACGAAGACGTACTGGTCGCGGCGC
This sequence comes from uncultured Kiritimatiellota bacterium, assembly GCA_934654805.1. Lineage (GTDB taxonomy): Bacteria > Verrucomicrobiota > Kiritimatiellia > RFP12 > UBA1067 > UBA1067. The sequence goes on from CAKUGW010000018.1 coordinate 1,195, forward strand.
GTCGGCGCCGAGAGGTTCGGGCGTTCGAGAAGGCCCGAGACGCGCACGGTCGTCGCGCGGACGGGAGGCGGCTCGGCCGTCGCCGCGTCCGCCGCGCCGAGCGTCAGCATCTGCGCGAGGAAGTCGTCCCCGAAGAGGTCGCGGACGCGCTCGCGCACGGTCGCCGCCGGCGCGAGGCGGTAGAGCTCGCGTCCGTCGATCGTGAGCGAGAACCCGACGCCCGGGTGCGCGAGGGCGTGCGTCGTGAAGACCGTCTTGACGTGGTTCTCCTCGGTCGCGTAGGCGCGGAGGAACTTGCGCCGCGCGGGGACGTTGCAGAAGAGGTCGCGCACCTCGACGCGCGTGCCGGGCGGGCAGCCCGCCGCGCGCACCTCCGCGAGCGTGCCCGCGTTGACCTGGAGGAACGTCCCCTCGTCCGAGTCGGCGCGGCGCGTCGTGAGGGAGAAGCGCGAGACGGACGCGATGGAGGGGATCGCCTCGCCGCGGAAGCCGAGCGTGTCGATCCGCTCGATGTCGTCGACGTCGCGGATCTTCGACGTCGCCTGGCGCTCCAGCGAGAGGAGGGCGTCGTCCTTCGTCATGCCGCAGCCGTCGTCCTGCACGGCGACGAGCTTGCGCCCGCCCTGCGTGACCGAGATGGCGATGCGCGTCGAGCCGGCGTCGAGGGCGTTCTCGACGAGCTCCTTGACGACGCTCGCGGGGCGTTCGATGACCTCGCCCGCCGCGATCTTGTTCGCTACGTGGAGCGGCAGGACCCGCACGTGCCCGTCGCGGTCAGAAGTCAAGGCTCAGGCCCTTTCGGAGGAAGGTCGGCACGTCGAGGTCCTCGTCGCGCCAGATCGTGGGCTCGGCGTTCTTGAAGCGCCCGCGCCCGACGGGCCCCGCGGCGAGCGCGCCTTTGTGGCGGCGGCGGCGCGCGCTCATGACGCCGCCGACGGGCGGCGCCTCGGCGGCCTTGCGCGCGGAGGCCTCGAAGAGGAGGACGACGACGGAGAGGCGCCCGGCGAACGTCGCCTCGTCGTTGACGGTCGCGAGGTCGAACGTGAGGCCGCCGAAGGCCTCGCGGAGGCCGTCGGCGACGCGGCCGACCTCGCTCAGGAGAAGGTCGTCGCCCGCGAGGACGCCGCAGACCATGGACGCGACGGGGCCGGAGGCGGCCGCGAGCAGGTCGGAGCGGACGAGCCGGTCGACGGCCTCCGCCGCGCGGCCGGGGCCCTGCGTCGTCACGGTCGCGAAGCGCCCGCGCCCGGCGTTCGCGAGCAGGTGGCGGAGGCGCTCGACGTCGAGGCGGATGTAGCCGGGCTTCTCGACGAGCCGCCAGAAGAGCGTGACGCCGCCCGCGACCGTGTCGACGGCGCGGCGCATCGCCTCGGCCATGTTGTCCGTCTCGGCGATGAGCTTGTCGAGCGGCAGGAAGAACGTCGCGCTCGCGGCGTCCTCGATCATGGACATGACGCCGCGCGCGTTGCGCTGGCGGTCCTCGCCCTCGAAGGTGAAGGGGGTCGTCGCGAAGACGATCGCCGGGACGCCGCGTGCGGCGAGGTGCTTGGCGATCTCGAGCGTCGCGCCGCCGCCGGTGCCGCCGCCGAGGGCGGTGACGAGGACGGCGAGGCGCACGTCCTCCAGGTGCTCGTCGAGCGTGCGGACGGAGCCCTCGGCCGCGAGGCGGCCCGCGACGAGGTCGCCGCCCGCGCCGCGGCCGGCGAGGCGCTCGCCGCCGAGGAGCGCGAAGGCGCCGCCGCCCTCGCCCGTCGTCGCGTCCGTGTCTGCGAGGACGGACCGCAGGGCGTCGCCGTAGGCGCGGCTCACGCCGCGCGCGATGGAGCAGCCGGCCGTGCCGACGCCGATCAGGAGAAGGGGGGAGCGGCCGCTCATCTGAAGAACCTCCCGAGAAGCCCGTCGAGAATGGACTTCTCCTCGTAGTTGCGGTGGGCGTAGAGAAGGGCGCCGGCGACGGCGGCGAAGGCCGGCGGGAAGGGCGCGTCGTCGAGCCCGTCGACGTGGATGGGCCGGCCGAGGCGGACGGCCGTGCCGAGGGCCTGCTCGGCGAGGGCCTCGACGTCGCGCATCTGCGCGCCGCCGCCCGTCAGGACGACGCCCGCGTGGAGGCGGTGCAGGAGGTCCTGCTCCTCCAGCGTCTCGCGGATCATCGTGAAGAGCTCCAGGAGCCGCGCGTTGACGACGGTGTCGAGCGCGCGGCGCGAGATCGTGCGGTTGTCCATGAGCGTGCTCTCGCCGCGCTCGACGCGGACGCGCGCGGTGTCGCCCTCCGCCGCCGAGATGCGCGCGCTGGCCTCGTCCTTCTTCAGGCCCTCGGCCTGCGCGTGCGTCGTCTGGAAGGCCTGGGCGATGTCGCTCGTCACGTGGTCGCCGCCGACGCCGAAGACGCCGGTCGAGACGGCGTAGCCGTCGGCGTAGACGGCGTAGCCCGTCGAGCCGCCGCCGAGGTCGAGGACGAGGACGCCGTTCTTGCGCTCGTGGTCCTCCAGCACCGCGTCGGCCGCGCACGTGACGGCGTAGAGCGGGTCGCGGATCTCCAGGTGGGCGGCCTCCGAGGCGGTGCGCGCGTCCTGGACGCGGTTGCGGTCGGCGTGGACCTGGAGCGTGTTGAGGCTGAGGACGCGCCCGGACATGCCGCGCGGCGAGGCGATGCCGCCGAGGCGGTCGAGGACGTAGTCCTGGTCGATGATGTCGAGGAGCTCGCGGTCGCGCGGCAGGGTCATCGCGTGCGCGGCGCGCTGCACGGCGTCGATCTCTTCCGGGCCGACCTTGCTGCCCTCGACCTGGGTCGAGGCGGAGAAGGGGTCGGCCTTGACGGACTGGCCGGAGACGACGAGGAAGGCGTTGCCGAGCGTGATGCGGTCGCCGGAGGCCTCCAGCCGGCGCTCCGTCTGCTGGAGGACCGAGCGGATCGACTGGGTCGCCTGCCGGATGTCGAGGATCTGGCTCTTGCGGACGCCGGTCGAGGGGATCTCGGCGTGGCTGATGATGCGGAGGCGGCCGTTCGCGTCGACCTCGCCGATGGCGAGGACGGTGCGCGTCGTGCCGATTTCGAGTGCGGCGTGGAAGTTGCTCATGTCGGAAGAAGGGCGAGAATCGTTTGCATGGCCGCCAGTATAGCAAATTGGCCTGTCCTGTGCAATGCCGCGTCGGATGGTTTTTGGTATAATGTGCGGAAATGTCAGCGATCAGGTTCATCAGGGGCGGGGTCTGTTCCGCCAGGGGGTTTCGCGCGGCGGGCGTCGCGGCGGAAATCAAGTACAGGGGCCGCAACGACGTCGCGCTGCTCGTGGCGGACGCGCCGTGCGCGGCGGCGGCCGTCTTCACGACGAACCGGGTCGCGGCGGCGCCGGTCCTCTATGACCGCGAGGTCGTCAGGGGCGGCAAGGTCCAGGCGATTCTCGCGAACTCCGGGTGCGCGAACGCCTGCACGGGCGAGCGGGGCCTGAAGGACGCGAAGCTGTCCGCGCTCGTCACGGCGGGCGAGCTCGGCATCGATCCGCAGCACGTCCTCGTCGCCTCGACGGGCGTCATCGGGCGTCCGCTGCCGATGGACCGCCTGCTCGCGGGCGTGAAGCGGGCGAAGGCCGCGCTCGGCCGCACGGCGGCGCACGGGCTCGCGGCGGAGAAGGCCGTCATGACGACCGACACGCGCCCGAAGGAGGCGTGCGTGACGACGGTCATCGGCGGGAAGAGGGTGACGGTCGGCGGCATGGCGAAGGGCTCCGGCATGATCGAGCCGAACATGGCGACGATGCTGGGGTTCGTGACGACGGACGCGGCGGTGTCGCCCGCGATGCTGCGGCGCGCGCTCCGGCTCGCGATCGCGAAGAGCTTCAACAGCCTCGTCGTCGACGGCGACGAGTCGACGAACGACTCCGTCTTCCTCCTGGCGTCCGGCGCGGCCGGGAACGCGCCGATCACGCGCGGCGGGGCCGACTTCGAGGCGTTCCGCGCGGCGCTGGAGGCCGTCTGCGTCTCGCTTGCGCGGCAGATGGCGACGGACGGCGAGGGCGCGACGAAGTTCGTGACCGTGACCGTGAAGGGCGCGAAGAGCGAGCGGGACGCGGCGCGCGCGGCGCGCGCCGTCGCGAAGTCGCCGCTCGCGAAGACGAGCTGGTTCGGGCGTGACCCGAACTGGGGGCGCGTCCTCGCGGCCGTCGGCTATTCGGGCGCGGCGGTCGAGGACATGAGGGCCGAGGTCTTCTACGACGGCGTGTGGGCGTTTCGGCGCGGCGAGGTGGCGGACGAGAAGCAGCTCGCGAAGCTCGCGAAGGTGCTGAAGAAGGACGCCTTCGAGGTCGTCGTCGACCTGCACCTCGGCACGGGGACAAGCTCGGTCTACACGTGCGACCTCTCGCTCGACTACGTGCACATCAACGCGGACTATACGACATGAGAAATAATCGAATGTCCGAATTGAAGAATAATTGAATTGGCGAATTTTGAATTGAAAACAACGATAAGTCAAAAACAAATGAAGATGAAGAAAACACTCTGCCTGTTAGTTGCTTGCCCGGCCCTGTTGGCTCCCGTTTCAAACGATTCGATTATTCGTTTATTCGACTATTCGATCATTTCCTCTGCCTCGGCCGCGACGGTCGTCGACGTCGATGTGCGCGGCGCGCAGAAGATCTCCGTCGCGGTGAAGGTCTCGCACGCGGCGTTCGCGAAGTGCCTGAAGAAGAACCTTGAGATCTCGGGCCTCTTCTCCGTCGGCGCGTCGGGGGCGATTACCGTGTCGGGCGTGCCAGGCGCGATCCGCGCGGTCGGCCTCGGCAAGTCCGTCAGCTCGTCGGCGGCGTTTGCGGACGACAAGGCCGCGCGCATGGCGGCGCGGCGGCTGTCGGACGCGATGTGCGAGGCGTTCGGCCGGCAGAAGGGCTTCGCGTGCGACAAGGTCGTCTTCCTCGATCGCGGCAGGCTGATCGCGAAGGGGCAGGCCCTGCCGAGCGAGATCTGCATGACGTATCCCGACGGCTTCGACATCCGCAAGCTGACGGGCGACGCGAAGATGGCGATCTTCCCGCGCTGGACGAAGGACGGCGAGAGCGTCGTCTACATCGGCGACCGGAACGGCGCGCCGCAGGTCTGGCAGATGAACGTCAACACGCTCCTGCGGTCGCGGAAGTTCAGCTTCAGGGGCACGCCGACGAGCATCGCGCCGTCGCCGGACGGCCGCCGCTTCGCGCTGACGCTCTCGCTTCAGGGCAACGTCGAGCTGTACGTCGCCGAGCCGGCGACCGACCGGCTCATCCGCCTGACGACGACGCCGTTCGCGACCGAGGGCCAGCCGACCTGGAGCCCCGACGGCCGCCAGATCGCCTACGTCTCGGACGAGACGCGCACGCCGCAGATCTACGTGGTGGACGTCGCGACGAAGGCGAAGCGCCGCCTGACCTCGCGCGGCGGGCAGAACGTCGATCCCGACTGGGGCCCGGGCAACCGCATCTGCTACATCACCAAGCGCGGCGGCGCGCAGGTCGCCGTGATGGACGCGGCGAAGGGCGACGCCTCCGCCCGGCTCGTCACCGAGGCGGGGAGCTGGTCTCATCCGAGCTGGTCGCGCGACGGCCGCCACCTCGCGGCGGGCCGCGACAAGGCGCTGTTCATCATCGACGCGCAGGAGGGCGGCGACAAGCCGCGGGCGATGTTCCACGCCAACGGCAACTGGGTCTCGCCGTGCTGGGCGAAGTGATGCCGCTCCCTCAACGCGATCGCGCGCGGTCGTCGCGGAGAAGCCTCTGCTCGGTCGGCAAGGCCTGAACGGCCGGGCTTTCCCGTCCGCGCGAACGTCAGACCATGTGAACCGAAAGCTGCGGGAAGGGAATGGCGATGCCGCTGCGCTCGAACGCCGTCTTGATGGCGATCTGCGCGTCGTTGTAGACGGCCCAGTAGTTCGGGCCCTCCGCCCACGGGCGGACGTTGAGCGTGATCTGGCTGTCGTCGAGCGCGGCGACGAATACCGCCGGCGCCGGGTCGGCGAGGACGCCCCGCACGGTCGGCAGCGTCTCGCGGGCGACGCGGATGGCCTTCGCGACGTCGCACGAGTAGTCGATGCCGATCTTGAGATCGACGCGGCGGCGGCCGAGGGCCGTGAAGTTGACGATGGGGCCGCCCCACGCGCTCTTGTTCGGGATGATGATCTTCTTGTTGTCCGCCGTCGCGAGCACGGTCGCCATCATGTCGACCTTCAGGACGGTCCCCTCGTTCCCGGCGACGATGACGTAGTCGCCGATCCTGAACGGCTCGTTGACGGCGATCATCAGGCCCGAGGCGAGGTTGCCGAGCGATTCCTGGAAGGCGAAGCCGAGGATGAACCCGGTGACGCCGAGGCCGGCGATGATCGGCGCGACGTTCACGCCGAGCTTGCCGAGGACGACCACGAGCAGGACGGACCAGCAGACCTTCGAGGTGGCGTTGCGGACGAAGTCGGCGAAGAGGGCGTTCTGCCGATTCCCCTTCTCGACGGCCTTGCCGACCGCCGCGACGATCAGCTTCGTGGCGAGCCAGCCGGCGAGGAGGATGATCAGGGCGCTGGCCAGGTTGAGGGCGAAGGCCAGCCCCCTCTCGGTCAGCCAGCCGACGACGGTCGTGAGTTCGCTTGTCATGCTTTCCATGGGTGTGTTCCTTTCTTGACGGCAGGCCCTCATTATAGCACATTTGCGCGGCGCGCGTTCGGACGGAGGCCCGTCCGCCCGTCGGGCGGCGGAGAAATGGTATAATAGCGGTCTATGGTTTTCCAAGAGGGACGCAGCGCGCAGAAGGGGGTCTTGCTGACCCTCGCGCTGGCGTTTTTCTCGTTGAGCGCCCCGGCGATCGACGCCTCGAACCGCTACCGCTCGCCGCGCAACCCCGAACGCAAGATCCGCGCCTCGACGGGGCTTATCGTGCTGCACACGACCGAGGCGCCCGCGCGCAGTTCCCTCAACAAGCTCTCGGAACGCGGCGAATGCCATTTCTGCGTGACCGAGGACGGCTCCGTCTACCGCATCGTCGACCGCGACCGCGAGGCGTTCCACGCGGGCCGCTCGATGTGGAGCGGCAAGGAGGACGTCGACAAGTTCTCGATCGGCATCGAATGCGTCGGCCATCACGACAAGGCGATGCCCCTCGTGCAGATCCGCGCGATCCGCACGCTCGTGAAGGAGCTCCAGTCCATGTACGGGCTGCCCGACCACAAGGTCGTCTGCCACAGCCACGTCGCGTACGGGCCGCCGAACCGGTGGCACCGCTACCGGCACCGCGGGCGCAAGCGGTGCGGCATGCTCTTCGCCATGCCGTCCGTCCGTCGGCAGCTCGACCTCAAGACGCGGCCCGCCTACGACCCGGACACGCGCGCGGGCCGGCTGAAGCAGGCCGACCCGTATCTCCAGAAGGTGCTGTACGGGAAGGTCGACACGATGGTCGCCGCCTATGGCGCGCCAAGGCCCGCCTCGCCGGCGCCGAAGCTCACGCCGCGCATCGCGACGCCGCCGAAGAAGGCCGCGCCCAAGGCCCGGCCGAAGGCGCGGGCGGCCCCGGCCCAGCCGAAGGCGACGAAAAAGAGGACGGCCGCGCCGGTCCGCAAGGCCGCCGCGCCGGCGAAGAAGCCGACGGCCGCGAAGCGGAAGTGAGCGTTCGGCGCAGGACGCGATATGCTATAATATCCCGCATGAAGACATACGGAATCATTCCCAGCCGGTTCGGGTCGAGCCGGTTCCCCGGCAAGCCGCTCGCGATCCTCGCGGGCCGGCCGCTCGTCGCGTGGGTCGTCGAGGCGGTGAAGAAGGCGAAGGGCCTTGACGAGGTGCTGGTCGCGACGGACGACGAACGCATCGTGGCGGCCGTCGAGCGGCACGGCGGCACGGCCGTGATGACGCCGAGCGACCTGCCGAGCGGCACGGACCGCATCGCCTGCGCCGCGCGGAACTTCCTGGGGCGCGACTTTGCGGACGACGACATCCTCGTCAACGTCCAGGGCGACGAGCCGCTCATCGACCCGGCGCTTGTCGAGCGGCTCGCGGCGAAGCTGAAGGGCGATCCGCGCTGGTCGATGGCGACGGCCGTCACGCCGATCCGGAACGCGGCGGACTTCGCGGCGAAGACGGTCGTGAAGGTCGTCCTCGACCGCGACGACGGCGCGCTCTACTTCTCGCGCGCCCCGATTCCCTGCGACCGCGACCATGCGCCGGCGTTCCCGGCACCGGGACGGCGGCCGGCCGAAGACTCATCCCTCTACGTCCGCCACCTCGGCATCTACGCCTATCGCGGCGCGTTCCTGAAGCGGTACATCGCCGAGCCGCCATGCGCGCTGGAGAAGACGGAGAAGCTCGAGCAGCTGCGCGCGCTCTGGATGGGCGCGAGGATCGCGGTCGTGCGGACGGACGACGAGGGCGTCGGCGTGGACACGCCCGAAGACGCCGCGCGCGTCGAAAAGCTCCTCTTGGCGCGCCATGCCTGAGGCCGCCTCCATTCCGCCGCGCGAACGCCGCGCGATCCTGCGCCGGGCGTTCATCGACTCGCTGCCCGTGCTGATGGGCTACTCGACGATGGGGTTCGTCGCGGGCGTCCTCCTGGCGGCGAAGGGCGACGTCGTCCTGTCGCCGCTCTGGGCGTTCCTCTCGGCGGCGCTGTGGGTGACGGGCACGATGTCCATCGCCGGCGTGCCGGAGATCGCCGCGCGCGCCTCGCTGGCGTCCTTCGCGCTCATGACGCTCGCCGTCAACTTCCGCTACGCCTTCTACGGGTTCACGCTGCTGAAGCGGTGGAAGGGCGTGCCGCTCTTCCGCAAGGCGTACCTCATCCTCATGCTGGCGGACGAGAACTACGCGCTGGAGGCGGCGTGCGCGTACCGCGACCCGGCGAAGAACCTGCGCTACTGCACGGCGCTGTCGATCCTGAACCACGCGTACTGGGTCGTCGGCCTCACGGCCGGCGCGGTCGTCGTGTGCGTGCTGGGGCATCTGGTCGACCCGACGGTCATCCGCCGCTACACGAACGGCATGGAGTTCTCGATGGCGGCGCTGTTCATCGTGATCCTGACGGACCAGGTCCGGGGGATGGTGACGAAATGAAAGACGAAATCCTCTACATGCTCGGCATCGTCGCGGTGGGCTTCGCGGTCAACTTCGGCCTGCGCGCGCTGCCGTTCCTCCTGTTCGCCGGACGCGACCGCGAGCTGCCGCCGTGGGTCGAGCGCTTCGGCAACATGGTCTCGCCCGTCATCATCGCCTGCCTCGTCGTCTACTCGTATTCGGGGCTCGCGTGGAAGACGGCGTACCCGTATCTCGCGGGCGCGCTCACGGTCGGCCTCCAGGTCTGGAAGCGCAACCCGCTCGCGTCCATCGTCGCCGGGACGGTCCTCTACATGTGCCTGCTGACGTGCGGCTGCGCGACGCAGCGGACGCTGGAGCTGGACGCGCAGAATCCGGCGGTGCGCGTCTCGACGCAGGGCTTCCTCTTCGGCGATCGCCACGTCGCGCCCGCCCAGGTGCCGGAGATCCTGGACGACTACGGCGTGCCGCATGACCGCGTCATCCACATCCTGCTCGATCCGGGCGTGCGCGACCTCCGGCCGGCGCGCCTGCTGATGGCGCATCTCCGCAAGGCGGGCTACACGCGCCCCGTGCTCGTGACGAAGCGGCACGCCGAGTCGTTCGTGACGGACAGGAAGCCGAAGGGCGCGTCCGTCTCCGCGTCGGGCGGCGGCATGCGGGTTTCGCCGCCGCCACCCCAGCAGAAGACGATCCGCTACAAGAGGGCGAGCGAATGACGAAGGCCGAGACCAAGGCGCGGATCGGCGAGCTGCGCCGCCTCATCGAGAAGGCGAACCACGACTACTACGACCTCCACCAGCCGACGGTCGGCGACCGCGACTACGACCTCTGGGAGGCCGAGCTGCTGCGGCTCGAGGACGAGAACCCGGAGTTCCGGGACGCGGCCTCGCCCGTGCGCCACGTCGCCGGCGGCGTGTCCGAGGGGTTCGCGAAGGTCACGCACCGCCCGCCGATGCAGTCGCTCGACAAGACGCACGCGAAGTCCGAGCTCGTCGAGTTCGACGCCTTCATCCGCACGCACCTCCCCGCCCCATCCCCCATCTCTCATCCCCCATCCCTCCCCTACACCTACGTCGTCGAGCCGAAGATCGACGGCGTGTCGCTCGCGCTGCGCTATGCGGACGGGCGGCTCGTCTGCGCGGCGACGCGCGGCAACGGCACGGTCGGGGACGACATCACGGCGAACGCGCGGACGATCCGCACGATTCCGCAGACGCTGCCGCCGGACGCGCCGCGCGAGCTGGAGGTGCGCGGCGAGGCGTACATGACGCGCGAGGGCTTCGTCGAGCTGAACCGCCGCCAGGCCGAGGCGGGGCAGGAGGAGTTCGCGAACCCCCGCAACGCCTGTGCGGGCTCGCTGAAGCAGCTTGACCCGAAGGTCACGGCGGCGCGTCCGCTCGACGTCGTCATCTACAACGCGGGCGGCGTCGGCTGCGACGGCTTCGCGTCCCATTCGGACATGATCGCCGCCTTTAGGTCCTGGGGCTTCCCCGTCGCGCCGTGGTCGCGCCGCTGCCGGACGCTGGACGAGGTCTTCGCCGCGATCGACGAGCTCCAGACGAAGCGCCACACGTTCCGCTTCGAGATCGACGGCGCGGTCGTCAAGATCGACGAGCGCGCGCTCTACGGGACGCTTGGCGCGACGGCGCACGGCCCGCGCTGGGCGCGCGCCTACAAGTACGCGCCCGAGCGGGCGGAGACCGTCGTCGAGTCGATTACCGTGCAGGTGGGGCGGACGGGCATCCTGACGCCGGTCGCGGAGCTGCGCCCGACGGAGCTGGCGGGCTCGACGATCGCGCGCGCGACGCTGCACAACGCCGACCAGGTCGCGCGGCAGGACATCCGCATCGGCGACCACGTCTGGCTCGTGAAGGCGGGGGACGTCATCCCGGCGGTCGATTCCGTCATCGTCGAGAAGCGCACGGGCGCGGAACGGGTCTTCACGATGCCGACGGCGTGTCCCGTCTGCGGCGGCGCGGTCGTGCGCGAGCCGGGCGAGGTCGCGGTGCGCTGCGTGAACCCGGCGTGCCCCGCCCAGCTCTGCCGCCGGCTGGAGCATTTCGCGAGCCGGAACGCGCTCGACATCCGGGCGCTCGGCGAGAAGGTCGCGGACGCGCTGGTGGCGAAGGGCCTCGTGAAGGACGTCCTCGACCTCTTTGACCTCACGGAAGACGCGGTCGTCAACCTCGACCTGGCGGACGAGGCGCCGCCGTCGGCCGCGGCGGGCGAGGGTGCGCAGGGGACGCTCTTCGCCCTCAAGCCCGTCCGCAAGTTCGGCAAGAACGGGCAGAGCATGCTGAAGGCCATCCGGGGCGCGCGGACGCAGCCGCTCCACCGCTGGCTCTTCGCGATCGGCATACCGAACGTCGGCGTGACGGTCGCGAAGGACATCGCCGCCGCGCACGCGAAGTTCTCCGACCTCGCCGGCTCGCCCGTGCTGAAGGACGTGCTGGCGAACGACGAGAGGAAGGGGAAGGAGCGGAAGGTCCTGAAGATCAAGGCCGAGGCGGCGCGGGCCGTCCTCGGCTTCTTCGCGAGCGACTACGGCCGCGCGTTCGCCGCGCGGATGGCCGCGCTCGGCATCGATCCCGTCTCCGAGCGTCCGGCGGCCGTGCGGGCGGACGGGCCGCTCGCGGGCGCGGGCGTCGTGCTGACCGGTTCGCTGTCGCGTCCGCGCAGCGCGTTCGCGGCGCTCATCGAGGCGGCGGGCGGCATTGTGCAGGGCTCGGTCACGTCAAGGACGCGCTACCTCGTCGCCGGCGCAAACGTGGGCGCGACGAAGACGGAGAAGGCGCGCGCGCTCGGGACGGAAGTCATCGACGAGGCGCGGCTCCTGGCGCTGCTGGGCGGTGCGGTTGCATCGCCAGACGGCTTTTGATATAATTCCACGAATCTTTAACCAAAAATGGAGTAGATGATCTCATGTCGATGACAAAGGGCTTTTCGAACGTGTTCCGCATCCCGGAGCTGCGCAAGAAGATTTTCATTACGCTCGGGCTCGTGTTCGTGTGCCGCCTGATTTCGCAGATCCCGACGCCGGGCGTCGACTGGCGCACGCTGCAGACCGTGATCGAGACGGCGAAGCAGAGCTCGACGAGCGGCGGCATCCTCGACTGGTTCGACGTCTTCACGGGCGGCGCGCTCGGGCAGTGCGCGATCGGCTTCCTCTCGATCTGGCCCTACATCTCGGCGCAGATCGTGATCCAGCTCCTCTCGTCCGTCATCCCCTCGCTCGAGAAGATGAAGAAGGAGGGCGAGTCGGGCCGCCAGCAGCTCGCGCAGATCACGCGCTACCTGACGATCGTCCTCTGCGTCGTGCAGTCGTGGGGCATCGCGACGATGCTGAGCCATCCGGGCGCGCTCGGCCCGGCGTTCGCGGGCGTCGAGATCGTTGCGAACCCCGGCCTCGGCTTCCAGCTGATGACCGTGATCGGCATGACGTCCGCCGCGCTTTTCGTGATGTGGATCGCCGACCAGATCACGACGTTCGGCATCGGCAACGGCGCGTCGCTCATCATCATGATCAACATCACCTCGCGCCTGCCGGAGGCGCTGATCAGCGCGTGGGAGCGGTACTTCGGCCTTGCGGGCGTCCAGGCGTCGGCCCCGATCGCCGAGCTGCCGATCGTCGTGCTCTTCTTCGTCCTCGTCGTCATGGGCACGGTGATGCTCACGCAGGGCGTCCGGAAGGTCGCGATCCACACGACGCGCCGCAGCGTCTCGGGCGGCAACACGTACGGCATGCAGCAGACGTTCATGCCGCTCCGGGTGAACTACACGGGCGTCATGCCGATCATCTTCGCGCAGCCGCTCATCCAGATCCCGAGCGCGATCCTCATGAAGGTGACCGACCCGACCTCGACGGGCCTTTCGGGCACGCTGAACCGCTTCGCGCAGGACCTCTCGAACCCGACGCCCCTGCACATGGCCGTCTACGCGCTGATGATCCTCTTCTTCGCGTTCTTCTGGGTGGCGACGCAGTTCAACGCGATCGACATCTCCGAGAACCTGAAGAAGGACGGCTCGTACATCCCCGGCATCCGCCCCGGGCGCGCGACGGCCGAGTATCTCGACGACATGATGACGAAGATCACGCTGATCGGCGGCTCGGGCCTTCTCGTCGTCGCCCTGATCCCGATGATCCTCATGGGGTGGATGTCGATTCCGTGGGCGATCGCCTCGTTCTTCGGCGGCACGTCGCTGCTCATCATCGTCGGCGTCGCGCTCGACACGCTGCGCATCATGGAGTCGCACCTCCTCGTGCGCAAGTACGACGGCTTCCTCTCGCACGGCACGCTGCGCGGCCGCGGCGGGGTGTGACCTGCCGTCTCGCCATGACAGGGCGCACACGGAGCCCCGCCTCGCGGCGGGGCTCCGCTCGCTCTTGACACGGCCCCGTCCGAAAAGGTATAATACTGCCTCAAAATTACGCCGAGGAAGGGTTCCGAAGCGGAAACAGAAAGGTTCAAAAAGAAAATGGCTATCAAGATTGGCATCAACGGCTTCGGCCGTATCGGCCGCATGGTTTTCCGCGCGGCGGTTGAGAACTTCGACGATGTCGAAGTCGTCGGCATCAACGACCTGCTCGACCCGGACTACCTCGCGTACATGCTCAAGTTCGACTCCGTGCACGGCACGTTCAAGCACGACATCAAGGTCGAGGGCTCGACCATGATCGTCGACGGCAAGAAGATCCGCCTCACGGCCGAGAAGGACCCGACCCAGCTGAAGTGGAACGAGGTCGGCGCCGAGATCGTCGTCGAGTCCACGGGCCTCTTCCTGACGGACGAGAAGGCGCGCCAGCACATCACGGCGGGCGCCAAGAAGGTCATCATGTCGGCGCCGTCGAAGGACGCGACCCCGATGTTCGTCTACGGCGTCAACCACACGACGTACGCGGGCCAGGACATCATCTCCAACGCCTCCTGCACGACGAACTGCCTCGCGCCGATCTCGAAGGTCCTCAACGACAACTTCGGCATCAAGCGCGGCCTCATGACGACGATTCACGCCGCGACGGCGACGCAGAAGACGGTTGACGGCCCGTCCAAGAAGGACTGGCGCGGCGGCCGCGGCATCCTCGAGAACATGATCCCGTCCTCGACGGGCGCGGCGAAGGCCGTCGGCAAGGTTCTCCCGGCGCTCAACGGCAAGCTCACGGGCATGTCCGTCCGCGTCCCGACCTCCGACGTCTCGTTCGTCGACCTCACGGCCGAGCTCGAGAAGCCGGCGACGTACGAGGAGATCTGCGCGGCGATGAAGGCGGCGTCCGAGAAGTGCGTGTGCGAGGGCGGCCTGAAGGGCGTGCTCGGCTACACGGACGAGGCGGTCGTCTCGACCGACTTCCGCAACGAGTCCAAGACCTCGGTCTTCGACGTCAAGGCGGGCATCCAGCTCGATCCGACCTTCGTCAAGGTCTGCGCGTGGTACGACAACGAGTGGGGCTACTCCAACAAGGTCGTCGAGATGGCGCGCGTCATCGCGGCGAAGTAAGCGTACGCGGCAGCGTTGAAAAATCGCCGTGGGGTCTTGCCCTGCGGCGATTTTTTATGCTATAATACGTCCTAACGATTTCGTTCACCCCATAGAAAGACAAAGAAATGAAGTTCTCGACGGTTCTGGCTGTTCTCGCGGTTGCGCTCTGCGTGACGGGCTGCAAATACGACAAGGCGAAGAAGGGCGCAGGCGCCGATGCGGCGAATGCCTCCGACATCTCGACGGTGGAGGGCGCTGACGCCAACGCCTCCGAGGTCTCGCTGACGGGCGCGAGCGAAGGCAAGTTCGAAGACCTCTACCAGCGCTGCACGGACGTGTCGTTCAATCCGGTCTACTTCGGGTTCGACTCGACGGTCGTGCCGGCGGGCGAGCTGGGCAAGATCGACGCCGTTGCGCAGCACCTGGCGTCGAACGCGGGCCGCGTCGTGGTCGTCGAGGGCAACTGCGACGAGCGCGGGTCGCACGAGTACAACATGTCGCTGGGCGAGAACCGCGCGATCATCATCCGCAACTACCTCGTCCAGAGCGGCATCGCGTCCGACCGCATCCAGACGCGCAGCTACGGCGCCGAGAAGCCGGCGGTCGAGGGCCATGACGAGAGCGCCTACGCGCTGAACCGTCGCGGCGAGTTCGTGATCTTCCAGAAGTAAAGGAGCGTCGGGTGCGCGCGGGAATCCGCCGTTCGGCCTCTTTCCGCCCGCATCCGCCGACAGCCTCCCTTGTTCGCGTTCATCTTTGACAGCGTGGGGGCCGGCGAGTGGGTCGTCCTGCTCGCCGTTCTTCTCATCGTGATGGGGCCGAAGCGGCTGCCGTCCACCCTGCGCACGTTCGGCTCCTACTACGCGAAGTTCCGCCGGGCGGCCGAGAGCTTCAAGCGCCAGCTGCTGGAGATGGACAGCGAGATCCAGCGCGAGGTCGCGAAGGTCGAGCGGGAGGTCGAGGAAGCGGCGCGCGCCGCCGAGCGCGAGGTTGCGGAGGCGGCGAAGCCGGTCGACGAGACGCCGGCGGCCCCGGCTTCCGGCGCGGTGGCGGCTTCGGCCGAGACGAAGGTTTCCGACGATGGCCATCAAGCTTCTTGAGAATCCCGACGCGCGGAACGATCCGCCGCAGCCGCTCATGGTCCACCTGCTCGCGCTCCGCGACATGATCGTGTTCGCGGGCGTCTCCTGGGCGCTCGGCATGGTCATCGCGGGCGTCTTCGCGAACCAGATCCTGACGCTCCTCAAGTCGCCGGCGGCCGAGTTCCAGGGGCTTCTGCAGGTCGTCGGCATGACGGCGCCGTTTGACGTGTGGCTCTCGATCACGGTCTGGGGCGGCACGGTGCTGGCGTTCCCGCTCATGTCGTTCGCCGTGCTGCGCTTCGTCTTCCCGGCGCTGACGAACCGCGAGAAGTTCGTGATCCTCTCCGGCATCACGGCGGGGACGGCCCTCTTTCTCGTGGGCGGCGTCCTCGCCTACATGAAGACCGTGCCGCTCGTGGTCGTCGCGTTCCGGCAGATCGGCGACTGGATGGGCATTCCCCAGCAGATCATCACGATCGACACCTACGTGCCGGTCGTCCTCAAGCTGATCGTCGCCTTCGGCCTCGTCTTCCAGATGCCGCTCATCATCTTCGTCCTCGGCTGCTTCGGCATGGTGACGTCGAAGGGGCTGCGCGAGAAGCGGCGTGCGGCGATCATCATCGCGTTCGTGCTCGCGATGTTCCTGACGCCGCCCGACCCGATGAGCCAGATCCTCATGGCGGTGCCGCTCTGCCTCCTCTACGAGCTTTCGATCTGGGCCGTGTGGCTGAAGGAGAAGGGCGGCTTCCGCAAGAAGGCGGGATGACGAGGCGCTCGTCCATCGCCGTCGGCTTCCTCGCGCTGATTCTCGTCGGCGCGATTCTGCTTTCATCGCCCTGGGCGCGGGCGGACGGGCAGTGGGGCGGCTGGCCGGACGCGCTGTTCACGTCGTGTTCGGCCGTGTGCGTGACGGGACTCTCGACGGTGGACGTCGGCAGCGCGTTCACGCGCGCCGGGCAGGCCGTCGTCCTCGCCCTCGTCGAGGTCGGCTGCCTCGGCCTCATGACGTGCAGCACGTTCCTCCTTGTCGCGGTGGGGCGGCGTCTCTCGCTGAGCCGCGAGTTCTCGCTCATGAACGCCTATGGCGTCGCGGGCGTGCACGGCCTCCGGGGGCTGATCCTCTGGGTCGTCGGGTCGATGCTCGTGCTGGAGGGCGCGGGCGCGGCGCTTCTGTACCTGCGGCTGCACGATTGGTTCCTGTCGGCCTACTACGCGGTGATGAGCTTCTGCAACGCCGGGCTCGGCTTTCGCGCCGACTCGCTCGCGGGCTTCGCGGGAGACCCGTTCGTCCTCTTCGTCCTCGCGGCCGAGACGGTCCTGGGCGGCATCGGCTTTCTCGTCCTCTACAACCTCTGCACGTATCGCTTCCGGCGGGGCCGCTCGGGCGGGCGCGGGCGCCTCTCGCTCCACAGCGCGGTTGTCCTGCGCTTCACGCTCTACCTGCTCGCGCTCGCGTTCCTCGCGTTTCTCGCGCTCGAGTGGAACGGGGCCCTGAAGGGCTTCGCGCCGCTCCGGAAGCTGTCCGTCGCGTTCTACCAGGCCGTGACGCCGCGCACGTGCGGGTTCACGGTCGTGCCGACGGAGGCCCTGCAGGACCTGACGGTCAACGTCTACGAGGCGCTCATGTTCATCGGTGGCGCGCCCGGCTCGGCGGCGGGCGGGCTCAAGGTGACGACGCTCGCGGTCCTCGTCTGCACGCTGCGGGCGATGTGCCGGGGCGAGCCGGAAGTCGTCCTCTCGCGGCGGACGATCGCGGGCGACGTCGTCCGCGAGTCGCTCGTCATCGTCTGCGCGATGGTCGCGTTCGTCTGGCTCGTCAACGGGGTCCTGTCGTTCACGGAGGCCGGTCGCGGGATCGACGGCGGCGCGCTCTTCTTCGAGGCGATCTCGGCCGTGACGACGACGGGCCTCTCGCTCGGCGACACGACGGCGCGGCTCTCGCCGGCGGGGCGCGTTGTCATCATGTGCGCGATGTTCTTCGGGCGCCTCGGCGCGCTGACCGTCGTCATGATGATCGGCGACCGCGAGTCGAACCGCCGCGTCAGGTTCCCGACCGAGGAGCTGGTCGTCGGCTGACGGCGTTTCGCTTCGCGCGCGAGAAGGGCCCCGCGTTCAAGACGGCGGACGCCCGCACGGCATGAGGGGGCGGGCGTTCGGTTTTGGTATAATACGGGAATGAAGCCGTCCTTGAAAATCCTCTTCCTCTGCCACGGGAACATCTGCCGCTCGCCGATGGCGGAGTTCGTCATGAAAGACCTCGTGCGCCGTGCGGGACGCACGGACATCAACGTCGAATCCGCCGCGCTGCACACGGACGAGATCGGGAGCGACATCCATCCGGGCACACGCGCCAAGCTGCGTGCGCAGGGCATTCCCTTTGCGCCGCGCGCGGCGTGGCTCCTGACGGCGGCGAAAGCGCGCGCATACGATTTTCTCATCGGAATGGACGCTTACAACATCGCAGACCTGAAGCGGCTTGTCTATCCGGAGGATCGTCCAAAGATCCGCCGGCTGCTGGAATTCGCCGGGAAGGCGCGCGACATCGCGGATCCGTGGTATACCGGCAATTTCGACGCGACTTACGATGATGTTGCCGAAGGGTGCGCGGCGTTGCTGAAGAGCCTGACGTAAGGAGTGGATTTGATGGGCCGCGTCCCGATTTTGCGCGCAGAAAGCCCCCGATTTCCGAGGGGCGTCGGTCTGCACTGGACAAGGCTCGGGCGGAAACTGCTATACTACCGACCCTTATGCAGAACGGAATGGCAGTTTTCGGCAAGGCCCTTCAGGCGGTGGCGGCATGACGCGCGAGGCGAAAGGCGAGCTCGTCGTGGCGGCCCTGGCCCTCGGCAAGCTGGAGTGCCGCGCGGGCGAGCACGCGGCGGCGGAAGAGACGCTGAAGAGCGCCGTGGCGCTGAACGCGGGGCGTCCGGCCGCGCGCGGCGAAGCGTATCTCGCGCTCGCGGAGAACGCATTGGCGAAGGGCGACGTCCACGGCGCGCGCGGCTATGCGACGGTCGTCACGACGCTCTTCGCCGATCCGGCGCTTGTCGCGGCGGCCGAGCGGGTCCTGAAGGAAAGCCCCGAAACGAAAAAGGTGACGCCGTAGGCTTCTCGCGCGTGCGCCAGGCGGCGGGGGTCTGGCCCGTCGCGCGCTTGAAGAAGCGCACGAGCGACGGCGCGTTCGGGAAGCCGCAGGCGCGCGCGACCTGCGTGACGGTCGCGCGCGTCGCGATCAGCTTGCGCTTGACCGCGCCGATGCGGGCGGCGGCGATGGCCTCGCCGATCGTCTCCCCCGCCAGCTCGCGGAAGCGCAGGTCGGCGAGCGACCGCGACACGCCGAGGTGGGCGACGACGTCCGCCGGCGTGAGGTTGCGCGTGTCGTTCTCCGCGATGAACCGCCGCGCGAGGCGGATGAGGTGCTCGGCGGGCTGGGGCGTGCGCGTGGAGTCGCGCGTCAGGATCTCGCGGACGGACGCCTTCAGGACGACGAGCCGGGGGCGTCCGCCGTTCATGCGCCGCTCAAGCTCCTGCGCGACGCGGAAGCCGAGCCCGACATGGTCGGGCAGGATGCTGGAGAGCGCGGGCTCGACGCCCCGGCACAGCACCTCGTCGTTGTCCGTGCCGAGGATCGAGACGCGCCCCGGCACGTCGATGCCGGCCTCGGCGCAGATCTCGAGCGTCCGGAAGGCCGCGTTGTCCCAGTCGGCGAAGACGGCCACGGGCTTCGGCAGGCGCTGCAGGGTCAGGGCAAACGCCGCGTTGTCGCGCGCGCTGGCTTCCGGCGGCAGGACGAGCGTGCGGCAGTCGAGCTGCCAGGCCTCAAGGGCCGCGCGGAAGCCGCACTCGCGCCGGATCGACCACTCCTCCCGCCCGGGCGAGCCCGCGACGAAGGCGAAGGCGCCGAACTTGCCCATCCCGAGGAGGTAGTCCGCCGCCGCGCGCCCGACGTCCTCGTCGTCGAGCCGGACGAACGAGGCCATCGGGAAGGCGTCGAGGCGGTCGCTCTCGAAGTGCGAGAAGACGACCGGCACGCCGCTTTTCGCCAGCAGGTCGACCGTCTCGGCGTCGGTGGGGTAGTCCGTGGCAATGCCGTCATAGGGCGCGGAGGTCTCGTTGAGAAGCGTCTCGCGGATGCGCGACGTGCTGTCCAGGAGGCGAAGCCGCCAGCGCTTGCCGGCGTTGACGAAGCGGAAGAACCCCGAAAGCGCGTCGCGCCCGGACGCGCCGCCGATGTTGATCGCGACCAGGATGCGCCGCAGCGGCTGCGGGCGGACGCGGTGCAGCTGTAGGATGCCGGATGTTCTCTTCATGCCCGAATTATACCAAATCGACAGCCGCACGGAGGAAATTTGGTATAACAGGCGACATGAAGCGAAAGATACCCTACGGCGTGATGAACTGGGAGAAAGCCGTGCGCGAGTGCTACCTCGTGGACAACACGGCCTACATCCGCGCACTCGAAGATGTCGAGACGCCCGTCTTCCTTCGCCCGAAGCGCTTCGGCAAGTCGCTCTGGTGCTCGATGCTCGGCTACTACTACGACGTCAACTTCAAGGACCGCTTCGACGAGCTCTTCGGGAAGACGGACATCGGCAGGAACCCGACGCCGCTCGCGAACGCGTTCCTCGTCCTGAAGTTCGACTTCTCGACGATCCAGGTCGGGACGGTGCGCGAGATCGAGGAACGGTTCTGCGCGAACGTGCGCGGCATGGTCGGCAGTTTCGCTGCAGCCTATCGCCATCTTGCGGACTGGTCCGAGGCGGTGGCACGTGGCGGAACCTGTTTGAGCAGTTCTGGCTCTACTACGTGAAGGCGCGGATCCCGGCGCAGGCGCTCGACCAGATGAACGAGAACTTCTTCCGCACGACGTTCGCGTCGCGGACGTGGGACGTCCTGCCGATGTACTACTCGGTCGAGACGGAGTACAACACGCCGGAAGGGCGCTGCGACTTCCTCGCGGTGCCGAAGCCGGGGTTCGCGAAGCCCGCGTGCCTCGTGGAGTTCAAGTACTTCACGAACGCGGCGGCGGCGCGCGGGAACGTCCTCGGGCGCGCGACGCCGGACGCGGAGACGGTCGCCCAGGCGCGGCGCTACCGCGACGCGCTGCCGCGCCGCCCGGGCTGGGACCATCCCGTCGAGACGTACGTCGTCGAGGTCTGCGGCAACCGGGGCTACAACTGGTTCGCCGTATAGCCTCGCCCTACGAATTGTTTCATCCGATAATAAACTCTTGGGCTATGCGATAACGCCTCCCCTTGCGTTCTTGACGGCGCATTTGATAAACTTCTCCTCGTGTTCAACCACAGGAAGGAACTACGCATGAAGAGCAGCATGGGGAAATGGGCGTGCGCCGTCGTCGCGGTCGCCGCATTTGACACGGCAACTGCCGACACGGTCGCCTGGTGGCGGTTCGGGGACGGAGCGGCGGGGACTGCCGCAATGACGCTCGCCAACGCAGTCGACGCGACGAAACTTTCGGGCAAAGCCCATTCGATCAACGCGGAGAAAAGCCTTGACGCAGACGACTCTTTCAGACCCGTGTTTGTCTCGAATGGCTTTCAGGGCGTGTATGATCCGGCGACAAAGGAAACGTACGCAGACCCTTCAGCGCTACGCTTCCTCGCCGATGACAGCGGCAACGGCGGCCTCGTTCTTGTGCCAGACGATGCGTCACTCCATTTGAAGACTTTTACGCTCGAATTCTTCTTCAGGTGGGAGGGCGAGTCCAAACCGGGCTGGCGGACGCTCGTCGGCATGAAAAGCGGCGTGGGCACCTCTTTCTGCCTACGCCTTCACCAAAACGAAGGCTTTGATACGATCGCCGTTTGGTTTAATTCGGAGGACGGTACGCAGAGGACTGCAAACTGCGGCAAGTTGTCCGTCTCGGACGGGAAATGGCATCATGTCGCCATGAAGGTGTACGAACAGAACAGCGCGTGGAAGGCTTCGGTCTATGTCGATTACAAGCATGTGGGGGCACCGACATTGGCCGGGCCGATTTACTATTCAGGCGAAAAGCCGCTCTTCATTGGCGGCGACCCTGATGCGACAGGTGGACGGTTCATTGGTTCGATAGACGAGGTTCGGCTTTCGGACACATTGCTTGGCGAGGACGTCTTCCTGCGGCAATATGCGATTTCCCCGAATGCAGGTGCAGATGCCGCGCTGTATCTCGACTTCTCGTCGAACACAATTGCCAACCAAGTGTCCAACGAGCCGCCAACATCCGTGACGGCAACGCTCAAGGGTGACACGACGACTTCGGATGACGTGCCCGGTGCGACGGTGCGCGCGAACGTCTGGGCGGCAGACGGCACGGTGAACACGGCGGCCCTGCACTTCGCAGCGAACGCCGAAAACGCCTCTGCCTCGGGACAGCTTTCATTCGATGACAGGGCGAACCGCGTGTCGAATGGAGACTTCACGGCCGAGATGTTCTTCAAGATCGACGACCTCGGCGAGAAGTCGAACAGCAGCGGCGACTGCGTGTATCTCTTCTGTGCGCCGACATGGAAGCTGCGCATCATGCGCGGCGAGGGCAAGCTTTCAGGTTATTATCCGAACGGTATGCAATTCACATCTGGGCTGTCTGTCGTCGATGGACTCTGGCATCATGTCGCGCTCGTCTACGACAAGACCGCCGAAAAGATGCGCGTCTACCTTGACGGAACGATGCTTTGGGAGGGTTCTGTCGGCTCGCTTGCGACAGAAGATACGAAGTTCCTGACGACCATCGCCGGCAACATGTGGGACACGGTCGACAAGTACCAGATCGCGCGCGGCGCGATTGACGAGGTGCGCATCACGCGACGCGCGCTGAAGCCGGCCGAGTTCCTGACGGTCGCCCCGTACGCCAACGGCAAGCTCATCCACCTGACCTACGAGGAGAACGTGCTGGACTCGTGCGTCAACGCACAGGTCTTCGGTGGCGGCTGGACGAACAACGCCGCGAATCCGCCGACGCTGTCGGGGCGCGTGCCGGGCAAGGCGCTTCTCGACGCGGCGGGTGCGGTCGTCCGCGAGACGAACGCGCATTCCCTGCGCTATGATGGCCGCTATCTCGCCTACGAGTCGGCAAGCGTCCTCGACCGCGCCGACTTCACGCTGGAGTTCTTCTGTCGCGCGTCCGCCACGAAGCCGACGGCGGGCGTCATGCGGCTCGTGGACAACAAGGACGTCGATGACTTCGTCTGGGGGCTGCGCACGGACGCGACGGGGAAGACGCTGGAGCTCGTCGCCTCGACCGAAGCGGAGGCGAACACGGTCGTCGCGACCTATCCGGCAGACAGCCTCGACGGGCGCTGGCACCACTATGCGGCGAACTTCAGGACGGATGGCGCGAACACGGTCGTCACGCTCTACCGCGACTACGAGCAGGTCGCCCAATCGACGCTGAACGGCGTGCTCGCCGTGGCGACCGGCGTGTCGCGGTTCTACGTGGGCGGCGGCTCGGCGGGACACCTCGACGAGATCGTCGTCTGGGACGGCGAGAAGCGGGCGGACGACTTCCTGCGCGCGAAGAAGTCCGGGGCCGTCCTCATCATCCGATAGGAAGGAGCGGACATGAACCGACGCGAATTCATTGCCGGCGCCGCCGGATTCGGCCTGTTGGGGCCGGCGCGGACGTTGGCAGGCGATCAGACGCCGCCGCGCCTCGTCTTCGGCGTGATTTCCGACATCCACCTGAAGGACGCGCGGAGCTGCGCGAAGTATGCGCGGGCGCTTCGCTGGTTCGACGCGCACGCCGTCGATGCGGTGATGTGCTGCGGCGACCTGACGGACTGGGGACTTTCGCACCAGCTGAAGATGGTCGCCGACACGTGGCGCGCCGTCTTTCCCGGCGACCGGCGCCGCGATGGCGCGCCGGTGACGCGGCTCTTCCTCTACGGCGACCACGACAGCGGCGGCTACGCCCACCACCATTTCGGCAGCTTCGAGGCGGCGCAGAAGATGTACGGCTTTTCGGCGGCCGAGGTGGAGGCGATGGCGATTCGCCAGTCAGGTGCGGCCCGTCGCTGGGAGGAGGCGTTCGGCGAGAAGTACGAGCCGCTGTTCGTCCGCGACGTCAAGGGCTACCGCTTCGTGCTCGCGAACTTCACGATGGACGGCGGCGCGGCGAATCCGCGCGGCGACAACACGCCCGGCGCGGAAGCGCGCCTCGCGTCGCTCGCGCTTGATCCGCAGAAGCCGTTCTTCTACGCCCAGCACCGCGTCTATCGCGGCACGATGGGCGGAGCGGAAATGACGGGGCTTGACGACGGACGATCCACGGCGATGCTCGTGCGCCATCCGAACTGCGTCGCGTTCTGCGGCCACGCCCACCGTACGCTGACGGACGAGAAGATGGTCTGGCAAGGGGCGTTCACGGCCGTCGAGGCGCCGTCCCTCGCCTACGTCACGCAGGCGAACGGCCGCGAGAACGCGCGGGTGATCGACGACGCGCGGGCGCGGCAGGGCGTCACGCCGCTGCTGCCGACCTATCCGATGTCCGTGCCCGAACAGGGGCTGCTCGTCTCGGTGTGGGACGACCGCATCGTCCTGAAGCGCATCGACTTCCGGCTGGACGCACCGCTCGGCCCGGCGTGGGAACTGCCGCTCGGTGCGGCGGCCGCGAAGCCGTATGCGTTCGACCGCCGCGCGGCGGAGACGCCCGCGCCGCAGTTTCCCGCCGGCGCGCGCGCGACGGTCATGCGCTGCGCGGCGGAAAACCGCGAGCGCGAGCCGATTGACCAGTGGCGCGTGACGTTCCCGGCGGCGGTCTCGACGGCGACGGCGCCGCGTGCGCTCGACTACGAGGTGCGGGCGTTCGTCGGCGACGCGGCGACGCCCGCCGTGACGCGGCTCGTCTATTCGGATCGCTGCGCCCGTCCCGAAAGCGAGGAGACGATTCCCGTGGCCTGTCCGTTCGCCGTCGAGGAGTTCCCGGCGGGCGCGCGGGTGCGGTTCGAGGTGCGGGCGCGCTCGGCGTTCGGACGCTGCGGCGCGCCGCTGGAGGTGCGGACATGAAGCGCGGCCTCTTGCTGACTGTCGCGCTGGCCGCTTTGGCCGGATGCGTCCGCGAAGTGTCCGACGACTCCCGCCGCGCCGACTGGAGGCCGTCCGAGCGGTGGCGCGGATTCAACCTGCTGGAGATGTTCGTCTGGCCGACGAGCGATCCGACGCCCGCCTACCGCGAATGGGACTTTCGCCGGATCCGTGCGGAAGGCTTCAACTTCGTGCGTCTGCCGATCGACTACCGCTACTTTACGCACGGCGGTGACTGGAACGCGATTGACGAGGAACGGCTGAAGGCCGTGGACCAGGCGATCGAATGGGGCGAGAGATACGGCCTCCACGTGCAGGTCTGCCTGCACCGCGCGCCCGGCTACTGCGTGAACCCGACGGGAAAGGAGCCGGCCGACCTGTTCGCGGACGCGACGGCACAGAAGGTGTTCGCCCGCTACTGGGGGCTGTTCGCGCGACGCTGGAAGAAGTGGCCGAACCGCCGCGTCTCGTTCGATCTCGTGAACGAGCCGCCGAAGATCGACGAGGCGAAATACGTCGCGGCGATCCGTCCGGCGCTCGCGGCGATCCGCGCGGAAGACCCCGACCGCCTCGTGTTCTCGGACGGACGCGACGGCGGGAACCTGCCGACGTTCGCGCTCGCGGGCGAACGCGGCGTCGCACAGGCGATGCGGGGCTACAGGCCGATGTCCGTCTCGCACTTCGGCGCGCCGTGGTGCGTGGGGCTGACGGCGTCCCTGCCGCCCGTCTGGCCGCTTCCCGAAGACGCGCCGACGGGGCTTCTCGCGGGGCCGGGCAAGCCGAAGCTGCGCGTGCCGCTCGTGATCGAGAACGTCCCGGCGGGCGAGATCGCCCTCCATTTCGGCGGCGTGAGCGAGAAGGTGACCGTGCGCGTGACGGGCGACGGCAAGACGATCCGGGACATCACCTTCCGTCCCGAAAAGGGGAACCCGAACTGGCGCTCGGTCGCGGAGCATCCGAAGTGGAAGATCCTGCAGGGCGACTACCTCGGCATCGAGACGCTGCGGGTGGCGCGCGCCGTGAAGCGGCTGGAGATCAGCCTCGCGGCGGGCGACTGGTGCCATCTGACGGGGGTGCGCCTGACGGCGCCGGACGGACGCACCGCCCTCTTGCGCATCGTGCCGCGCTTCGCGCCGGCGTCACGGTTCGTCCAGCGGTTCGCCGGCTTCGGCGCGTCCCGTCCGTTCGTCTCGGCCGAGCCGCCGGACGCCACGCCGCGCCGCTACGCCGAGGCGGGGCTGGAAGCGCTCTACCGCAGCAACTTCAAGGCGTGGGACGACCTCGCCGCGAAGGGCGCGTTCGTCATGATGGGCGAGTTCGGCGCGTTCAGGGCCTGTCCCCACGACGTCGCCCTCGCGTGGCTGGAGGACAACCTGCGGCTCCTGAAGGAGCGCGGCTGGAGCTGGGCGCTCTGGAACTGGCGCGGCACGTTCGGCGTCCTTGACTCGAACCGCACAGACGTCCGCTACGAAGCCTACGACGGCCACACGCTCGACCGCGCGCTGCTGGAACTGCTGAAGCGGTATTGAAGGAATGTTCATTTGAGGAATGCCGACGGCGTTGAACGCGGAGAAAACGGAGAAAGAAAGACACGGAGAGGGTGGACTCGATTCGTGACAATTCGTGGACAAAGAGCCCACAGGCAGGAACTCCGTGCCTCCGCCTCTCCATCATCTCCGTGTTGAGCGAAAGCAACAAAACAAGGAAACAGATAGGGACATGAAAACGAGTCACGTTTACTTGCAGTTGGCGATGACCCCATTCGCCTCAGTTCTCGCCGCCGGGTACGCGCAGGCGATGGACTTCATCCCGCTGTCCGCCCCGGCGGAGGTCCGGGTCGACGGGCAGCCCGCCGGCAGCCGCGTCACGCGCGCGGCCGACGGCACGCTCACCCTGCACGGCGGCACGGCCTCGACCGTCACGCTCGCCTGGCGCGGCGCCCTCGGCGCGGCGACGCGGGTCCTCGGCGGCATGTGGGAGCGCACCTACGGCGACAGCGCCTGGCGCCGCATCGACGCGGCGGACGCGCCGCGCGGCGGGACGATGGCGTGGTACCTCCTCGCGACGGACGGCGCGCGCACGGACGGCTACGGCGTGAAGGTCCAGCCGTGCGCCTTCGCCTGCTGGCGGGCGCGCCCGGACGGCCTCGAGCTGACGCTGGACGTCCGCGCCGGATCGCGCCCCGTCGAGCTCGGCGACCGTGCGCTCGCGCTCTGCACGCTGGTCGCGCGCAAGGGAACGCCCGGCGAGCCGGCGTTCGCGGCGGGCCGCGCGTTCTGCCGCCTGATGTGCCCCGCGCCGCGCCTGCCCGCCGCGCCGGTCTACGGCTACAACGACTGGTACTGCGCCTACGGATTCAACACGGCGACGAACTTCCTCGCCGACGCGCAGTTCCTCGTCGACGCGATGGACGCCCAGCCGGGCGAGCCCACGACGAACCGGCCCTTCGTCGTCGTGGACGACGGCTGGCAGAACGCCCTGAAGCACGGCGGCGACCCGTCGCGGCCGGGCGGGCAGTGGGGCGCGGTCAATTCGCGCTGGGGGATGGAGATGCCGAAATTCGCGCGCCGCGTGAAGGCCCTGCGGGCGCGCCCCGGCCTCTGGTACCGCCCGTTCGAGCCGGACGAGGGGGAGAAGGCCCTGCCCGTCGACCCGACCGAACCAAAGTGGGAACGGCGAATCCGCGAGGAGATGGCGCGCTTCGCGGACTGGGGCCTGGAGCTCGTCAAGATCGACTTCATCACCTACGACTGGAACGTGACGTGGGGCTACGAGCTCGAGGATTCGCCCGTGAAGAAGCCGCTGCCCCAATGGCGCGACCGCTCGCGGACGACGGCGGAGGTCGTCCGCGGACTCTACCGGGCGATGCGCGAGGCGGCGGGCGACCGGATGCTGATCATCGGGTGCAACGCGCTCGACCACTTCGCGGCGGGCCTCTTCGAGATCCAGCGGACGGGCGACGACACGAGCGGCAAGGAGTGGGCGCGGACGCGCAAGATGGGGCCGAACACGCTGGGGATGCGCGCGATCCACAACGGCGTCTTCTACCTGAACGACGGCGACTGCGTGGGGCTCGTGAACGCGGGGGACGTGCCGTGGCGGCTGAACCGCCAGTGGCTCGACCTCGTCGCCCGCAGCGGCACGGCGCTCTTCACGAGCTGGAAGCGTTCGCTCGCGGTCGACCCCGAAGTCGCCCGCGCGCTCGGCGCGGCGTGGAAGACGGCCTCGCGCCCGATGTCCACTGCAGCGCCCCTGGACTGGATGGAGACGCCGCGCCCGCGCCAGTGGCGATTCGGCGACGGCTGCCGCGCGACCTACGGCTGGGAGTAGGGGAAACTGCGTCGCCTGTCGCGTCCACGCTGGACAGGCTCGGGCGGAAACTGCTATACTACCGACCCTTATGCAGAACGGAATGACAGTTTTCGGCAAGGCCCTTCAGGCGGTGGCGGCATGACGCGCGAGGCGAAAGGCGAGCTCGTCGTGACGGCGCTGGTGGTCTCGGCCCTTGTGCACGTCGGCGTCATGCTCTACGCGAAGCCGAAGGTGATGACGCACGTCGCGGCGGGCGGCTCGCGTATCGTGGCGCGCGCGCCGATGCGCGTCACGAAGGAAGTGCCGCGCCCGGAGCCCGTGAAGATCGACGCGGTCGAGGACCTCGCCGCGCAGAAGGACGCGCCGCCGGCCGAGACGGTCGCCGCGACGGAGCCTCTGCCGTCCGAAGCCCCCGACGTGCTGCCGGTCGCCGTCAAGGCCGCCGTCGCGTCCGTGCCGGCCGCGCCGGCGGTCGGGGCGGTCGCGCCGGTCTTCGACACGGAGCCGCTGCGGCTGGACGCGGTCGTCTCGGCGAAGATTCCGCGCGCGCCGATCGAGACGCCGTCCGTCCCGGACGTGCCCGCGCTCGCGGCGCCGGCGGCCCTGCCGCGCGCCGAGGCCGGGGCCGCGCCGCTCCTCAGGCTCACGCCGTCCGTGGGGACAGACCCCGATTCCGCCTTCCTGCCGACGCAGCTCGCGCGCGCGGCGTTGCCGGCGGAAAGCCCGGCGGCGGCGTTCGTGCCGTCCGAGGAAGTCTACGAGAAGGTCGACGAGAAGGTCGTCGAGGAGGAGAAGGCGGCCGTCAAGGCGCTTGTCGAGTCCGAGCAGGCGGTCGAGCTGCCGAAGTTCGTCCACACGGCGATGACGCGGCAGACGGAGGGCGCGTGGACCTATTTCAAGGTGATGGTGACGCCGCGCGCGTCGCTTGCGGTCGTGCCGAAGGACGTCGTCGTGCTGATCGACGCCTCCGGCTCGATCGGCTCGGATCGCATCGTCTCGATCCGCAAGGCCGCCAAGCGCATCCTCCGCAGCGCGACCAACACGGGCGACCGCTTCAACCTCGTCGCGTTCCGCGACCGCTTCGCGTATGCGTTCCGCACGTGGCAGGACTGCACGCAGGCGTCGTTCGACCGCTCGGACAAATGGCTCAACAACCTCGCGGCGCACGGGCGCACGGACGTGTTCGCGACGATCTCGTCCGTCCTCACGCTGCCGCGCGACCCGGCGCGTCCGCTGATCGCGCTCGTCGTCACGGACGGCGACGCGAACGCGGGCGTGCGGGACAATGCGGGCATCCTGTCGAAGTTCACCGCGCTCAACGACGGGCTCATCTCCGTCTACATGTACGGCGTGAAGGCGTCCGCGAACCGTGCGCTCATCGACGCGCTGACGCGCGGCAACCGGGGCGAGGGGTTCGTCTTCGACGGCTGGCGCTGGCGCGCGGGCGAGGGGATCGACGGGCTGTCCGAGCGGTTCCGCGACCCGGTGCTGTCGGACCTGCGCGTCATCTTCGCGGCGGACGCGAAGGCCGAGGCGTATCCGCGCCTCCTCCGGAACCTCTACCGCAGCGGCACGGTCGAGATTGTCGGGCGCGTCCCGGCGGGGACGGCGAAAGTCTCGTTCTCGCTGCGGGGCCTCAACGGCGCGCAGGCCTACGAGGGCTTCTTCACGCACACGTTCGAGACGGCGGCGACGGACGTGACGCTCGCGGCGGCGTGGCGCGCCGAACGCGAGATCGACCGGAAGCTGCGCGCAGTCCCCGAGTGAGGCATGAGAGATTTCTTGTCAAAACCTGCACAATGCGGACGAAATGAGGCGGTTTGAGACACCCCCCTTGCAAGGCGGGGGCTTTTTTCGGTATAATACGCAAAATTTTTCTAACTAAAGGAAGAAACAAGAAAATGGCAAAGCGCGACATTCCGCTCGATCACGTGAGAAACTTCGGCATCATGGCCCACATTGACGGTGGCAAGACCACGACGTCCGAGCGAATTCTCTTCTATTCCGGCAAGAACTACAAGATCGGCGAGGTGCATGACGGCGCCGCGACGATGGACTTCATGGTGCAGGAGCAGGAGCGCGGCATCACGATCCAGTCCGCCGCGACGTGCGTGCAGTGGGGAGCCTACCGCCTCTCCCTGATCGACACCCCCGGACACGTGGACTTCACGGCCGAGGTCGAGCGTTCGCTGCGCGTCCTTGACGGCGCGGTCGCGCTCTACTGCGCGGTCGGCGGCGTCCAGCCCCAGTCCGAGCAGGTGTGGCGCCAGTCCGAGAAGTACAAGGTGCCGAAGATCGCGTTCGTCAACAAGATGGACCGCGTCGGCGCGAACTTCTACAACGTGATGGAGCAGATGAAGAGCCAGCTCAACGCGAACCCGGTGCCGATGGTCATCCCGATCGGCGCGGCGGAGACGTTCGACGGCGTCATCGACCTCATCAAGATGAAGGCCCTCTACTTCGACATGAAGTCGCTCGGCAAGACGGTCATCGAGAAGGACATCCCGGAGGAGTACGTCGAGAAGGCGAAGGAGTACCGCCAGAAGATGGTCGAGTCGGCCGCCGAGCAGGACGACGCGCTCATGGAGAAGTTCTTCGCGGGCGAGGAGCTGACGGACGACGAGATCAAGAAGGCGATCCGCAAGGGCACGCTTGCGCGCACGATCACCCCGGCGTTCTGCGGGTCGGCGTTCAAGGACAAGGGCATCCAGCCGCTTCTCGACGCGGTCTGCGACTACCTGCCGTCGCCGCTCGACGCGGGCCCGGCGGTCTCGGCCGACGACCCGACCCAGAAGCGCGAGGTGAGCGACACCGAGCCGTTCTGCGGTCTCGCGTTCAAGATCATGAACGACCCGAAGTCGGGCGGCAAGATCACGTTCGTGCGCGTCTACTCGGGCACGCTGAAGCTCGGCGAGGAGCTGCTGGACTCGACGATCAACAAGGAGCAGCGCATCTCGCGCCTCTTCCGCATGCACGCCTCGAAGCAGGAGCCGCTGGACGAGGCGCACGCCGGCGACATCGTCGCGTGCGTCGGCCTCACGGAGACGCGCACGGGCGACACGCTCTGCGACCCCGACCACCCGATCACGCTGGAGTCGATCGACTTCCCGGCGCCGGTCATCTCGGTCGCGGTCAAGCCGAAGTCGCGCGGCGACAACGAGAAGCTCGGCGTCGCGCTCCACGCGCTCGCGATGGAGGACCCGACCTTCGTCGTCACGTTTGACCAGGAGACGAGCGAGACGATCATCGCCGGCATGGGCGAGCTCTACCTCGAGGTCATCGTCGACCGCCTGAAGCGCGAGTTCAACGTCGAGTGCGACGTCGGCGCGCCGCAGGTCGCGTACCGCGAGACGATCACGGTGCCGGTCGACAACGAGTACAAGCACGTCAAGCAGTCCGGCGGCCGCGGCCAGTACGCGCACGTCTGCCTGAAGCTCGCGCCGCAGGAGCCGGGCAAGGGCTTCGAGTTCGTCAACGAGGTCAAGGGCGGCGTGATTCCGACGGAGTACATCCCTGCGGTCGAGAAGGGCGTCAAGAAGGCGCTCGAGGCCGGCCCGCTCGCGGGCTTCCCGGTCGTGGACGTCAAGGCGACGGTCTACTTCGGCTCGTACCACGAGGTCGACTCGAACGAGTTCGCGTTCATCACCTGCGCGATGCAGTGCTTCAAGCAGGCGTTCCTCAAGGCGAAGCCGCAGCTGCTGGAGCCGATGATGGACGTCGAGGTCGTCGTCCCCGAGCAGTACATGGGCGCGGCGAACGGCTCGATCAACCAGCGCCGCGGCCGCATCGAGGGCATGGAGGACCGCGCGGGCGTCAAGCTCCTCAAGGCGACCGTCCCGCTCGGCGAGATGTTCGGCTACTCGAACGCGATCCGCACGGTCACGCAGGGCCGCGGCTCGTTCACGATGATCTTCAAGCAGTACGAGGCGGTGCCGAAGAACATCGCCCAGCAGGTCATCGAGAAACGCGTCAAGGAGGGCAAGGTCCGTCCGATGGCCGACTGACCGGTGCGGCGGACAGGTCCGGAGGAAGGGCGCGGCATTGCTACCGCGCCCTTCCTTTTCCCGGACGGCAGGATGTCCGCATCTTTGGTATAATGCGCAGATATGCCTGACACGAGCCTCAAGACCTATGGTGCGGACGTCTTCTCCGAGAGGGCGATCCGCCGCCACCTGCCCAAGGCCGTCGCCGCGAAGCTGCTCGCGACGATGCGCGACTCGAAGCCCCTCGACCCGACGATCGCGGACGCGGTCGCCGCCGGCATGAGGGACTGGGCGCTCGAGAAGGGCGCGACGCACTTCACGCACTGGTTTCAGCCGCTCACGGGCGGCACGGCCGAGAAGCACGACGCCTTCCTGGAGCCGACGGGCCCTGCGCAGGCGGTGCAGCGCTTCTCCGGCAAGAACCTGATCGGCGGCGAGGCGGACGCCTCGTCCTTCCCGTCGGGCGGGCTGCGCTCGACGTTCGAGGCGCGCGGCTACACGGCGTGGGACCCGACCTCGCCGGCGTTCGTCAAGCGCCACGCGAACGGCGCGACGCTCTGCATCCCGACGGCGTTCTGCTCGTTCACGGGCGACACGCTCGACATGAAGACGCCGCTCCTGCGCTCCATCCAGGCCGTCTCGCGCGCGACGGAGCGGCTGATGCGGAAGTTCGGGCAGAAGAAGGCGCATGTCGCGGTCACGCTTG
The DNA here is from genome assembly GCA_934654805.1 of uncultured Kiritimatiellota bacterium. Lineage (GTDB taxonomy): Bacteria > Verrucomicrobiota > Kiritimatiellia > RFP12 > UBA1067 > UBA1067. Next base: position 33,815 of record CAKUGW010000018.1, read on the forward strand.
GCGCGGAACAGGAGTACTTCCTCGTCGACCGCCGCTTCTACCTGAAGCGCCCCGACCTGCTGCAGGCGGGCCGCACGGTCTTCGGCGCCGCGCCCGCGAAGCACCAGCAGCTCGACGACCACTACTTCGGCTCGATCCGGCCGCGCGTCCTCGCGTTCATGACCGAGGTCGAGGAGCGCCTCTGGCAGCTCGGCATCCCGGCGAAGACGCGCCACAACGAGGTCGCGCCCGCGCAGTTCGAGCTTGCGCCGACGTTCGAGGGCCTGAACCTCGCCGTCGACCACAACATGATGGTCATGGAGGTCCTGCGCCAGACGGCCGAGAAGCACGGGCTCGTCTGCCTCCTGCATGAGAAGCCCTTCGCGGGCGTGAACGGCTCGGGCAAGCACTGCAACTGGTCGATCGCCTACGGCGGGCGCAACCTCCTGACGCCGGGCGACAATCCGCGCGAGAACGCGATCTTCCTGACGATCCTCGTCTCCGTCCTCCGCGCGATCGACAAGCACGCGGACATCCTGCGCATGACGACGGCCGGCGCGGGCAACGACCACCGCCTCGGCGCGCACGAGGCGCCGCCGGCGATCATCTCGGTCTTCCTCGGCGACGAGCTGAACGCCGTCCTCGACGCGATCGCGCGCGGCGCGAAGCCGGGGCCTGTCCCCGCCCGCCCGGACCGCCGCACAGGCCCCGGGGCCGGTCTCCGCATCGGCGTCGACACGCTGCCGCCGCTGCCGCGCGACACGACCGACCGCAACCGCACGTCGCCGTTCGCCTTCACGGGCAACAAGTTCGAGTTCCGCGCGCCGGGGGCCTCGCAGAACTGCGCGTACAGCCAGACGGTGCTGAACACGATCGTCGCCGAGTCGATCGACGCCCTCTGCGACAAGCTGGAGGCGATGACGGGCGACTTCCACGCGAACCTCCAGAAGCTGCTGCAGCGGCTCGTCAAGGCGCACCGCCGCATCGTCTTCTCCGGCGACGGCTATTCGGCGGACTGGCCGAAGGAGGCGGCGCGGCGCGGGCTCCCGAACCTGCGGGACACGCCGGAGGCCCTCGCGCCGCTCGGCGACGCGGCCAACGTCGCGCTCTTCGAGAAGTACGGCGTCCTCTCCGCGACGGAAATGCGCGCGCGGCGGGAGATCGGGCTGGAGGACTACCACCGCCGCATCCGCATCGAGGCGGGCATCGCCCTCGAGATCGCGCGGTCGATGGTGCGGCCCGTCGTGGCGGACGAGTTCTCGCGGCTTGCGACGGCGCTTGGGCAGGCCAAGGCGGACGGCCTCAAGACCGGCATCCGGGGGCTGACGGCTCTTTCGCTGAAGCTCGGCGCGGGGCTGGACGACCTGCACGTGAAGTGCGACCGGCTGGAGAAGGCGCTGGGCGGCGACGACCCCGCGCGGCAGGCGGCCGCGATGGCAGACCTGCGCAAGACGGTCGACCGGCTGGAGGGCCTGGTCGACGACGCCCGCTGGCCGCTCCCGAAATACCGGGAGATGCTGTTTGTGTACTGATAACGAAGAAAGGCAGACAAGAAAATGAGATCCATGACGACACTTGCGGCGACGCTGCTCACGGGCACGGCGCTGGCCGCCCCGACGAACGACTGGGAGAACCTCCAGGTCAACTCCATCAACCGCCTGCCGGCGCGCACGTACGCGATGCCGCTCGCAAGCGAGGCGGCCGCGCTCACGGACGCCCTTGAGCCCGAGACGCCGTACAGGAAGAGCCTCAACGGCGACTGGAAGCTCTCGTGGGCGGGCAGCCCCGACCTGCGCGTGAAGGACTTCTGGAAGGCGGACTTCGACGATTCGGGCTGGTTCACGATCGACGTGCCGAGCTGCGTCGAGATGCGCGGCTTCGGCGCGCCCGGCTACACGAACGTCCGCTATCCCCACGCCTGGGACCCGAAGCGCGACGTCGCCGCGCCGACGATCCGCGACCGCGACACGGACGCGCGCGACTACAACCCCGTCTCGTCCTACCGCACGACGTTCACCGTGCCGGCGGACTGGGCGGGCCGCGACGTCATCCTGCGCTTCGACGGCGTGTACTCGGCCTACTACGTGTGGGTGAACGGCCACAGGGTCGGCTACGCCGAGGACTCGAAGCTCCCCTCCGAGTTCGACATCACCCCCTACCTCAGGGACGGCGCGAACCTCCTCGCCGTCGAGGTCTACCGCTGGTGCGACGGCAGCTTCCTCGAGGACCAGGACATGTTCCGCTTCTCCGGCATCTTCCGCGACGTCACGCTCTGGGCGAAGCCGAAGGACGGCATCTGGGACTTCACGGTCCAGGCGGAACTCGCCGCCGGCTACGCCTCCGCGAAGCTGAACGTCGCCGGCTGCGACCTTGCGGACGCGAAGCTCTACGACGCGGACGGCAAACTCGTCGGCGCGTTCACCTGCGGCCTCGCGCCGCTGCAGGTCGCGAACCCGCGCCTCTGGTCGGCCGAAGACCCCTACCTCTACACGCTCGTCATCCGGAAGGGCGACGACATCCGCGCGAAGAAGGTCGGCTTCAAGGAGCAGAGGATCGTCGGCAGCCGCTTCCTCGTCAACGGCCAGCCGGTCAAGTTCAAGGGCGTGAACCGCCACGAGACGAACCCCGACAACGGGCGCACCGTCTCGATGGACGACATGATGAAGGACATCACGCTCTTCAAGCGCCACAACATCAACACCGTGCGCACCTCGCACTACCCGAACGACCGCCGCTGGTACGACCTCTGCGACCGCTACGGCATCTACGTGATCGCCGAGGCGAACGTCGAGGGGCACGAGCCGGGCTACGGCGAGAACGGCCTCGGCCGCCATCCCGAATGGGACCATTCGATCGTCGAGCGCAACGCGCGCCACGCCGTCTTCTA